>JALYWF010000039.1 GCA_030852845.1 Pseudomonadota bacterium
AACTTCATCGACAAGGAAGTGCAGGGGCAGAGCGTCTACTCCTTCTCGCAGTCCATCCGCACCGGCTTCGACGTGGGCCTGATCAACGAGCGCGTGCTGAACTTCGTCGAGGCCAATGCCCGCAAGCTCAACGATGCCGTCGATGCCACGCGCACGAACCGCCTGGAATACTTCGGCCTGCGCACGCTGTACGACCGCTACCTGCTGAAGCACCCGACCCGCCGCCTGGTCATCGAGACCCCGCAGCACTTCTGGCTGCGCATCGCGGTGGCGCTGTCCACCGGCGTGCAGGAAGCGCTCGAGCTGTATGACCAGATGTCGCGGCTCGATTACATCCCGAGCTCGCCCACGCTGTTCAACTCCGGCACCCGGCACGAGCAGCTCTCCAGCTGCTTCCTGCTCGACTCGCCGCAGGATTCACTGGAGTCCATCTACGACAAGTACAAGGACGTGGCGCTGCTGTCGAAGTTCTCCGGCGGCATCGGCATCGCCTTCCACCGCGTACGCTCGGAAGGTTCGCTGATCAAGGCCACCAATGGCCTGTCGAACGGCATCGTGCCCTGGCTGAAGACGCTCGACTCCTCCGTGGCCGCGGTGAACCAGGGCGGCAAGCGCAAGGGCGCCGCCTGCGTTTACCTCGAGCCCTGGCATGCAGACATCGAGAGCTTCCTGGAGCTGCGCGACAACACCGGCGACGAAGGCCGGCGCACGCATCACCTGAACCTCGCCAACTGGATTCCCGACCTGTTCATGCAGCGCGTGGAGCGCAATGAGCAGTGGTCGCTGTTCGATCCGAAGGATGTGCCGCAGCTGCCCGACCTCTTCGGCGCGGAGTTCGATGCCGCCTACGTGCAGGCCGAGGCCACGGGCCTGGCCCGCAAGCAGATGCCGGCGCGCGACCTCTACGCGCGCATGATGCGCGTGCTGGCGCAGACCGGTAACGGCTGGATTACCTTCAAGGACAAGTCCAACAAGGCCTGCAACCAGACCGGCCTGCCGGGTTCCACCGTGCACCTGTCGAACCTGTGCACCGAGATCCTGGAAGTCACCAGCCATGGCGAGACGGCCGTGTGCAACCTGGGTTCGGTGAACCTGGCGCGGCACGTCGGGCCCGATGGCTTCGATTTCGACCAGCTCGCCCACACCGTCGAGGTGGCCGTGCGCCAGCTCGACCGGGTGATCGACCTCAACTTCTACCCCATCGGCACCGCGCGCAATTCGAACATGCGCTGGCGGCCGGTGGGCCTCGGGTTGATGGGCCTGCAGGATGTGTTCTTCCGCCTGCGCATGCCCTTCGACAGCCAGGCGGCGCGCGAACTTTCTGCGCGCATCCAGGAAACCATCTACTTCCACGCGCTGCGCACTTCGGTAGACCTCGCCAAGCAGCTCGGTCCGCACGATGCCTTCAAGGAGACGCGTGCCGCCCGCGGCGAGCTGCAGTTCGATGCCTGGGACGTGGTGCCGAAGGACAAGGCCCGCTGGGAGGAGCTGCGCGAGGAGATCATGCAGCACGGCCTGCGCAACAGCCTGCTGATCGCCATTGCCCCCACCGCCACCATCGCCTCGATCGCCGGCTGCTACGAGTGCATCGAGCCGCAGGTGTCCAACCTCTTCAAGCGCGAGACGCTGTCGGGTGACTTCCTGCAGATCAACCGCTACCTGGTCGAGGAGCTCAAGCAGCTGGGCCTGTGGACCGGCGAGATCCGCGACGCGGTGAAGCTGGCCGATGGCTCCATCCAGGGCGTCGCCGAGATCCCCGAAGAGCTGCGCGCCATCTACCGCACCGCCTGGGAGCTGCCGATGAAGGCACTCATTGATCTCGCCGCCGACCGCGGCGCCTTCATCGACCAGAGCCAGTCGCTGAACCTGTTCATGGCCAACCCGAACATCGGCGCCATGTCGAGCATGTACATGTATGCCTGGAAGCGCGGCCTGAAGACCACTTACTACCTGCGCTCGCGCCCGGCGACGCAGATTGCCAAGACCACCGTGAGCGGAGCCGCGCAGAGTGTGAGCCAGGACCAGGCCGCCGTCGTATGCTCGCTCGAAAACCCCGAGACCTGTGAGGCCTGTCAGTGAGCGACCGCGAACCCACCCTGCTTGATCCCGGCTTCGACCTCACGCTGAGGCCGATGCGCTATCCGCGCTTCTACGAGATGTACCGCGGGGCGATCAAGAACACCTGGACGGTGGAGGAGATCGACTTCCAGATCGACCTGGGGCACCTGCGCCAGCGCATGACGCCGGCCGAGCGCCACCTGATCGAGCGCCTGGTGGCCTTCTTCGCCACCGGCGACACCATCGTGGCCAACAACCTGGTGATCAGCCTCTACCGGCACATCAACGCGCCCGAGGCGCGCATGTACCTGTCGCGCCAGCTGTACGAGGAAGCCCTGCACATCCAGTTCTACCTCACGCTGCTCGACAACTACGTGCCCGACGAAAAGCGGCGCGCACAGGCCTTCGCCGCGGTGGAGAACATTCCCTCCATCAAGGCCAAGGCCGAGTTCTGCCAGCGCTGGACGGACGAGGTCTATGCCGTGCAGAGCCTGGAGACGGCTGCCGACAAGCGCCGCTTCGTGCTCAACCTCACGGCCTTCGCGGCCTGCATCGAGGGCCTGTTCTTCTTCGGCGCCTTCGCCTATGTGTATTTCCTGCGCTCGCGCGGGCTGCTGCCGGGCCTCGCCGCCGGCACCGCCTGGGTATTCCGCGACGAGAGTGCGCACATGGCCTTCGCGTTCGAGGTGCTGCGCACCGTGCGCCGCGAGAACCCGGAGCTGTTCGACGAGGAATGGGCGCGCAATGTGCGCGACATGATCGCCTCGGCGGTGGACTGCGAGGCCCTGTTCGCCGAAGACGTGCTCTCCGGCGGCGTGGTGGGCATGACGCGCGTGGAGATGCGGCAGTACCTGGAATATGTGGCCGATCAGCGGCTCACGCAGCTGGGACTGGCGCCGCTGTATGGCTCGAAGAATCCGTTCCAGTTCATGGAACTGCAGGATGTGCAGGAAGTGACGAACTTCTTCGAGAGAAGGGTATCGGCGTACCAGGTGGCGGTGCAGGGCGAGGTGTCGTTCGACCAGGCGTTCTGATAGAGCGTCGCTCGCGGCAACGCAATGAGAAAGCCCCGCCAGTCGGGGCTTTCTTTTGCCATTTCCTTGACTGCCGCGGAAGACGTGGCTTGCGCCAGATCCGAGGTCGGTAGCAAGCTCTTGCTCAATGACGGGACGAAAGGGACAAGTAGCGGCAGGCATTCTGGCCGCCGCAGGAACTTTGCTGCTGCACGCACTTTTTGCGGTGGCAGTGTGGGGCGGTGGCGGCAGGATGCTCCACCCCGATCGACCTGAGGCCATCGGATCGGGAGCCAATCGCGGGACTGCGGAAGGTGACTCCGTAGAGCGCCGTATTGTCGTGAGAATGTTGTCTGACGTGAACGCCAGCCCATTGCCGAGTGCGCCGGACGCCTATCTCACGAAGCTGGTCGAAGCTGCACTCAAAGTTGAAATCACAGGTCCGGATGCTCTGTCGTTGCCGCCGTTGATGGTCAGCGATGGAGGTCCTGTTGCGGACAGCTCCGACGCAGAGCTCATGGCGCGTGCCAAGATGCTGGGTATCTATGAAAGCCAGACACGTGCACGAATAGAAAGGGCATGGCAATTGCCGAAAGGTCAATCCGAAGAGGTGTTCAGCTGTCGGGCCCTGATTCGCCAACGTCGGGACGGCCGCGTAGTGGAAGTGGAGCTGCCGTACGATGGCTGCGGGGGATCGCCTCAGATGCGTCAGTCACTGATCAACGCGATCTTTTCTGCGTCCCCGCTGCCAGCTCCGCCACATCCGAGCGTATTTGTCGAAAGTTTCTCGATGCTGCTTCGGTCCGAGTCCGTTCGTCGCCATTAGTTGGTGGGCGGCTGCCCGCTCGATTCATTGGCTCCGGACGGGGGCGGCCTTGGACAGTCTGCTTTCCAAGGCGCTACGACGGGCGGTCTTGTCGTTCTCCCAGGTCTTGCGCTGCTCGGTATTCATGATCCTGTTGACTGACGCATTGAGCTTCCCAACAGCCATTTGTCTCCTTTCCAACGCAGCGGATGACATGCGCTTGCCCTGTTCGATCGGGTGAGTCTCGCCTAGCACAAGCAACTCCTTCACAAATTGATCCACGATCTTGTCTACTTCGGCCTTCTGCGCCGTGCTCAAGTTCAAAGCAGAGTTATTCAGCCCACTCTGGAGAATCGTCACCGTTCGAAGTTGATCCGGATCCTTGGAGGGGTGCAACGCGAACGATTCGATCGACGGGAGCGCTGGGGCTTTCCTCGGAGTCTGCGCATCCGCACACATCATCGTGAAGGCGGCGGTAACTCCAAGAAGCGTCTTCCACGGCATGCGATTCATAAGTCCTCCCATGATTGTTGGACGTAAGGTATGACTATTTTGACTGAGTGAGTTGAATGATTTGAGCAGACTCACAGTCTGCTGTTGACGTTACAACAACACCTCCCGGGAGTCGGAGATGGATTGGGGTTCGCCAGATGGAACGATGGGAGGCACTGGCCAGTTCCCAGTTCGCGTAAGAGATGCATTGGGTCAGCAAACCGAACTTACCTACCACCCGACGTTCGGAGACCTCGTCACCGAGACGGATCCAAACGGAATTGTCGTCTCAAGCATCGAATACGATTCATTCGGAAGGGTAGTTCGTAACGTCCGGGGTGACGGAACTGGCACCCGTCTAACTTATGCCGCTTGCTCTGCCTATGGTTGTGAGAATGGTGATCCGGCGAGTGGAGCGACGGGAATCAACAAGATGGTTGTCGTCGCCTCTGAGCGGAGCACTTCTGACGCTGCCGTTTGGGAATCAAGGACTCACCTGGATCAGCTCGGTCGGGCGATTGTGAAGAAGTCTACTAACATGGCGGGTGCGTTCAGTCGGACAGGCATTCAGTACGACGCCTTTGGGAGGGTGTACAGGCAGACCGTTCCCTGTGCGGCGTCAAGTTGTACTGCGTATTGGGTCACCAACGCATATGACCTGCGAGGGCGCATCACCTCCCAGTCCAGGCCTGAAAGTGACAGCACGTCAACACCTGTAACTACCACCTTCACCTACGCGGGTCGATCGGAGACCGTGACCGATCCAAACGGGAAGAACAGCACAAAGATATCCGACGTCAATCGATGGATCCGGCAGTCAATCGACCATGACGGATACTCCCAGACATTCTTCTACGATGGCATCGGCAGCCTGACGCAGGTGGTGGACTCCCTCTCAAATACGCTGTTCAGCGCGACCTACAGCTATGGCATCCGGGCCTTCCAGGATGCCACAACTGATATGGATCTCGGCGCTTGGAGCTTCACGCACAACTCCTTGGGAGAGTTGATCAGTTGGAGTGACGCCAAAACTCAGTCATTCAGCCAGACATTTGATGCGCTCTCTCGCGTCACGTCCAGAGCTGAGGCGGAGGGAACGACGAGCTGGGCTTGGGGCACCTCTGCAGGATCAAAGAACATCGGCCGGCTTGCGGGTGTGTCGATGACGGGCTATAGCGAGAGCTTCTCGTACGACAGCGCGGGGCGACACAGTTCGCGAACAATCACCGCGGATCAAAGCTATACCATTGGCTACACCTACAACAACATAGGCGCATTGGATACGCTGACTTATCCGACCAGCACTGGCTCTACGCCAGTCAAGGTCAAATACGACTATCAGAATGGTGTATTGAAGTCGGTTGCCGACGCGTCCAGTTGTTCTCCATGCACCGTCTATTGGGCAGCAGATAGCCGCAATGACCGCGGCCAAACGACCCAGGAGACCCTGGGTAACGGCGTGATTACAAGCCGGGATTTTGACGCCGTCACTGGCTGGCTGTATTCAATTCAGTCAGGGCTGGGCGGAGGTAACGGCCTGCAGTATCAGTCTTACCTATACGATCTTGTCGGAAATATCAGGCAGCGCCAGGAAGGCTCTGTACCTCTGATTGAAGATTTCTATTACGACAATCTCTACCGACTGGACTACACAGAGCTCAATGGAGTCCAGAACCTTAACGTCACATATGACGCGGCGGGGAATATTACCAATCGCTCGGACGTGAACGGGAATGCCTCCTGGACCTATCACGCGACGAAGAAGCACGCCGTGGCGAGCACCGGGAGCGGCGGAGTTACGTTCAGCTACGACGCAAACGGCAACATGACCAATCGCGCCGGGTCAACGATCAGTTGGACGAGTTACAACTTTCCATCAGTGCTCGCTACATCCACCGAAACAACGACGTTCTATTACGGTCCGGACAGGCAGTATTTCCGGCAGGAGTATACCGGCCCCTCCGGCAGCGAAAGCACGTACTACATCGGCGGAATCCTGGAGAAGGTGACGGCAGGGGGTGTAGTCGACTGGCGGCACTACGTAAAGGCAGAGGGTCAGACGGTTGCCGTAATCAGCCGGAAATCGACCAGCACAAACGCCATCCACTATCCGTTGCAGGATAATCAGGGGAGTAGCTCAACCCTGACTGACGGGAGCGGTTCTCTGCTCGTGAGGCAAAGCTATACGGCGTTTGGTTCGCCACGCGATGGCGCGGACTGGGATGGTGCAGTGCCATCCGGGGACAAGGCAACAATCAATGGGGTCAGCCGCCGCGGCTTCACCGGGCACAGCATGCTGGGAGAGATGGGTCTCATCCACATGAATGGTCGGGTGTACGACGCGACCATTGGGCGATTTCTCTCTCCTGATCCTACGATTCCCAATCCTGGATTCACCCAGTCTTTTAACCGCTACGCATACGTCAACAATAATCCAGCCACCTATACGGATCCGAGCGGGTTTACGCCCACAGTCGATGACGAGGACCTTGAGGAGCTCGATGAGGTGGAGGTATCGGCTACCCGTGTCCGCCATAGAGTAGGCGGCTGCGCGGCGCGGCCGGAAGGATGTGGCAGGGACATCCTGATCCTTGTGTTTCCTGACCATTATGGCCACCCGTGCCGAAACGGACTTTGGAGCATCGAGTGCGACGTCAGGACGGAAGAAGTTTCTGTAATGGACGAGGAGACAAGGCAGGAACGCCTGAAGCGGCTCAACTGGCCCCGGATGTCGGGGCAGGGGCCAAAGCCCCCTCCGCCACCACCCGAGGGATTTGGGATCAAGGATGCCGCTTCCTTGGTTGTGGGGATTACTCCCGCCGGGATTTACGCCGATTTGTGTACCGCAGCCACTGGCAGGGACTGCATCACTGGAGAGAAGGTAAGCACGTTTTCGCGATTCGCAGGGATCGTACCGGGGTTTAGTGAGCTCAGAAAGATTGGCAAAGCACTTGAGATTGGCAATGATGTCAGTAGGGGAATACGAGGTGGAGAGTCGGCGGCGGCAGCGGCGGGACGGCGCGCGCATGACAACTACGGCACTGCGCTTGGCGATCAATTTGATACGCGCGTAGTGCTTCCAAGTGGTAGGAGGCCTGATGCGGTAAACTGGACAACCCGTGAGGTGCGAGAATTGAAGCCCGATAATGCGTCGGCGATTCGGCGTGGTGAGCGGCAGGTGGAAAGATATCGGGCGGAACTTGAAGAAATTACGGGTGACCCATGGACGTCAGTAGTAGACGTATATAGGTCGGGACGCTAAATGAATTCTATCCAGCTTAAGAAGGGGCTGTCAGAAGTGTTCGAGTCCATGGGATTCGAATCCAGAGGAAGATCCTTGCATAAGCAGCAATCGAGTGTCTCCACTCTTGTTGCGTTCGAGAAAGGTTTTGGAATGCAGTGGCATATATCCGTGGGATTCTGGTTGCACTCGCTGGGAGTGCTCGCCACGGATCGGGTTGAACAAAGTCATCTCTACTTTCGCCTCGAGCGCTTGCTTCCGGAGTTTCGGGAGGTGATTACTGGAGCCGGTGACCTAAGCGCCCCGGACCAGCCAACCGCCTACAACCAACTTAGGGTTGTGCTTGCGTCAGATGGAAAGGCGCTTCTTGAGAAGCTTGGTACGGAAGAGGCGCTGCGCGTTGCGTTGAAATCATCAGCTCTTAGCCAAGGTCTCGTTAGACGGGAGGCGAGGCAGTTCCTCGAGGCTTATTAAATAGTTGCCACCAAGCTTTTGGTAGACGATGAGCGTGAACGAAGCAAAGCGCGCGTTAGTGGAGTCTGGTAAGTCAGTAGGGGCTGGCGCTGATTAAATAGCTGGGCGAGGAAATTCCAGCTTCCGCCAACTATGCGGTACTAAGGGCAGTGGAAGGGGAGACAATTACCCTCCAACTTGTAGAAATGGTTGCAACTGCGCCAGCACGCCGGCCGGATTCTGCTCCTGCAGATTGTGTCCGCCGGTCAGCGCTGCACCCGTCACCTGCGTGGCGCGCTCCTTCCAGATGCCGGCCACGTCGAACATCCTGCCCATCGCCGCATCGCTGGCCCACAGCACCAGCAGCGGGCAGGTGATCTTCTTGTTGAGATCCGCCTCGTCGTACTCCATGTCGATGCCGGCCGAGGCGCGGTAGTCCTCGCACATGCCATGCACGGCGGCCGGATCGCGGTACACCCTGAGATATTCCCCACGCAGGTCCGGCGAGGGATTGCGGCCGAAGTTGCCCTCGATGTCCGCATTGAGGATGTTCTCGGGGAAGGGCGCGGGGCGGATGTAGAGGAACCAGTGGAAATACGCCTCCACGAAGGCCTTGGTGAGGTGCGTGTACAGGTAGTGCGTCGGCACGATGTCGAGCACCGACATGCGCGTGACGGCCTGCGGATGGTCCAGCGCCAGTCGATGTGCGACGCGCCCTCCGCGGTCATGGCCCACCAGCGCGAAACGCTCGAAGCCGAAATTGCGCATCACCTCGACATTGTCGAGCGCCATCGCGCGCTTGGAATAATTGATGTGGTTCTGCCCGTCGGCTGGCTTGCTGCTGTCGCCATAACCGCGCAGGTCTGGAATAACCACGGTGTATCGCTTCGCCAGCTCCGGCGCGACGCGATACCAGGAAAGATGCGTGAGCGGTGCGCCATGCAGCAGCAGCACCGGCGGCCCACTGCCACCCACTGCGGTGTAGATCTCTGCGCCGCTGGTTTTTACGCGATGCACCTTGAAACCGGGCAGCAGCTTCGCGTCTGCGGGGCTCGCATTGATCGGGGCGGGGGGCGCGGCCGCTGCCGCGTTGCGCGTGCCGAACAGGCTTCCTGCAGCCAGTGCGAGTCCTGATCCCAGCAACTCCCGCCGGGTGGTCGGGCCGCCGGTATCCGCAATAGTTTGTGTAGGACGCACCGTAACCTCCCTGGCAGTAGCGGCAGACTTCGCCCCATGCTAAACCTGTTGCAGCCGGAAGCAAGGTGCCCCGTCGATGGTTCAGGGCTTCTCGATTCACTGCAGTACTTTGTGGCAGCACGTCGCAGTGATCTGCTTCATCACGCTTGGCGTTGCGCCCCCGGCCTTCGCGGGTGGTGGAGATGAGCTGTCGACGGCATCAAGGCAGGGCGATGCGGCGCGGGTCGAGCTGCTGCTCAGGCAAGGCGCCAAGCCGGATGCGCCCGGTCCCTTTGGTACGCCCGCCCTGCACTGGCGTGTGGCCGAAGACGACCTGGACGGCGCAAAGGTTCTGCTGAAGGCCGGCGCCGATCCCGATGCGCCCACGGAGCGCGGCATCACACCCCTGGTGCTCGCCATTGCCAATGCCAATGACAAGATGGTGGAGCTGCTGCTGCAGTCCGGGGCCAATGCAAAGGCCACCGGGCCTGATGGCGAAACCCTGCTGATGCGTGCCGCCGAGGCCGGCTCTGCCCGGGTGGTGCAGCTGCTGCTGCGCAATGGCGCAGCGGTGGATGCGAAGGAAACACGCTACGGACAGACTGCGCTGATGTTCGCGGCGCGCGCGGGACATGCCGACGTCGTCGCCACCCTGCTCGAGGCGGGCGCGCGGCCACAGGTGGCGACCCCGGTGGGTCCCGCGCCGGCTTTCATCCGGCCCAATTCGCAGGCGGGGTTCGGTTTTGGCGTTGGCATCATCCGCGGCGGCGTGCCTGCCGATCGCGGCCGGCGCGAACCGCAGCCCGGTGGTCTCACGCCGCTGCACTATGCCGCGCGGCAGAACCACATGGAGGTGGCGAAGCTGCTCATTGCTGCCGGCGCCGACGTGAACGCGCGCGA
The DNA here is from genome assembly GCA_030852845.1 of Pseudomonadota bacterium. Classification (GTDB taxonomy): domain Bacteria; phylum Pseudomonadota; class Gammaproteobacteria; order Steroidobacterales; family Steroidobacteraceae; genus ZC4RG30. The sequence continues at coordinate 10,139 of JALYWF010000039.1, forward strand.
GGCCAATGACATCACGCCGCTGCTGATGGCCATCTCCAACAACAGCATCGCCACCGCGCATTACCTGCTGGAGCGGGGCGGCAGCGTCAATGCGGCCGACTGGTATGGCCGCACCCCGCTGTGGGAAGCGGTCAATGTGCGCAATCTCTACGTGCACAACGCCACCTTCAAGAACGGCATCGACCGTCCGCCGGTGCTGAAGCTCATCGAGGCGCTGCTGGCCGCGGGCGCGGACGTGAACGCGCGCACGAAGGAAACTCCGCCCTTCCGCAACCACCTGCTGGAAATCACCGGCTCGCTCGAATGGGTGGACTTCACCGGCCAGACGCCTTTCCTGACAGCCGCGCTGGCCGGCGACGTCACGGTGATGAAGCTGCTGCTGCGTCATGGCGCCGATCCGCTCATCGGCACCTTCCAGGGCACCTCGCCGCTGATGGCGGCGGCCGGCGTGAACTGGGTGGTGGCGCAGACCTGGACCGAAGGGCCCGAACAACTGCTGGAGGCGGTGAAGCTCTGCCAGTCGCTGGGCATGGACGTCAACCAGGCCAACTCGATGGGCATCACCGCGCTGCATGGCGCGGCCAATCGCGGCTCCGATGACATCATCCGTTTCCTGGTGGAGAAGGGCGCGGACCTGACGGCGCGCGACAACGAGGGCCGCTCGGCGCTGGACTGGGCCAGCGGCGTGTTCCTCGCCACGCATCCACCGGAGCCCAAGCCTGCCTCCATCGCGCTGATCACCGCGCTGCTGCGCGAACGTGGCAAGGAGGTGCGCTGATGCGGCATCTCTGGCCAGTCGCATTGGCGCTCGGGCTGGGAGTGGCTCCCGCTGCCCTGCCGGCAGCCGACCCCGGGGAGCTGACCAGCCGCTATTGCACGCGCTGCCACAACACCGAGGAGTGGGCCGGCGGCCTGGCACTGGATGTACTCGACGCAAAAAACGTCGGCAATGACGCAGCGGAATGGGAAAAGGTGGTCGTGAAGCTGCGCTCCGGCATGATGCCGCCGCCCGGAGAGGAGCGGCCATCGCGGGCCGTACTCACCGCCGTGGTCAACGTGCTGGAACAACGCCTGGATGCAGCAACTCCTGCGTATGCCGCGGCGCCGGCACTGCACCGGCTCAACCGCAGGGAATACGCCAATGCGGTGCGCGACCTGCTGGCCCTGGAGGTGGACGTCACCAGCCTGCTGCCGCCGGATGATGCAAGCGGTGGCTTCGACAACATCGCCTCCGGCCTGGGGATTTCCCCGGCGCTGGTGCAGGGCTATACCAGCGCCGCCATGAAGCTCTCGCGCCTGGCGGTGGGTGACATGTCGGCCACCGAGACCATCATCACCTATCGCACGCCGCCGAACCTGAAGCAGGACGTCCATCTGGAAGGCATGCCACTGGGCTCGCGCGGTGGCGTGCGTATCCGGCATTTCTTCCCGCTGGATGCCGAGTACCGCATCACGGTGCGAAACGGGATGGGCTTTTCGGGCGGTGGTGGATTTGGCGGCGGCGGTGGATTTGCCGGGGGCGGATTCGCCGGCGGGTTCGGCGGGGCCGGCGTACCTGGCGGGTTTGGCGGCGCCGGCGGATTCGGTGGTGGTGGTGGCGCCGCCGGTGGCGCAGACGTGGCCATCGACGGACAGACCCTGAAGACCGACCAGCGCGGCCAGCGCGTGCGGGTGAAGGCCGGCATGCATGAGCTCACGGCAGCGCTCTTCGACCAGCGCCGCGCGCTGGGCGTGAACGACATCTACTCTGGCTACAAGCTTGGCGGCGGCATCGAGAGCGTGGAAATCGCCGGTCCCTACAACGCCACCGGCCCGGGCGATACGGAGAGCCGGCAGCGCATCTTCTCCTGCCATCCGCAGGCAGTGGCCGAACAAAGGCGCTGCGCGGAGAAGATCATGGTGGATCTGGCCACCCGTGCGTTCCGGGCGCCGCAGCGCATGGCAGACCTGGAACTCATTGCGCAGTTCTACGCGCGCGGCCACGCCGAGGGTGGATTCGAGGCCGGCATACAACAGGCCCTGGCGCGCATCCTGGTTGATCCGCGCTTCCTGTTCCGTTTCGAAGCCGAGCCGCAGGCGGCCGGAGCGGGCCCCTATGCCATCAGCGACCTGGAGCTGGCGTCGCGGCTTTCCTTCTTCCTCTGGAGCAGCATTCCGGATGCCGAGCTGCTCGATCTGGCCGTGGGCAAGCGCCTGAATCGCCCCGAGGTGCTCGAGGCACAGGTGCGGCGGATGCTGGCCGATCCGCGCGCCGGCGCGCTGGTGGACAACTTCGCCGGCCAGTGGCTGTTCCTGCGCGAGCTGGCCACGGTGGCGCCAGAGGTGGAGGGTTTCGATGACAACCTGCGCCAGGCCTTCATCACCGAGACGCGATCGCTGGTGGACTGGGTGCTGCGCCAGAACCTGCCAGTCACCGAGCTGCTCACCGCTGACTACACCTTCCTCAACGATCGGCTGGCGCGGCACTACGGCATAGCTGGTGTGCGCGGTGCGCACTTCCGCAAGGTGGCGCTGCCGCCTGACTCCCATCGCCGCGGCCTGCTGGGCCATGGCAGCATCCTCACGGTCACTTCCACTGCCACGCGCACCTCGCCGGTGATCCGCGGCGCCTGGATTCTCGGCAACATGCTGGGTGCCCCGCCACCGGAGCCACCACCCGGGGTTGAGACCAATCTCGACGGCGACGGCAGCCAGGTGATCCGCACCTCGGTGCGCGAGCGGCTGGAACACCATCGCGCCAACCCGACCTGCGCGTCCTGCCACGGCCTGATCGATCCGGTTGGTTTCGCGCTGGAGAATTTCGATGCCATCGGCGCCTGGCGCGAGCGCGACGGCGACACGGCAGTGGATGCGCGTGGCACGCTGGTGGACGGCACGCCCCTGGATGGTCCAACCAGCCTGCAGCAGGCGCTGCTGTCCCATTCGGACCTCTTTGTTTCCAACCTGGCGCACAAGCTGCTGACGTACGCGCTGGGGCGCGAGCTGGAACATCACGACATGCCCACCGTGCGCGCCATCGTGCGGCAGGCTGAGCGCGATGGCCTGCGCTTCGGTGCGCTCATCCAGGCGGTGGTACAGAGCCCCGCATTCCGCCAGCGTCAGCGCGCGGCCGCGGCAGAACCTTCCCCACCCAGCATGGCCAGTGCGGCGCAAAGGCAGGAGTAGCGTCATGGCCCACTTCATCACCCGCCGTCATCTTTCACGCCGTACGGTGCTGCGCGGTGCCGGCGCCGCCCTGGCGTTGCCGCTGCTGGAATCGATGCTGCCCGCGATGGCCGCGGTGCCGGCGCCACCGAAGCGCTTCGGCGCCGTCTACTTCCCGCATGGCGCCACGATGTCGCGCTGGACTCCGCGCGGTGAAGGACGCGACTTTGCCTTCAGCGAGATCCTGGCGCCGCTGGAACCCTTCCGCGAACAGGTGTGCGTGGTCACCAATCTCTGCCATCCGCTGGCCTATGGGCCCGGCGGCGCCACCGGCAACCACAACCGCTCCTCCGCCACATTCCTCAGCGGTGCCAAGGCCATGTCCGGCGCGCAGCCGAAGCTCGGCATCACGGCGGACCAGGTGGCGGCACGCACGCTGGGGCGTGACACCCCACTGCCTTCGCTGGAGCTGATGATCGAGGATTCCAGCATGAGCTGCGGCGAGGGCCTGAGCTGCGCCTATCGCAACACACTTGCCTGGCAGGGCGAGCTGGCGCCGCTGCCGATGCAGAACAATCCGCAGATCGTGTTCGAGCACCTGTTCGGTGACGGTTCCACCGAGGCGCAGCGCGCGGCCCGCCGCGCACAGTCACTGAGCCTGCTGGATTCCGTGGCTGCGCAGCTGAAGGGACTGGAGCGGCAGTTGCCGGCCGTCGACCGCCATCGCATGGAACGCTTTGCCACCGACGTGCGCGAGATCGAGCGCCGCATCGCCCAGGCGGGCGAGCGCGTGGACAGGGAGGTCGAGCTGCCAACCCGGCCCAGCGGCATTCCCGACGATGTGGAGCAGCACATCGGCCTGATGTACGAGCTGCTGGCGCTGGCCTGGCAGACGGACATCACGCGCGTGGGCACCTTCATGCTGGCCAAGGAGCTCAGCGGCGCGGTGTATCCGCGCAGCGGCGTGCGCGATTCCTTCCACATCCTCTCGCATCACTCCAACAGCGAGGACAACAAGGCGCGCTTCGCCGTGCTCAACCGCTACCACGTGGGCCTGTTCGCGCAGTTCCTCGGCAAGCTGGCAGCGGTGCCCGAAGGGGACGGCACGCTGCTTGACCACGTAGCCGTGCTCTATGGCAGTGGCATGGCCGACGGCAATTCGCATGACCATGATCCCCTGCCGGTGGTGCTGGCGGGGCGGGCCGGTGGCGCGCTGCAGGGCAACCGACACCTGGTCCAGCCGGCCAGGACACCTATGTCAAACCTGCTGCTGGCGCTGCTGGACAAGCTGGGCTGCAGCCAGGAAAGTTTCGGAGACAGCACGGGACCCCTCGCAATCTAGCCGGGGCGATAGCCCGGCCCCGGGGACCGGTGGCAAACTTCCCTGACGGCCGACAGGCAGGTTTTCTATAGTACGGCCCGTTCCGCAAATGAGGACGCAGGGGAGTGAAGATGCCGGGCAGGAAGAATGTGGCGGGTGGCGTTGCGGCAATGGCAGTGCTGCTCCTTGCCGCAGCGGCGACGGCCCTTGCTGCAGAGGTGCCGCAGGTGCAGCCCCAGGCACAGCCGGAAGCACCGCGGGCGCTGTCGCCCGAAGAGCTGCCCATTGACGAACTGGAAGAACTCGACGAGGTCATCGTGCGCGGGGGGCGCCTGCGCGACCGCATCATCAAGGCCGAAGACGAGTTCTACAAGCTGTTCAACCAGCTCAACAGCGACGACCGCTACGACACCAGCTGCCCCTACCTCAACACCGATCCGGACAATCCTGGCTCGCGCCTGCAGTTCCGCATGTGCCTGCCGGGCTTCGTTGCGGACGCAATGGCCGACTGGGCCGTGTTCAAGGTGCAGTGCGAACCGGAATTCCGCAACTTCGACTCCAACCGTGACGGCCGCATCTCGAAAATGGAAGCCATGTCCAATGCCGACATGGCCTTCCAGTTCGATGAACTCGATGAAAACGACGACGAGTACCTGAACGAATACCAGGAGTTCCGCACCTTCGCCGGCTGGGCGCAGATGAACCAGAACTGCTACCGGCCGCCGCCTCCGGACCTGGTGCTGATGGAAGGCACCAGCGCCTGGTATGCGCACACGATGAAGGTGATCAATGGCGATCCCCGTCTGCAGGAAATGGCCGGCAAGCTGGATGACATGCACCGCGAGCTGCGCACCATCCAGACGCGCGTCAACTCCATTGAAGGAGACAGGCGCGACGCGATGTCCACCCGGCCGCGCAATCCGAACGCCGGACCGCGACGCTAGCGCAAGCACCCGGTTAAGCGGCAGTTCAGGTGCCCGGCGGCAAGGTCGGGCGCTGCCAGGGAGAGGCGGAATGAAGAGACCGGGTGGAAAATACCTGCCATGGGGCCCGCTGGCGCTGGCCTTGTGCGCGTCCGCCCTGTTCGCCGCCAGTCCGGCGCCGGCAGCCGATGCGCCGGCCGGGGCGGGCATGATCGAGGAACTCAGCGAAGTCGTAGTCAGCGGCGAGAAGCCCACCCGCAAGCTGGCCGACATCATTCCCTGGCTGCGCCGTCTGCTCGGGGAATACACCATCGATGGCTACGTGGACCTCGGCGGCAGGGGCGAACCGGACGAGCAACGCAGTGTGCGCGGCACGGGAGTCTGCATAGGGTTCGGCGTGGCTCCCGGCGTGCAATGCGAGTTCAACATCCGCTGGCCTGAAACCCGTGCGCGCGGCGGCGGGGAAATATTGGGCGGTGTGTCGAACCTGTCCCCGGCGATGATCCTCTTCGGCCTGGAGCCGGACGACATCGGCCTGCGCTACCTGCAGGTGGACAACCGTGGCCTGGCCGAAGGTTCCAGGGGCGGCATCATTGGCGACACTGCTGTCTTCCGCACGCCCTGCGCCGACCTGATAGAGGGCTGCGAGCGCGCCACGCGCATCATCACCAGCTCCGACAGCAAGCTCGTCGAGCTGCAGGTGGACACCGAAATCTATTACCAGGTGAAAGTGCGCTACCGCTTCCAGCTCACTCGCGTGGCTGAGGTACAGGCCGTTCCTGGCCCTGGCAGTGGATTGACGAGATGAGGCGCAATGCCTGGCTGGCCGGCATCGCAGCGGGATGCATCGCGGCCTCTGCGGGGGCTGCCGGCACCAACCCGCGCAAGGACGCACGCAGCGCGGCCTATGTCGTTCCTCCGCGGGTCACCGACAGGGCGGCGCTGTCGGAGTGGCTGCTGCGGCTGGCCGACGGCTACCGCGTGGATGGTGCCGGCACGATCTACATCCAGCCGGTTGATCCCATGCGCAAGCGCCCGAGCCCCGGTGAGGAAGAAGAAAACAGCGCCCAGCAGGAAACCGAGTACATACCGCCGATGGTGTTTCCGCTGCAGGGCACTGGTGACTGCGTGTCCATCGGCACCGGTGCCGGCATCCACTGCATCCTCAACATCGGCTGGCAGGACCAGTTCGAAGTGAACATGGACCCTGACGCGGGCACCATCGGCGTCTGGAACCTGCCGGGGGGAGTGTCCTACCTCAATCCCTCGATGCTGCTGGTGGGGCTGGAGCCCGCACGCCAGGGCCTGCAGTTGCTGCTGGTGGACAACAAGGGTCTGCCTGAGGGAGCTTCGGCCTCCGTCGCCGGTGATCGCGCCACCATGCGCGTGCCCTGCGTTAATGCGCCGGCATTGTTCCTGGCCATGAACCCTGAGAAGAGCTACGAACGCAGGTCGCCGGCGACCTGCGAGCGCATCACGCGTATTGATGCCCGTCGGGATGGCAAGGTGGTGCTCGTGGCCATCGACATCGAGATCAACACGCAGCTGGTGACACAGCTGCAGATGACCCTGCGCCGGGAAAAGAAAAAGGACCGGCGTTGAAATTGCCGCCGGACCGCGTTTCGAAGCTGTCCGGGCGCGCGGGGGTTGCCTGCCTCATGCTGATCTCCTTCGCGGGTCACGCCGCGGCCGCAGACCGCAATCCCCGCCAGACCTATCGCGACGTCGAGTACTACGTCCCCCCGCCGGTCACGGAACAACGTGGCCTGAGTGAGTGGCTGCTGCGGCTGGCCGATCGCTACAGCGTGGACGGCATCGGCACAGTGCCCGCCACCGGCCCGTTCGGCATCAAGGGCACTGCCGACTGTGTATCAATCGGGACGGGACCTGGCGTGCACTGCATCTTCAACATCCACTGGATCGACCAGTACGAGATCCTGATGGGCGAGGGGGGCTCCGGCATCTTCAACATTCCGGGCGGCGTCTCCTACCTCAACCCATCGATGATGCTGATGGGAATCGCGCCATCGCGCCGGAAGCTGGAGTTCCTCCTGGTGGACAACAAGGGGCTGCCCGAAGGAGGCGAGGCCAGCATCGCGGGCCATCGCGCCACCCTGCGTGCGCCGTGCGTTAATGCACCGACGCTGTTCCTGGCGATGAATCCGGCCCACAGGTTTGCCGGCCGTCGCCCGGATTCCTGTGAACGCATCACCCGCATCGATGCCAAGCCGGGTTCCACCGTGGTGCACATGGACATCGATATCGAGATCAACGGCGAGCTGGTGAGCCAGTTCCAGATGACCCTGCGCCGCCCGAAAAAAGCCGGCAGGCGCTGAGGGCGCAGCCGGCATCTACCGCGCCGTGCACTCCACGCGCCGGTCTGCATCCGTGCCCAGGGCCGCACGGTGGAGAGTGAGCTGCGCGCGAGCGGAGCTACCCAGCTCAATCCGGGTGAACCGCTGGCCGGTGGTTGCGCCTGCGGCCGTGAAACACTTCAGCGGAATACCCACGCGCTGCCATTGCCCGGCAGTCAATGCCCGCAACGCGGCCTCGAGCGCAACGCTTCCCTGGCAGCCCGCGCCGCAGTGCGCCGTGACGGTCATGCCGCCGCCAGGCGCGGAATCAACCTTCAGCGTGAGCACCAGCAGCATGTCGGCATTGGTTTCGCGGCTGAAGTCCTCGCCGCGCGCACTGTCGAACCCGAGCGCGCCCGCACCGCCGCCGGGCCACACCAGCTGCAGGCTGTCTTCCTGTCGCAGTCGGTCGACGCGCGACAAGCGCAGCGCGCCGCTGCCGGCGACGGTCCAGCCCGCGGGACCCGTGCCATCAAACAGCGTGGTGCCAGGGGCCTCCTGCTGGGAAACGCCGGAATCCTCCGGCAGTTGCGGCAGTTCGCGGCGGTCGCGATAGGTGAGGCCGAAGCCGAAGGGGAACAGCGGGTCGTAGCCGGGCTGGTCGCGATGCAGGCCGTACTGCGCCGCATGCTTCGGCCACGAGAACGACAGCTTGCCGCGGAAATCATGCGCGATGCGCCCGTTGGCACGACGGAAGAGCACATCCGCCACGCCGCTGCCCTCGGAACCGGGCAGCCACGCGGCCACGAAGGCCTGCGCAGAGTTGAGCTCGCGATTGACCCACAGCGGCCGGCCGGAGAGGAAAATCGCGACCACCGGAATGCCGGCGGCATTGAGCCTGGCGAGCACTTCAAGGTGGCCGCCGTCGGTGCGCAACAGCAGCGTGCGGATATCGCCCACACCCTCGGCGTAGGGATTCTCGCCGAACACCACCACCGCCACGTCCGGCCGCTCGCGCCAGCTGCCATCGGCAGACAGCTCCGCACTGCCACCAGCGCGCTGCACGTTGTCGCGGATGCCTTCCCAGATCGAGGTGGCGCCGGGGAAGCGGCTGTTGTCCGCGCCGGTGCCCTGCCAGGTGAGCGTCCAGCCGCCCGACTGCTTCGCGTAGTTGTGGGCGCCATCACCCGTCACCAGCACGCGCTGCTTCGGGTGCAGCGGCAGCAGGCCACCGTTGTTCTTCAGCAGCACGAGGGATTCGCGCACGGCCTGTCGCGCGATCGCGCGGTGTTCTGCGTGGCCAAGCGTTGCGAAGTCGCCTCCGCCGGGGCGGGAGGAGGGCGGGCCCGCCTCGAACAATCCCATGCGGAACTTCACGCGCAGGATGCGCGCCACGGCGTCATCCAGGCGCGCCATGGGCAGCGTGCCGTCGCGCGCCTGCGCGAGCAGGCTGTCGTAGAGCCCGCGCCAGCTGTCCGGCGCCATGTACATGTCGAGCCCGGCCAGCAGGGCATCAGGGCAGTTGGTGGGGCGGCAGCCGCGCACCTGCCCGTGGCCGTTCCAGTCGCCCACGATGAAGCCCTGGAAACCCATGCGTTCCTTCAGCACCTCGGTGAGCAGGCCGCGGTGGCCATGCAGCTTGGTGCCGTTCCAGCTGTTGTACGAGGCCATCACCGACATTAGTCCGGCCTCGATGGCTGGCACATACGGTGCGCCGTGGGTGTCGCGCAGCACGGCTTCTGTCACCGCCGTGTCGCCCTGGTCGCGACCATTGGCGGTGCCGCCGTCGCCGAGGAAATGCTTGGCAGTGGCGATCACATGCGGCGGGCGCAGGAAGTCGCGGCTGCCGGGCCGGCCCTGCAGGCCGCGAACCATCGCGGCCGCGTAGGAGACCACGATGGATGGATCTTCCGAATAGCCCTCGTAGGTGCGGCCCCAGCGTGTGTCCTGCGGCACCGTGAGCGTGGGGGCGAAGGTCCAGTCCATGCCAGTGGCGCGGATCTCCCGCGCGGTGGCCGCGCCAATGGCTTCCACCAGCCGCGGGTTGCGCATCGCGCCCAGGCCGATGTTGTGCGGGAAAAGCGTGGCACCAATGATGTTGCTGTGGCCATGCACGGCGTCGGTGCCCCAGATCATCGGGATGCCGACGCCGCCATTGCTGCGGTCCACCGATGCGGCGTAAAAGGCATCGGCCAGCGCCAGCCATTTCTGCGGCGGCGCGAACTCATCCTTGTCGGGCGCGGAGTTGCCGCCGTTGAGAATGGAGCCGAAGTGGTAGCGGCGCATGTCCTCCGGCGTCACGCTGCCGATGTCCGGCTGGATCACCTGGCCGATTTTCTCCTCGAGCGTCATGCGGGCCAGCAGCTGTGCCACGCGCTGCTCGAGCTTCGCGTCGGGGCGCAAGGGCGATGCGGGCGCAGGCCACGACGCCGGATGCACGGGAGTGGGCGGTACGGGTGGCGACGCTGCAGGCGGTTCGGCTGCGCTGGCCAGCAGGGCCATCGCGGGAATCCACGCCAGCCGCCAGCTTCTCTGAAGCATCCCTGCCATTTTGTCCCCCGGGTCGTTCGCGTGACGCCGCGTAATCTGTCAGCTGCGGTTGCTGCCGGCAAGCCGCGGGCGCCAGTAGGTGGTGTCCGGCGCGATCCCTGCGCTACCTCCGGTTCGTGCGCTGCGCCGACTGCCGTAAGCTGCCCGCATGCAGCGAGGGAAAGGCCCAGGGGGATGGTGGATTGCGTGCCTGGCCTGCTTCGCTGCCGGCTGCGCCGCAACGCGATTCGAGCCACCGCCGGAGGTGGCGCCACAGCCGCCAGAGGATGTCACGACCACGCAGATGGTGGACCTGGCCGCGGCGGTGGATGCCGCCGAATCAGCCGCACCGGCTGCGCAATCCGCGCCTGCCACACCTGCCACACCTGCAACGCCCACCACACGCAGACGCGCGGAACGCTACCGCCCCACCGGACTTTCGGTGCAGGAAATCCGCGCGCAGCGCGCCGGCGTCAGACCACCACTGGATTTCAGCCAGCGCCTGGACCATGCGCATGACCGCGTCTACACCTGGACGCAGGAGGTGGTCGAGTCCACGGACCGGCGCCTGGCCGACAAGGACCGTCCCCTGCAACCTGTGCCCGCCGCGCCATTCCGGATCGGCCTTACCGGCGAGTGGATAGACCACAGCAGCGGACGCGAGGTGGACCTGCTGGCCGAGTTCGACATCTCGCTGAGCCTGCCCAACCTGGAGCGTCGCCTCGGGGTGTTCATCAGCAGCGGCGATCTTTATGAGGCGCCTCGCAGCGAACGCTCCACCGAAGGCCTGCGCGCGGGCCTGCGCTACCAGCTGCTGCGCTCGCTGGACTTCGACCTGGGCATGCGGGTGGATGTGCCGCCCGTGGCCTTCGCGGCACTGAAATGGTCGGGCGAGTATGCCCTCGGCAGGTGGGATTTCCATCCCTTCGCCAAGGTGTTCGCCGAAACCAAGGAGAGCGTGGGATATGCCGCGGCGGCCACCTTCGACCGCTGGAATGGCAGGCACCTGCTGCGCTCCTCCACCTATGCCAAGTGGCGCGCCGACCGCAACCGCACGCAGTGGTCGGAAACGCTCATCTACGCCCGTGCGCACGAACTGCTCGTGCCGGACCGCCACGGATCCTATCCGCGCGCCAATGACATCGGGCGCGGCTGGGGCGTGCGCCTGCTGACGGGAGGAGAGACGGCCCATTCCGTCGATCACCACGAGGCGGGCATCTTCTACCGTCGGCCCACGCCCAACCGCTGGCTGTACTGGTCGGTGGAGCCGCTGGTGCGCTGGGACCGGGAATACCGCTGGAGCGCCGACCCGGGCATCCGCATCGGCATCGAGGCCTTGTTCTGGGACCTGGCGCGGCGCTAGGGCACCGGCTGCGCCACAACAGGGCCCAAAAGAAAGGGCCCGCCAGATCACTCCGGCGGGCCCCATGTCTCGCGCTGGAAGATCCTTACAGCAGCGGCACCAGCAGCAGTGCCACGATGTTGATGATCTTGATCAGCGGGTTGATGGCCGGGCCCGCGGTGTCCTTGTACGGATCACCCACGGTGTCGCCGGTCACCGCCGCCTTGTGGGCGTCGGAACCCTTGCCGCCGAAGTGACCTTCCTCGATGTACTTCTTGGCGTTGTCCCAGGCACCGCCGCCGGTGCACATCGAGATGCCCACGAAGAGGCCCGTGACGATGGTGCCGATGAGCAGGCCGCCGAGGGCCTTGATGCCTTCGCCCGGACCCATCAGCCAGTTGATGCCGAAGGCCACCACCACCGGCACCAGGATGGGCAGCAGCGAGGGCACGATCATTTCCTTGATCGCCGACTTGGTCAGCAGGTCGACCGCCTTGGAGTAGTCGGGCTTGGCCGTGCCTTCCATGATGCCCTTGATCTCGCGGAACTGGCGGCGCACCTCGACTACCACCGAACCGGCGGCGCGGCCCACGGCCTCCATTGCCATGGCGCCGAACAGGTAGGGCACCAGGCCGCCGATGAACAGGCCGATGATCACGGCCGGATCGGACAGCGAGAACACCGCAGCCTTGCCGGCCGCTTCCAGGTTGTGGGTGTAGTCCGCGAACAGCACCAGCGCGGCGAGGCCGGCGGAGCCAATGGCATAACCCTTGGTCACGGCCTTGGTGGTGTTGCCCACCGCGTCCAGCGGATCGGTGATGTCGCGCACCTTCTTGTCGAGGCCGGACATCTCGGCGATGCCGCCGGCGTTGTCGGTGATGGGGCCGTAGGCGTCGAGCGCCACGATCATGCCGGTGAGTGACAGCATGGCAGTGGCCGCGATGGCGATGCCGTAGAGGTCACCCAGGGTGTAGGAACCCCAGATGGCCGCGCACACCGCGATGACAGGCAGCGCTGTGGACTTCATCGATACACCGAGGCCGGCGATCATGTTGGTGGCATGGCCGGTCTGCGAGGCCTCGGCCACCTTGCGCACCGGGCTGTATTCGGTGGCCGTGTAGTACTCGGTGATCACGATCATGGCCGCGGTCAGCGCCAGGCCGATCAGCGTGCAGCCGAACATGGCGTTGAACTGGCCGGGGAAAAATTCCTTCGTGATGAACCAGAAGGCCACCGCCGACACCAGGCCGGACACGATCACGCCCTTGTAGAGCGCGTTCATGATCTTGCCGCCATCAGAGGTCTTCACGAAGAAGGTGCCGATGATGGAGGAGACGATCGATGCAGCACCCAGCACCAGCGGATAGATCACCGCGTTGGTGCCCATGCCCGAGAGCATCAGGCCGCCCAGCAGCATGGTGGCCACCAGCGTCACCGCATAGGTCTCGAACAGGTCGGCGGCCATGCCGGCGCAGTCGCCCACGTTGTCGCCCACGTTGTCGGCGATCACGGCCGGGTTGCGCGGATCGTCTTCAGGGATGCCGGCCTCGACCTTGCCCACCAGGTCGGCACCCACGTCGGCGCCCTTGGTGAAGATGCCGCCGCCCAGGCGCGCGAAAATGGAGATCAGCGAGCCGCCGAAGGCCAGGCCCACCAGCGCGTGCAGCGCCGCATCGCGCACCGCCTGGTCCTCGCTGGCACCGCCGAGCAGGAAGTAGTAGCCGGCCACGCCCAGCAGGCCCAGACCCACCACCAGCATGCCGGTGATGGCGCCGCCCTTGAAGGCCACCTGCAGCGCGGCGTTGAGGCCGTTGGTCGCCGCCTGCGCGGTGCGCACGTTGGCGCGCACCGAGATGTTCATGCCGATGTAGCCGGCAAGGCCCGACAGCACCGCACCCACGGCAAAGCCGCCCGCCGTCTGCCAGTTGAGCGCAAAGCCCAGCACCACGAACAGCACCACGCCCACCACGGTGATTGTGGTGTACTGGCGGTTCAGGTAGGCCTTGGCGCCGGCCTGGATGGCCGCCGCGATTTCCTGCATGCGCGCGTTGCCCGCGGGCAGCTTCAGGATCGAAAGCATCGCAATGACGCCGTAGATGACGGCGAGCACACCCGCCGCGATCGACAGCCACAACCAGGTACCGTCTTGCATCGACTCTCCCCTCGAGGATCTTCTTCGTATATGACAATGCCGCCCACGGGCGGACGGCATCCAGACACTATAACCCGGGGCGGTGCGGGAGGGGAGGCGCGTGCCGGGCGAGGCCTCCGCGGAGCAGTTGCGGTCGGCTCAGCGCCAGCCGCGCTCCAGCACTTGCAGCTCTTCTTGCGGTGTCAGTACATCAGCCTGCTGCCGGCCGGAGATCGCTGCGACCACTGACGGCGACAGTGGCGTGCCGGCCTGGCGGTATTCTTCGCCCGCGCTGCGCGGGACGCGGCCCGTGGCTTCGATTCGCCAGCGGCCATCCTGCCGGCAGGCCAAGCCATCGACTCCGGTCGGCAGGCTGAAGGCGCGGCAGTAGGCGCCGTCGGTTGCCTGGAAGCTCAGCGACACGTGCACCGCGCCGGCGCTGGCGGCTGCGCCAGAGGCCTGCGTGGAAAGTGCCTGCTCCAGCGCGCCACTGGCCAGCAGGCCTTCATCCGCCGGGACCAGCAGCGCATTGCCGCGCGGCAGCATCCACCCCACCACCAGGGCGAGCATGACCGACGCGGCCGCGGCGCCCCACCACAGTGGCGGGGCCTTCGGCCGGGATGTCTCTGGCCGGGCGATGCCGATGGGCGTGGCTGCGCCGCCGCGACCTTGCAGCGCCGCCAGCAGCTTCGGCGGGACGGGCTCCTGGAGCACCGGATCGAAGGCCGCGTGCAATTGCGCGCGCAGCCTGCGCTGGCGCGCGACGCGCATGGCCAGTGCCGCATCGTGCGCAAGCTGCGCCTCGATGCGTGCGGCAACGGTTGCGTCGAGCTCGCCGTCGATGAAAGCGGCCAGCTGCACGTCGTCCCAGGTTTCGTGCACAGGGTTCATGGCGCCTCTCCCGTCACATCGAGGAGTTGCATCAGCGTCTCGCGGCCGCGCGACAGCCGGCTGGTCAATGTGCCCACGGGAATGTCGAGCACTTGCGCGGCCTCGCTGTAGGAAAGTCCCTCCACCAGCACCAGAGCCACGGCGAGCCGCTGCTCTTCGGGCAGGCGCTGCATCGCGGATTCGATGGACAGGCGGTGCTCCTGCGCGAGATGCGCGTGGTCCGGGGCGTCCGGCGCATCCCCGGTGGCCGCGAACACTCTGCGGTGTCGCTGTGCCGCGCGCCGGTCGTCGATCCACGCATTCTTGATGATGCCGAACATCCAGCTCCTCACGGCAGCCTCCACCTCGTCGGTGGTGGCACCGGCGGGAGGCGGCCGCCACTGGGCCGCCCGTGCCAGCGCCTTCTCGATCGCAGTCTGCGCCAGGTCGTCCGCATCGGCGGCATCCCGCGTCAGCGTGCGCGCGAACCGCCGCAGCCGCGGCACCACCGTGGGCAGGGTCTGCCGCAGCAGCGCGATGTCCTGGCTCACCGCGGGCCTTCATGGAGCACTACGCTCATGCCGCGGATTATCATCCACGAGCCAGCACAAATATATTGATGGCGCCCCAGGGCGCGCGGCAGTATTTTTTTCCGCATGCGCCGTCATCTTCACTTACTGGTGTTCCTGCTGTGCGCACATCCGCTCATCGCGGCAGCGCAGCTGCCCGTGCCCCTGCAGTTGCCGCCGCTGGGACCGATCATCGAGGCACCGCTGCGCGCGACGGTCGGTGAAACGACGCAACGTGCCGCCACGCGGCTGCGCCCGCTGGCCGACCAGGCGCGCAGCCTGCTGCGACGACATCCTGCGCAGCTGGAGTCCGATCCGCGCGGCTTCCCCGTCACCCGCGCCGTGATCATTGCCCTTGCGCCTGATCCGGATGCGCTGGCGCGCGCGCTGCTGCGAGGCTATGTCATCCAGGATGATCGCCAGCTGGCGGGACTGGACCAGCAGCTGGTGACGCTGCTGGTGCCACGGGGCACCAGCACGCGCGAGGCCTTGCGTGAGCTGCGCGCGGGCGATCCGCAAGGCCAGTACGATTTCGATCACCTCTACATCGAGTCTGCCGCGGCGCTGCCTGCCGCCACGGCATCGCCGGGCGCGTCCGCCATCACGCCGGTGCAGATCCGCGTGGGACTGGTCGATGGCGGCGTCGACGCTGCGCATCCGGTGTTCCAGCGGCGCCCGCCACGGGTGTCCGGATGCGACGGCCGCGCGCAACCCTCCGCACACGGCACCGGCGTTGCGTCGCTGTTCGTCGGCTGGTCGGACGAATTCACCGGAGCCGCGCCGGGTGCACAGCTGCTGGCTGTGGATGTCTACTGCGGCAGCCAGGCGCCCGGCGGCCGGGTGCGTGACGTGGTGGCCGCGCTGGGCGAGCTTGCCGCCGCATCCGTGCGCGTGATCAACATGAGCATCGTCGGTCCGGACAATGCCGTGCTGGCGGCCACGGTGCGCGCGGTGCAGGCGCGCGACATCCTCATCGTGGCAGCGTCAGGCAACGATGGTCCCCATGCAGGGCCGCTTTATCCGGCCGCCTATCCCGGCGTGGTGGCAGTGTCGGCCGTGGATGCAAAGCGGCGCGTGCTGCCCGAGGCCAGCGGCGGCCGGCATGTGAGTTTCGCGGCGCCCGGGGCCGACCTCACGGCAGCAGCACTGCAGGGCGGATACCAGCAGGTGCGGGGTACGTCCTTCGCGGCGCCGCTGGTAGCGGGCCTGCTGGCCCGGGAGCTGGCCCGCCCGGGTGCCGCCAGCGAAGACGTCCTGCGTCAGTTCGCTGCCGTGGCCGATGATCTGGGCTCCAGGGGCCGCGACAACCGCTACGGCTACGGCCTGGTCGGAGAGGACCTGCCCGACCGCGGCCTGATGGCGCGACCGTCCCGCTGAACGGCCTGCCGGGTCCATGGATGGATCGGCTGCCCTGGTTCGTAGAGCTTCATGAGAGGCAATTGAGCCTTCCCAAGGAATCCACGGACACAGGAGAGCTGACATGAAACATCAATACCGAATGATCTGCCTCGCGGCTGCTGCGCTGACCCTGGCGCTGCCAGCCAGCGCGCAGCTGGTGGGTGGCTCGCTGGGCGGCTCATTGGGCGGGACGCTCAATGGCACGCTGGGCGGTCGGCCCCTGGGAGGGAGCCTGGGCGGCGGCCTGGGCGGCGGCCTGGATGGCGGCGTGTTCGCCGACGGTGCACTGGGGGACGTGCGGGAGGCCGCTGGCGGCACTCGCGGCACTCTGCGCGACACCACGCAGGAAGCCCAGGCCCAGGCGGGCGGCGCCGTGGACACAGCGACCGGCAAGGTGCGCCAGTCTGCAGGTGCCGTACGCGAGAAGGCTGCCGGGACGGCGCGGGCTGCGCATGACGCCGCGGTGACGAGCGCCGCATCGACACAAGAGGCTGCCAGGCGCGTGGGCGCGCCGGTTCGGGATGCGCTGGGCAATGCGGCCGCGGACGCGGCGGAGGGCGGCTCGATCGGCCTCGGCGGCGATGGCAATGCAGCCGTCTCCGGCGATCATCACGAGGCCGGCCTCGGCGGCGGCGTGTGGGGCGAGGGCAGCGCCGGCAATGGCGAGGCCTCGGCCAGCGGCGGGCTCTCCGGCGGTGGCGGCATCACCCGCAAGCCGGAAGCCGCGCAGCAGTAAGGATCCTGAACCCGGTGGCGCAGCGCACCGGGTTCTTTTTTTTTCAGACCTTGAATTCTGCCTTCAGTTTCTTCTTCACGGCCTTGCCGCGGATGCGCACGTAGTCGGGCAGGCCATTGCGGTAGGGCGGATAGTCTTCGCCTGCGATCAGCGGCGCGAGGTAGCGCCTCGCCTTTGCCGTGATGCCAAAGCCATCCGGCGTGATGAAATCGCGTGGCACCTTCTTCTCGACATTGGCGACTTTCGCCAGCGGCACCGGCTCGATCTTCCACCGGTATGGGCGCGAGGACTTGCGGATGATGGCCGGCATCACCGCATGCATGCCCTTCACGGCGTATTCCACCGCCGCCTTGCCCACGGCATAGGCCTGGTCCACGTCGGTCTTCGAGGCGATGTGCCGTGCGGCGCGCTGCAGGTAGTCGGCTACCGCCCAGTGGTACTTGTAGCCGAGCTTGTCTTTCACCAGACCGGCGATTACCGGGCCGACTCCGCCCAGCTGCGCATGGCCGAAGGCATCACGCGTGCCGGCCTCGGCGAGGAACTTGCCCTCCGCGTTCTTCACGCCTTCGGAAACGACGATCACGCAGTAGCCGTTCTTGTCCACGCTGCCCTTTACCCTGGCGAGGAACGCGGCTTCATCAAAGCTGATCTCGGGGAAGAGGATCACCTGTGGCGCATCATCTGCCTTCTCGCCGGCCAGGCCGCCGGCGGCGGCGATCCAGCCGGCATGCCGGCCCATCACTTCCAGCACGAACACCTTGGTCGAGGTGCGCGCCATGGAGGCGACATCCAGCGCCGCCTCGCGCGTGGACACCGCCACGTACTTGGCCACCGAGCCGAAGCCCGGGCAGCAGTCGGTGAAGGGCAGGTCGTTGTCCACGGTCTTCGGGATGCCGACGCAGGTGATGGGATAACCCAGCGCATCAGCCAGCTGCGACACCTTGTGCGCGGTGTCCATGGAGTCGTTGCCGCCGTTGTAGAAGAAGTAGCCGATGTCGTGGGCGCGGAACACCTCGATCAGCCGCTCGTACTCGGCGCGGTTCTGCTCCAGGCCCTTGAGCTTGAAGCGCGCGGAGCCGAAGGCGCCGGCCGGCGTGTGCCGCAGGCCGCGCAGCGTGGCGGCCGATTCGGCGCTGACATCGATCAGGTCTTCGGTGAGTCCCCCAACGATTCCATGCCGGCCGGCCAGCACCTTGCCGATGTGGCGGCGATGCTTGCGTGCCGCGTCGATGACGCCGGCTGCCGAGGCATTGATGACGGCCGTCACACCGCCGGACTGGGCATAAAAGGCATTGCGGGGTCGAGTGGCTGCCTTGCGCATGGAGTGCTCCCTTGGGGCCGGGTTCGGACGGTGGTTTGACCGGGGGGAAGCGTATCGGTACTGTGCCTCGACCTTCAACGACAACTACAAGTCTCATGCGCATTGTTCTCCTGGGAGCTCCCGGCTCCGGCAAAGGCACGCAATCCCAGCGCCTCGTGCAGCGCTTCGGCATTCCGCAGATATCCACCGGCGACCTGCTGCGCTCGGCAGTGGCCCGCGGCACGCCGCTGGGCATGAAGGCCAGGGCCGTGATGGAAGCCGGCAAGCTGGTTGACGATGCCACCGTGCTGGGCATGATCGAGGAGCGCCTGGCCGAGCCAGACGTGGCGCGCGGGTTCATCCTCGACGGTTTCCCGCGCAACATCGCGCAGGCAGAGGCGCTGGACCGCATGCTGACCACCCTGGGCAAGCCGCTCACGGCCGTGGTGCAGATGGATGTGCCCTATGCCGAGCTCACGCGCCGCATCGCCGGCCGCCGCAGCTGCCAGAACTGCGGGCGCGTGTACAACATCTATTCGATGCCGGTGGGCGCGGCGCTGGTGTGCCCGAACTGCCCCGGCAACCCGCCGCTGTTCCAGCGCCCTGATGACAACGAAGCCACCGTGGTCGAGCGGCTCAAGGTGTATGAGGCGCAGACCCGCCCGCTGGTGGGCTACTACGGCAGGCAGGGGCTGTTGCAGAGCATTGATGCGCAGGGCGATGTGGACGCGATCACGGCACTGCTGGTCGGCGTGCTGAGCTCGCCCGCGGGTGAGAAGGCGCGCTCCGTGGCAGGTGGAACGAAGCGGGCGAAGAGCAGGCCGGCTGCGAAGAAGAAGACCAGGGCGAAGGCGGGCAAGTCGGCCCGGAGCAAGGCCGCCGGCAAGGCCAGGACAAAGGCCAAGGCCAAGACCAAGGCCAAGACAAAGGCCAAGGCGAAGACGAAGGCCAAAGCCAAAACCAAGTCCAGGGCCAGAAACACGGCGCGCAAGTCCGCCCGCAAGGCCGCACCGGTCACGCGGCGCGCTGCTGCCCGCAAGAAGAAAAAGGCGCCAGCCCGCAAGAAATAGCGGCAGCGGCGCCAGCCGCGCGTCAGCGCGCGGCCAGCAGTTCCTCGCCCACCACCTCGCGGCGCCAGCCCTGCAGCACCGCCGCGTCGGACCCGCCGCGGGCGATGCTCTCCAGCTCGCGGCGCGTTGCCAGCACTTCGGCGACCACGCCCAGTTCTGCGGCCCGGCGCTGCACGATGGCCGCCAGTGCACGCGTGAGCGCCTGCAGCTCGGGATCCGGGCGCGGCCGTGATGCCGGTGGTGGCAGACGCTCAGGCAGCGCCGCCTCTTCTACCAGGCGCAGGATCTGCGCGCCGCTGCGTTCCACGAATCCCGGCGAAAGGCCCTCGACCGCCGCCAGCTCGCCGGCGTTGCGGGGCGGCTTCTGCACCATCGCGCGCAGCGCGGTGTCATCCAGTATCCAGTTCCGCGGCCGGTCACGCTCGGAGGCGCGACGTTCGCGCCATGCAGCCAGCAGGCGCAGCAGGCGCTCCCGGTCCGGGTCGAGCTCGCCGCCGAAACGCAGCCGCTCATGCGCACGCTCGGGGTCGACGAACAGCCGGTCCTCGCGCGCCAGGTCGTGCAGTTCCTCTTCGAGCCAGGCCAGGCGTCCGAGCGATTCAAGTTTCTGCAGCAGCACATCGCGCAGCTCTGCCAGGTGTGCCACGTCGTCGATGGCATAGCGCAGCTGCGCCTGGCTGAGCGGGCGACGCGACCAGTCGGTGCGTGTCTGGCCTTTCTCCAGTGCGATGCCCAGCAACTGCCGCACCAGCTCGCTGTAGCCGATCTGTGCCGGCAGCCCGGCCAGTGCCGCAGCGACCTGGGTGTCGAATACCGGTGCCACCGCGCCGTAGATGGGCCAGAGCACTTCCAGGTCCTGACGCGCCGCGTGCATGATCTTCGGCGCGCCGCCGGTGAGGGCGGCACGCAGCGGTGCGAGGTCCGCGCCACCCAGGGGGTCCACGCACTGCGTTTCATCCGGCGTGGCCAGCTGCAGCAGGCACAGCTGCGGCCGGTAGGTGCGTTCCCGCAGGAATTCGGTATCCAGCGCGATCCAGGGTGCCTGCACGAGGCGCAGCGCGAAGGCGTCGATGGATGGCTGGTCTGAGAGCAGGACAGGGGTCATGTAGAATCCCAAGCTTACTTGATTCGCCGGATCAGCTTCCTCGTGAACGTTCCTTCCCGTCCTGTATTCGTTGCAGCCCTCGAGGCTTTCGTCGGCATCCTGCGTTTTCGCAAGGGGCCGGAAGATGTGCCCGCTTCCGCAGGCCTGCTGGCCACAGTGCTGCTGGGCCAGGTGCTGCTGGGCCTGCTGGTGCTGTCGATCCCTGATCAGCCGCAGGTCGACAGGCCGCTGCTGGCGGTGGCGCTGGAACTGGGCGTGACGTTGCTCGGCGTGCTGCTGGTGCTGCGCATGGCCGGGTTCCCCGAGCGCTTCCTGCAAACTGCGACGGCCATCTTCGGCGTGCAGCTGGTGCTGGCACCGGTGCTCTATGCCGCGCGGTGGCTGCTGGTCACCTACCAGAAGGATCCGGTGATGCAGGGGCCGGCGCTGTTCGTCTCCGCCGCGCTCGCCGTGTGGCTGCTTGTCGTGGGTGCCCGCATCCTGCGCGCCGCGACGAATTATCCGCTGCTCGCGTGTGTCTTCCTGCTCGTCGGCATGCAGATCGCCACGCTGCTGGTGGTGCTGAGCGTTTTTCCGCCCACTCCCGACACACCGGCTCCCACCTGATCCAGTCGCTACGGTAACCGGCATGCACGTCCATATCCTTGGCATCTGCGGCACCTTCATGGGCGGCATTGCGGCGATCGCTCGCGCGGCGGGGCACCGGGTCACCGGTTCCGACCAGAACGTCTATCCGCCGATGAGCACGCAGCTGCAAGCCCTGGGCATCCAGATCGTGCAGGGTTTCGATGCCACGCAGCTTGATCCCGCGCCCGACGTGGTGGTGGTGGGCAATGTGATGTCGCGGGGCAAGCCGGTGGTGGAGGCGCTGCTGGAGCGCGGTATTCCCTACGCTTCCGGGCCCGAGTGGCTGTCGCGCACCGTGCTGGGGGATCGCTGGGTGCTGGCCGTGGCCGGTACGCATGGCAAGACCACCACTACCAGCATGCTGGCGCACATCCTGGACCACGCGGGGCTGGATCCCGGCTTCCTGATCGGTGGCGTGCCGGGCAATTTCGATGTGAGCGCGCGGCTGGGATCCGGCCGCTTCTTCGTGATCGAGGCCGACGAGTACGACACGGCGTTCTTCGACAAGCGCGCCAAGTTCGTGCATTACCACCCGCGCACGCTGGTCCTCAACAACCTCGAGTTCGACCACGCGGACATCTACCAGGACCTGGAGTCGATCAAGCGGCAGTTCAGCCACCTGCTGCGCATCGTGCCTGGCAGCGGGCTGATCGTGCACAACGCGGCCGACGCCAACCTCGATGATGTGATCGCACGCGGCTGCTGGACGCCGCGCGAGGGATTTGCGCAGGCGGGCGGCCACGGCGCCCGCTGGACCGCCCACCTGCCCGGTGCGGACCATTCGCGCTTCCAGGTGCTCTGCGACGGTGTGCCGCAGGGCGAGGTGGCCTGGAACATGCTCGGCGCCCACAACGTGGACAACGCGCTGGCAGCCGTCGCCGCTGCGCGACATGCCGGCGTTCCCGCGCCGGCGGCCATCGAGGCGCTGGGTGCCTTCAGGGGCGTGCGCCGGCGCATGGAGCTCACCGGCGAGGCCGCGGGCATCCGCATCTACGACGACTTCGCGCACCACCCCACGGCAATCACGACAACCATCGAGGGACTGAGGCGTAGTATCGGCAAGGCACGGCTGGTGGCCGTGCTGGAGGCGCGATCGAACACCATGCGCATGGGCGTGCACAAGGACACCCTGGCGCCGGCACTGGCCGGAGCCGATGCCGTATACCTGTTTGCCCCGACCGACCTGGGCTGGGATGCCGGCGCCGTGGCCGGCGCGCTTGGTCCTCGCGCCGCCACCGAGCCTTCAGTGGACGCGCTGCTGGCGCGCCTGGAGCGCGACCTCACCGCCGGTGACCACGTGCTCGTGATGAGCAATGGCGGATTCGGTGGCCTGCACCAGCGGCTGCTGGCCGCACTGGGAAAACGCAGATGAAGATCGCCGTGCGCATCGCCTTGTTCCCGCTGCGCACCGTGCTGTTCCCGCAGGGGCTGCTGCCGCTGCGCATCTTCGAGACCCGCTACCTCGACATGATCCGCCGCGTGATGCGCGAGGATGCCGGTTTCGGCGTGGTGCTGATCCGCACCGGCGCTGAGGTAGGCGCGATCACCGAACTGGCCGAGGTGGGCACCTGGGCCCGCGTGGCCGATTTCGACCAGCTTCCCGATGGCCTGCTGAAGATTGTCGCGCGCGGCGAGCGGCGCTTCCGCATCCTGCGCCAGGAAATCCAGCCCGATGGCCTGCACGTGGCCGACGTGGAGTGGATCGACGATGCCCCCGAGTCGCTGTCGGTGGAGGAATTCCCCGAGCTCACCGCCGCGCTCACACGCGCGCTGGCCGACCTGGGCGAGGAATATCCGGCCGGCGTGCCGCGTCTGCACGATGCGCTGTGGGTGGCTGGCCATCTCGGCCAGCTGCTGCCGGTGCCGACCGAGCTGCGGCAGAAGATCCTGGAGACCGACGGCGCGCGCCGCCGGCTCGAGCTGATCGAGCAGCTGCGCAACAGCGACTGAAATATTTCAGCCGCGCCAGCCGGCCAGCCAGTGCAGGGTGCTGTCGAGCCGGCCGTCGGCGTGGAGCGTGAATGTGCGCCAGCCCGGCGGCCGCTCATCCAGCGCGAAGTCATCCGAATGGGGCCTGAACTGCGAGCAGGTCGAGGGCGTGCCGATCAGCCGCACGCCCCGGTGCGTTTCGTCGTAGGCCTGGTGCACATGGCCGAACACCACGCCCCGCACATTGGCGAAACGACCCAGCAGCGAAAGGAATTCCTCTGCATTGTTCAATCCCACGCCATCCAGCCAGCGGCTGTGCATGGGCACCGGGTGGTGATGCAGGCACACCAGCGTGTGGCGGTCGCGTGCGGCCGCGAGCGCCTGTTCCAGCAGGCTCATTTCGCCAGCGGCCAGGTATCCCGCGGTCTCGCCGGGAATGGTGCTGTCGAGCAGGATCACGCGCCAGTTGCCGGCATCCCATATGCCGCCGCACTGGAAAGGTGGCTGCGCCAGCGCCGCGCGCATGGCCGGCACGTCGTCGTGGTTGCCGGGCAGGCAGAGCACCGGACGGCCGAGCTGGCCCATTTCAGTGCGGAAATGCGCATAGCCGCCCGCGTCGTCCTGCACCAGGTCGCCGGTGGCCAGGATGGCGTCGCAGGCCTCCAGCTCGCTGCGCGCGGCAGTCAGTGTCGCGCGCAGTGCCGGCAGGGTGGGTACGCCGCGCAAAACGCGCGCTGGATCGCCAAACAGGTGCTGGTCGGTGAGCTGGATCAGCTGGATTGTGGATTTAGTCAAGTCTTTCAGTCGCTTGGGCCGCCCTTGGGCCGCGTTTTCCGGTGCTGTGGGTAATGTACGTGGATGGGGCTGACCGAAAAGTGAATGAAGTCGCCTGCCGATTTGCGGTGCGCCGCTCCGCATTGGAAAATGCGCGACTCTTCACAACGCCCTTTAACGGATTCCAAGCCACTTTGAGCACACCAGACCGCCGCGATCTCGCCAATGCCATCCGGGCCCTGTCCATGGATGCCGTCCAACAAGCCAACTCCGGACACCCGGGCGCTCCGATGGGCATGGCGGATATCGCGGAGGTGCTGTGGCGTGACTATCTCAGGCACAACCCCGCCGATCCACAGTGGCCAGATCGCGACAGGTTCGTCCTGTCCAATGGCCATGCCTCGATGCTGCTGTACGCGCTGCTGCATCTCACCGGCTATCCGCTGTCGATCGACGACCTGCGCAAGTTCCGCCAGCTGGGCTCGCACACGGCCGGACATCCGGAGCGCGAACCGCACCTGGGCATCGAGACCACCACCGGTCCGCTGGGGCAGGGCATCGCCAACGCGGTGGGCATGGCCCTGGCAGAGAAACTGCTGGCCGGCGAGTTCAATCGTCCCGGCCACAACATCGTCGACCACCGCACGTGGGCGTTCCTCGGCGACGGCTGCATGATGGAGGGCATCTCGCACGAGGTGTGCTCGCTCGCCGGCACGCTGAAGCTGGGCAAGCTCGTCGCCTTCTTCGACGACAACGGCATTTCCATCGATGGCGATGTGAAAGGCTGGTGCGGCGATGACACGCCGGCGCGCTTCGAGTCCTATGGCTGGAAGGTCATCCGCAATGTGGATGGCCACGATGCCGCCGCCGTGACCGCGGCCATCGACGCCGCATTGAAGAGCACCGACCAGCCGGTGCTGATCTGCTGCCGTACGGTGATCGGCTGGGGTGCGCCCAACAAGGCCGGCACCAAGTCCACGCATGGCGAGGCGCTGGGTGCGGATGAAGTCGCCGCCACGCGCACGAAGCTGGGCTGGACGGCCGCGCCCTTCGAGATCCCTGCGCCGGTGCGCGATGCCTGGGACCAGAAGGCCCGCGGTAGTGCCGCGCAGAAGGCCTGGAATGAACGCTTCGCCGCGTACGAAAAGGCCTTTCCCGACCTGGCGCGCGAACTCACGCGCCGGCTCGCTGGCGAGCTGCCCGCCGACTTCGACGCCATCGCGCACCGTGGCCTCGAGGCCGCGCTGGCCGTGAATGCCCCGCAGGCCACACGCGCTTCCTCGCAGGTGGTGCTCAATGCCATCGGCCCGGCACTGGGCGAGCTGGTTGGCGGATCGGCCGACCTCACCGGCTCGGTCAACACCTGGCGCAAGGATTCAAAGGGCGTGACACCGGGCAATGTCACCGGCAACTACATCTATTACGGCGTGCGCGAGTTCGGCATGACCGCAGTGATGAACGGCCTGGTGCTGCACGGCGGCTTCCGTCCCTACGCCGGCACCTTCCTTGTGTTCAGCGACTATGCGCGCAATGCAGTGCGCATGGCGGCGCTGATGCGGCTGGGCGTGATCCTGGTCTACACGCACGATTCCATCGGCCTGGGTGAAGACGGTCCCACGCACCAGCCCATCGAACACCTGGCCTCGCTGCGCGCCATGCCCAACCTGTCGCTGTGGCGGCCGGCCGACGCGGTGGAGACCGCCGTGTCGTGGAGCATGGCCATCGGCCGCACTGATGGTCCCACCGCGCTGGTATTCACGCGCCAGGCACTGCCGCAGATGCCGCGCACGCGCGAGCAGGGCATCAACATCACCCGCGGCGGTTACACGCTCATCGAGCCTGCGGGCGGCGCCCCGGAGGCCATCGTGATCTCCACCGGCTCGGAGGTGTCGATCGCCGCCACTGCGGTGAATGCCCTGAATGCCGCGGGCCGGCGGGTGCGCCTGGTGTCGATGCCCAGCACCGACACCTTCGACCGCCAGGACGCGACCTACCGCGAGTCGGTGCTGCCCGCCGCAGTGGTGCGGCGCGTGGCCATCGAGGCCGGCGCCACGCAGTCGTGGTGGAAATACGTGGGCACCGCGGGCCGTGTGCTCGGCATCGACAGTTTCGGCGCCTCCGGCAAGGCGGCAGATCTCTACACGCACTTCGGCCTCACGCCCGCGCGCGTGCAGCAGGCGGTGCAGGAAATTCTCTGACAGGAAGACCCAGGAAAGGAAGGAAACCATGGCGATCAAGGTAGGCATCAACGGGTACGGCCGCATCGGCCGCAACATCCTGCGCGCGCTGTATGAGGCGAAGCGCACCAGCGACATCCAGATCGTGGCGATCAACGACCTGGGCAACGCGAACACCAATGCGCACCTGACGCGCTACGACACCGCGCACGGCAAGTTCGATGGCAGCGTGGCGGTGGATGGCGATTTCATCGTCGTCAACGGCGACCGCATCAAGGTGCTGGCCGAACGCGATCCCTCGAAGCTGCCCTGGGGCCAGCTGGGCGTCGATGTGGTGTTCGAATGCACCGGCCACTTCACCAGCAAGGCCAAGGCACAGGCGCACCTGGCCGGCGGCGCGAAGCGCGTGCTGATCTCCGCCCCGGGCGGCAGCGACGTCGACGGCACCGTGGTCTATGGCGTGAACCACGACACGCTGACATCGGCGATGACCGTGGTGTCCAATGCATCGTGCACCACCAACTGCCTGGCGCCGCTGGCCAAGGTGCTCAACGACGGCATCGGCATAGAGTCGGGCCTGATGACCACCATCCACGCCTACACCAACGACCAGGTGCTCACCGACGTGTACCACGAGGACCTGCGCCGCGCGCGCTCGGCCACCATGTCGATGATCCCCACCAAGACCGGCGCCGCCGCGGCGGTGGGCCTGGTGCTGCCCACACTGAAGGGCAAGCTCGACGGCTTTGCCATCCGCGTGCCCACCATCAACGTGTCGCTGGTCGACCTGACCTTCAAGCCCAGGCGCGCCACCACGGTGGAAGAGATCAACACACTGGTGAAGAACGCCGCCGCCGGCTCGCTGAAGGGCGTGCTGGCCTATACCGAGGCGCCGCTGGTCTCCATCGACTACAACCACGACCCGGCTTCCTCCACCTATGACGCCACGCTGACCAAGATCATCGACGGCGGCCTGGTGAAGGTGTGCTCCTGGTACGACAACGAGTGGGGTTTCTCCAACCGCATGCTCGACACGGCGCTGGCCTGGAGCCGGGCGAAGTAGCCCGGGACAATGCGCCGATGAAAGTCCTCAAGATGGCCGACCTCGATCTGTCCGGCAAACGCGTGCTGATCCGCGAGGATCTCAACGTGCCGGTGCAGGACAGCGTGGTGACCAGCGATGCGCGCATCCGCGCTTCGCTGCCCACCATCCAGCTGGCGATGGAGAAGGGTGCGCGCGTGATCCTCATGTCGCACCTGGGGCGGCCGGAGGAGGGCAAGTTCGACGTCACGCTGTCGCTGGCGCCCGTGGCCAAGCGCCTGTCGGAGCTGCTGGGCCGCAATGTGCCGCTGGTGCGCGACTGGCTCGAGTCGCCCATCAGCGTGCAGCCCGGCCAGGTGGTGCTGTGCGAGAACGTGCGTTTCAACAAGGGTGAGAAGAAGGACAGCGAGGAGCTGGCCCGCCGCATGGCGGCGTTGTGCGACGTGTTCGTGATGGATGCCTTTGGCACCGCGCACCGGGCCGAGGCTTCCACCCACGGCGTGGCGCGCTTTGCGCCGGTCGCCTGCGCCGGCCCGCTGCTGGTGGGTGAGCTTGATGCCCTGGAGCGTGCGCTGGAACAGCCGAAGCGGCCGCTGGTGGCCATCGTGGCCGGCTCCAAGGTCAGCACCAAGCTCACCATCCTCGAGGCGCTGCTGGAGAAGGTCGACCGGCTGATCGTCGGCGGCGGCATCGCCAACACCTTCCTCGCGGCCACCGGCGTGCCCGTGGGCAAGTCGCTGTGCGAGATGGACATGCTGGACACCTGCCAGCGCCTGATGGTGCGCGCCCGCGAGCGTGGCGCGGACATCCCGCTGCCCACCGATGTGGTGGTCGCCACCGAGTTTGCCGCCACCGCACATGCGGACGTGCGCGGCATCCACGACGTGCGTCCGAACGAGCTCATCCTCGACATCGGCCCCGACACTTCAGAGCGCCTGGCGAAGCTGATCGCCGACGCCGGCACGGTGCTGTGGAACGGGCCGGTGGGTGTGTTCGAGTTCGACCAGTTCGGCGAAGGCACGCGGACCATCGCCAGTGCCATCGCCGGCAGCAAGGCCTTCTCGCTGGCCGGTGGTGGCGATACGCTCGCCGCCATCGAGAAATACGGCGTGGAAGAAGGTATTTCCTACATATCGACCGGCGGCGGCGCCTTCCTCGAGTTCGTGGAAGGCAAACGCCTGCCGGCGGTGGCGGCGCTCGAGGAACGGGCCAAGGGGTAAAGATTGAGCAATCTGGACGCATTCAACCGGCGCACCAAGATCGTTGCCACGCTGGGTCCGGCCACCGATGCGCCGGGTGTGATGGACGCCATGGTGCAGGCGGGCCTGGACGTGGCGCGCATCAACTTCTCGCATGGCGGGAAGGAAGAGCAGCGCCGGCGCATCCTGGCGATCCGTGCCGCGGCCGAGAAGGCCGGCCGGCCGGTGGGCATCCTGGCCGACCTGTCCGGTCCCAAGATCCGCATCGAAAGCTTCCAGAACGGCCGCATCGACCTGAAGGAGGGGCAGCCCTTCGCGCTGGACATCGCGCTCGATCCGGCGGCCGGCGACGAAAACCAGGTGGGCTGCGCCTACAAGGACCTGGTGAAGGACGTGCGCGCCGGCGACACTCTGCTGCTGGCCGATGGCTACATCGTGCTGGAGGTGACCGAGGTCACCACCACGCGCGTGGAATGCATCACGCGCGCCGGCGGCGAGCTGTCGAACCGCAAGGGGCTGAACAAGCAGGGTGGCGGCCTTTCAGCACCCGCGCTCACCGACAAGGACCTGGAATACATCCAGCTTGCCGCCGAGATGCGCGTGGACTACCTGGCGGTGTCATTCGCGCGCGATGCCAACGACATCCGGCGCGCCCGCAACGAGCTGCAGAAGTGGAAGGGCACCGCCCACCTGGTGGCCAAGATCGAGCGCCACGAGGCCATCGACAACCTCAGCGACATCCTCACCGTGGCCGATGCCGTGATGGTGGCGCGCGGTGACCTGGGCGTGGAGATGGGCTACGCGGCCCTCACCGGCATGCAGAAGACCATCATCGCGCAAGCGCAGGCGGCCAACCGCATCGTGATCACCGCCACGCAGATGATGGAATCGATGATCACCCAGCCGGTGCCCACGCGCGCTGAGGTGAGCGACGTGGCCAACGCCGTGCTCGACGGCACCGATGCGGTGATGCTGTCGGCCGAGACCGCCGCCGGCAAATACCCGGTGAAGGCCGTGCAGGCCATGGCGGAGGTGATCCTGGGTGCGGAGCGTTACGAGATCGGCCACACCAAGACCGTGCGCCGCACCGACGGGGAATTCTCGAACACCGAGGAAGCCATCGCCAAGGCGGTGATGTTCACCGCGCAGCACACCCATCCCAAGGCCATCGTCGCGCTCACGGAGTCAGGCCTCACGCCGCTGTGGATGAGCCGCATGCGCGTGGACATCCCCATCTTCGCCATCACGCGCCAGGAAGTGACCCGCGGCCGCGTGACGCTGTACCGCGGTGTCTATCCGGTGCTTTTCGACGTGACGCACGAGTCGCCGCTGCAGCTGTACCAGTCCATCTTCGACCAGTTGCTGTCGCGCCGTCTGGTGGACGTGGGCGACCAGATCATCCTCACCAAGGGCGAGCTGTCGGGCGTGCAGGGCGGCACCAACTCGATGCAGATCCTCAGGGTGCGGCGTCCCTAGCCGTGCCCCGGGAACCGGCCAATTAAAAAGGCCGTCCCCGCAACGCGGAGACGGCCCTGGATTGAGGAGGCGAAGCCTTGCGGCCGGGCGCTCAGCCCTTCTTCGCCTGCAGCGCCTCGATGTCCTTCAGCAATTCAGCCGAGTGGCCTTCGAGCTTGTCGGGTGTGACTTCATAGTGCCTGGCCACCTTTCCCTGCGGATCGATCAGGAAGGTCTCGCGCGAGGCGATGTTCATCGTGCCCCGCTGCGTCAGCACGCCGTAGGCCTTGGCCGTGGCAAAGCTCGAATCGGCCAGCAGCGGGAAGGGCAGGCCATGCTCCTCGATCAGCTTCTGGTTCTCGGCGGAGATCTTCGCGTTGCTGGCCAGCGCCTTCTCGAAGGCCTTGTGCGAGACCTCGTCATCGACGCTGATGCCGAGGATCTGCGCGCCGGCCTTGCGGAACGCAAACACGTTCTCGGTGAACTGGCAGGCCTGCGTGGTGCAGCCCGGGGTCTGGTCCTTGGGGTAGAAATAGACCACCACCCACTTGCCCTTGTAGTCGGCCAGCGAGTGTTTCTTGCCATTCTGGTCCACCAGCGAGAATGCCGGGGCCGTGTCGCCTGCCTTCGGCTTCGCCGCCGCGCCGGCTGCCGGAGCGGTGGCCGGGCTGGCTGCCATCACGGTGACGGCGACCAGTGCGAGCGCCGCAAAGGCGGCGAGGATCACCAGGGGGGAAATTCGTATTGCACCTGCACGCATGGCTGCTCCTCAAGATTCCCGCGCCCCGGATGGAGGCGCGTTGAATCATAATGATAGGCCCATGTCAGCCCACCTGCCATCTCACGGGCACGCTGTTCCTGCACTGGTGCTTACCGGGGGCGGCGCGCGCTCGGCCTACCAGGTAGGTGTGCTGAAAGCGCTGTCACAGCTGCTGCCCGACCAGCCCAATCCCTTCCGCGTGATCGTCGGTACCTCCGCTGGCGCCGTGGCCGCGGCAGTGCTGGCGGCGCGCGCGGACCAGTGGAGCCAGGCCGTTGCGGCCATCGAAAGGGTGTGGGCGAATTTCCATGTGGCGCAGATCTTCCACGTCGGGCGGCGGCGGATGGTCTGTTCGGGCCTGCACTGGGCGCTCTCGCTGCTCTCCGGGGGGCTGCTCGCCAGCCCTCCACGTTCGCTTTTCGACAACTCACCGCTGCGTGAACTGCTGGCCAACGAGGTGCCGTGGCGTGGGGTGGGGCGCAACATCCGCAACGGCCGGCTGGATGCGCTGGCGCTGTGCGCGACCGGCTACGGCACGGCGCGTTCGGTGGCCTTCTTCGAAGGACGGCCCGGTCTTTCGGAATGGAGCCGCACCGACCACATCGGCCGCCGCGTGCGGCTGAACCTCTCGCACCTGATGGGCAGCCTGTCGGTGCCGATGCTGTTCCCGGCCGAGGAGATCGACGGCGTGTATTACGGCGACGGCGCCATGCGCCAGACAGCGCCGCTGTCGCCGGCGCTCAGGCTGGGCGCCGACCGGCTGCTGATCATCGGCATGCGCAGCGCCGGCACCGGCGGCGTGTCGGTGCGCCGCTCCACGCCGCATTCCTCTCCCACGCCCGGCCAGATCGCCGGTTTTGCGCTCGACAACCTGTTCACCGACCAGATCTGGTCCGACCTGGAACAGATCGAGCGTGTGAACCGCATGTTGCGCGTGGCGCCGCAGGTGTTCCCCGGCGCGCGGGTGGTGGAGCGCATCGTGTTCATCTCGCCGTCCGAAGACCTGCGCACCATCGCCGAGCAGCACATGCACTGCCTGCCGCCCTCGCTGAAGGCGCTGCTGCGCGTGTTCGGCGCGCGCGGCGCCGCCGGCGCGCAGCTGGCCAGCTACCTGCTGTTCGAGGCCGAGTACACCACGGCGCTGATCCAGCTGGGCTACCGCGACGCCATGCTGCGCGAGAAGGAATTGCGCAACCTGTTTGATGCATCGCCGGCGACCCCGGGGCAACGGGCCCCTGCCTGATCCTCAGGTCAGGAACAGCGTCCCGAGGCCCAGCAGCGTCGCAAAGCCGATGCAGTCGGTGAAGGCGGTGAGGATCACGCCAGCTGCCAGCGCCGGATCAATCTGCAGGCGGCGCAGCGTCAGCGGCACCATCACGCCCACCAGCGCCGCGGCCAGCAGGTTGGTGACCATGGCAAAGGTGAGGATCACGGCGATCTGCCAGGTGCCCAGCCAGGCCACCGTGATCGCGGCCAGAATCGCCGACATCGCCAGGCCATTGATCGCGCCCACGCTCATCTCGCGGAACAGCAGGAAACGCGCGTCGCGCCATTCCACCTGTCCCAGCGCCATGGAGCGGATGATGAGCACCACCGTCTGCGAGCCGGCGATGCCGCCCATGCTCGATACCACCGGCATCAGCACGGCCAGCGCCGCCACCTTCTCGATGGTGCCCTCGAAACGCTGCACCACCAGTCCGGCCAGCATGGCCGTGCACAGGTTGATGCCCAGCCAAAGCAGTCGGCGCCGCGTGGTGGTGAGCACGGTGGCGAAGGCGTCTTCCTCGTCGCGCAGGCCCGCGCCGGCCATCACCTCGTGCGCGGCCTCCTCGGCGATCACGTCGACCACATCGTCCACGGTGATCCGTCCCAGCAGCAGGCCGGAGTCATCGACTACGGGCGCCGACACCAGGTCGCGGTCGCGGAACAGCTGCGAGACCTCGCTGGCGGGCAGCTCCGGGGCGATGCGCGGTGCATCGCTGTCGAGGCTGGCGCCCACCAGCCGGTCCGGGTCGTCGGTGAGCAGGCGCGCCAGCGTCACCGTGCCGAGGAAGCGGTCGCCGCGATCCACCACGAACAGACGATCGGTGCGCTCGGGCAGCTCGCCGCGCATGCGCAGGTAACGCTGCACCACTTGCAGCGACACGTCGGCGCGCACGCTCACCGTGTCGGTGCTCATCAGGCCGCCGGCGCTGTCTTCCGGCCAGGACAGAACGCGACTGAGCCGCTCGCGATCCTGCTGGTCCATGTTGTGCAGCAGCTGGCGCGTGACGGTCTCGGGCAGGTCGGCCAGCAGGTCCGCCAGGTCGTCCACCTCGAGGCCTTCGGTGGCGGCGGCCAGCTCCTCCGGGTCCATCTCGCGGATCAGTTGCGCGCGCACATCGTCGGAGAGCTCGACCAGCACGTCGCCGTCCTGCTCCGGGTCGATCATCTCCCACACCAGCTCGCGGCGCTGCGGCGGCAGGGATTCCAGCAGCTGCGCCATCTCGGCCGGATGCAGCGTGTTGATGATGCGCTCGGCGGCGCGCACCGCGCCCTCATCCAGCGCGGTGCGCAGCGCGGACAGCCGCCCGGGCCGCGACGGCCGCGCCGTCACGATCTCCGTATCGACATTGTCCGTGCGCTCTTCGCTCACAGGTTCGGGTAGTTCGGGCCGCTGCCGCCTTCCGGCGTGGTCCAGGTGATCACGCCGTAGGGATCCTTGATGTCGCAGGCCTTGCAGTGCACGCAGTTGGCGGCATTGACCTGCAGCCGCCGCCCGCCAGCGCCGTCATCCACCATCTCGTACACATTCGCCGGGCAAAAGCGCGTGCAGGGATTGCCGTACTCCTGCGTGCAGCGCGTGGCGCAGATGCTGGTGTCATGCACATGCAGGTGCGCGGGCTGGGATTCATCATGCGCGGTCTGCGCAAAGAAAACCGCGGCCAGCCGGTCACGCGGCGGCAGCGTGCGCGGCTGCCAGTGCCGGTCCGGCGAGTCGAATTCATCCAGCCGGTGCAGCGCGGCGTTGTCGGCATTGCGCAGTGTCCAGGGCGCGGCGCCTGCGGTGACCGTCTCGAAAAGGCCATTGGCCAGTCCCCACCACAGCCCGCGCTTGAAGCCGGGCTTGATGTTGCGCACCTTGCGCAGTTCCTGCCCGCCCTCGGAGGCGCGCCAGCGTGCGTCGAAGCCCGCGCTGCCGCCGGTTTCCACCAGGTGCTCTGCGGCGAGCATTCCGCAGCGCAGGGCCTGGTGCACACCCTTGATCTTGGGAAAGTTCAGCGTGCCACCGGCATCACCTGCCAGCAGCGCGCCCGGCATGTCGAGCTGCGGGCAGGACTGCCAGCCGCTCGCCGCGATGGTGCGCGCACCCGCTGCGAGGATCTCGCCACCCTCGAGCAGCGGGCGCAGCGAGGGATGATGCTTGAACTGCTGGAAGGCCTCGAAGGGCTGCAGCCGCGGGTCCTGGTAATCCAGTCCCACCACGAAGCCCACATATACCTGGTCGCCGCCCAGGTGATAAACGAAGCTGCCGCCATAGGTGTGGTTGTCCAGCGGCCAGCCCACCGAGTGCTGCACCAGGCCTTCGGAGGTGCGGCCCGGCGGCAGCTGCCACAGCTCCTTGAAGCCCAGCGCGAAGGTCTGCGGCGAGCGTCCCGCATCCAGCCCGAACTGCGCGATGAGCTGCTTGGCGAGGCTCCCGCGGCAGCCCTCGGCCACGATGGTGGTGCGTGCGCGGATCTCCGGGCCCGGGGCGTAGTGCGCGGTGGGATTGCCCTCGGCATCCAGCCCCATGTCGCCCACGCGCACGCCGGCTACGGCGCCGTCCGCGTCGAACAACGGGGCCGCCGCGGCGAAGCCCGGCAGCACGTCCACGCCCAGGCTCTCCGCATGCGCGGCCAGCAGCGGCAGCAGCTGTCCCAGCGAGGTGATCAGGTTGCCGCGATTGTGCTGCTGCGGCGGCACTGGCAGCCGCAGCGCGCGCTGCGGTGAGAGCAGGCGGAATTCATCTCGCTGCACGGGCACGCAGATTGCCGGCGGCATCTGTCGCCACTGCGGCCACAGCACATCCAGCGGGCCAGGCTCCAGCACGGCACCCGACAGCGCATGGCCACCGACGCTGGCCGCCTTCTCCAGCACGCAGACGCTGCGCGCAGGGTCCAGTTGCTTGAGCCGGATCGCGGCGGCAAGGCCCGCAGGCCCTGCGCCCACCACGAGTACGTCGTATTCCATCTGGTCGCGGTTCGTCATGGCGCGCGAGTTTACGGCAAGCGCGCCGTCCGTTCCGGATTGCGGCCGCTGCGCGGCTCAGTCGCCAGCCTGCAGGTCCGGTTCGGAAATGCGCGCGAGGATTGCTGCACGTGCGGCCGCGACCGCCGCTTCGATCACCGCTGGTTCGGTGCTCACCGGCGCCGGCTGCGGCGGGGCCAGTTCCACCTCGATGCGGCCGGGTCGCGGCAGCCGCGCACCTGCAGGCAGAGCACGGCGCGTGCCACGTATCGCCACCGGCACGATGGGCAACTGCGCATTGGCCGCCACCACGAAGGCGCCGCTGCGAAAGCGCGCCAGCCCCGGCTCACGCCGGAAGGTGCCCTCGGGAAAAAACGCCATCGCGCCGCCGGCCTGCGCTCGCCGGAACAGCTTGCGTGCATCGCGCGCACTGCGCTGCGCGCTGCCGCGGTCGACGAAGTGCGAGCCAATGCGCCGGAGCAGCAGGTTCGCCAGCGGCACGCGGCTCATCTCGCGCTTGATCACGAAACCGAACACCGGCGGCAGCGCCGCGAAGAGCACGATGCCGTCGAGGTAGCTGGCGTGGTTGGCCACCACCACGCAGGGAGCTGGGGGCAGCTGCCCGGCCTGCTGCACGCCCACGCGCATGCCGCCACACCAGAGCGCCAGCCGCGCCGCGCGACGCACCAGGCGTCGGCGCAGCCCCTGCCACGGGATGGGCAGGATGAGGATCAGCACCCCCACGGCCAGTACGAGGAATGTTATTCCTGCCCAGGCAGCGTAAGGGATGGCCAGCCAGCGCAGGGGGCTTCGGTTTGGAGACACGATGACGGCGGTGTTCTTCAGGTGGGATAGTGTGACCCGCTTCATCTTTATGTTAACGCCTCGCCTGGCGTGTGAAGGGCATCACGGGGACCCGGGGGCTGTTTCGGGATACTCGCTCCAGTCTGTTCACGATCGCCATCGGAAACCATCCCCTTGAGCAAATCCGCCAGTTCCGCCTCCGCGACCCGCCCGGCACCCGATGCGGTCGATCCGGCCGTCACGCGGTTCCTTGATGGCGCGTGGATGGAGCGGGGCCTGTCGTCGAACACGCTCGCCGCCTACCGGGCGGACCTGATGGCGCTGTCGCGCTGGCTCAACGCGCGCGGCACCGTGATTTCCAGTGCTACACGTGCCGACCTGCTTGGATTCATCGCATGGCGAGTCGAATCCGGCGCGCGGCCACGTTCGACGGCGCGACAGCTTTCGTCGTTCCGTCGCTTTTTCCGCCACCTGCTGCGCGAGGGCACGCTGCGCGAGGATCCCACCGCGCAGATCGCGATGCCGAAGATCGGCCGCTCGCTGCCCAAGTCGCTTTCCGAAGGTGAGGTCGAGGCGCTGCTGAATGCACCGGTGGTCTCCGACCCGCTGGGCAGCCGCGACCGCACCATGCTCGAGGTGCTCTATGCCACGGGCCTGCGCGTATCGGAGCTGGTCTCGCTGAAGTATTCGCAGCTGAACCTCAACCAGGGCGTGCTGCGCGTCACCGGCAAGGGTGACCGCGAGCGGCTGATTCCGCTGGGCGAGGAGGCCGTGCGCTGGCTGCACGAGTTCATCGGCACCGGCCGCGGCGAGATCCTGCTCGATCGGCACACCGACTACCTCTTCCCGACCCGTCGCGGCGACCACATGACGCGCCAGGCCTTCTGGCACATCATCAAGCGCTACGCGCGCAAGTCGAACATCGAGAAGGAACTCTCCCCGCACACGCTGCGGCATGCCTTCGCCACGCACCTGCTCAACCACGGCGCCGACCTGCGCGTGGTGCAGATGCTGCTGGGCCACAGCGACCTCTCGACCACGCAGATCTACACGCACGTGGCCCGCGAGCGCATGAAAGAGCTGCACCAGCAGCATCACCCGCGCGGCTGAGCGCGACGGGCCTGCCGGCCAAGGGCTGCTACACTGGCCCCATGAAAGGCTCCAACAGACTCCGCGTCGCGCTCCTGGGCGCCCTCGCGCTGGCCCTGGCCGCCTGCGGCAGCGATCCGCAGGCCACTGCCATCTCTTCGAATGCCGCCGCGCCCGCAGCCGCGCCTGTGGAGGCCGTGGTCGACGGTGATCCGCGCATCGCACTGGCGGCGATGATGCCGGACACCAGGCCCGAAGACCTGCGCCCCAGTCCCATCGCCGGGCTCTACGAGATCGCCCACGACGGTGAGATCAACTACGTCTCGGCCGACGGCCGCTATGTGATCTCCGGCAATCTCTTCCAGGTCACCACCGACGGTGAGTTCCCCAACCTCACCGAGCGGCGGCGGCGCGAGCTCAGGCTGCAGATGCTGGGGGAGATTCCCGAGAAGGACATGATCGTGTTCGGCTCGCCGCGCCTGCCCGAAACGGTCACGGTGTTCACCGACGTGGACTGCCAGTGGTGCCAGCGCATGCACTCGCAGGTGGACGAGTACAACAAGGTGGGCATCCGCGTGCGTTACCTGGCCTATCCGCGCAGCGGCCCGGATTCCGAATCCGGCCACGTGATGGATGACGTGTGGTGTGCGAAGGACCGCCGCGAGGCGCTCACCACCGCCAAGCAGGGCGGCACCGTGGCGCACCGGGTGTGCAGCACGCCCGTTGCCGCGCACTTTGATCTCGGCCGCAAGTTTGCGCTCACCGGCACGCCGGGCGTGGTGCTGGCCAGCGGCGAAGTGATTCCCGGCTACCTGCCGCCGCCAGACCTGCTCGAGGCCATCAAGGAGAGCACGACCACGCCAGTGGTTTCGGTCGCGCGCTGAGTAGCGTTCCCGCCCGGGCGGGGCGCTACGATTCCTAGCGTTCCAGCAGTTCCTTCTTGCCGGGCTTGCCGTCCCATTCCTTGCCATCGGCAGGGCCAGGCTTCTTCTCGGTGATCACCGGCCACTGCTTGGCCAGCTCCGCGTTGATCTTCAGGAATTCCTTCTGGTCCGCGGGCACTTCATCTTCGGAGAAGATGGCCTCGGCGGGGCACTCTGGCTCGCACAGCGTGCAGTCGATGCATTCATCCGGATCGATCACCAGGAAATTCGGGCCCTCATGGAAGCAGTCCACCGGGCAGACTTCCACGCAGTCCATGTATTTGCACTTGATGCAGTTTTCGGTGACGACGAAGGTCATGCGCTCTCCACGGTAAGGCGCGTCATTCTAGCCCATCGGGGCCACTGGCCCGGGGCGGCGGGCGAGCGTCGTGACGTGCGTTGGCAGGGCTACAGTCTCGCGGTCCGCGACATGGCACTGCAAGGCATAAACTGTTGAGGGAAAGGCCAGTTCATCCCAGGGGATGTCCTTCGCCTCCACCAGCTTCGCTTCCAGGCTCTCTTCGCCGGCGCCGTACTCCGGCTTCGCGAGGTGGGCGCGGAAGAACACATGCACCTGGCAGCCTTCCGGCACGTTCACCACAGCCAGCAGGGAACCGATCTGCACCGTGGCCAGCGCCTCTTCCTGGCATTCGCGCGCGGCGCCGGCTTCCAGTGTCTCGCCGTTCTCGAGGAAGCCGGCAGGGATGGTCCAGTAGCCGCGGCGCGGCTCGATGGCCCGCCTGCAGAGCAGGATGCGGCCCTCATGCACGGGCACGCAGCCCACCACCACGTTGGGGTTTTCATAATGCACCGCGCCGCAGGCCGGGCAGGTGCGCCGTGGCCGCGTATCGCCGGGGGGAATGGCCACCACCGTGCGCTGGCCACAATGCGAGCAGAAAGGCTTGTCCATTACGTTCTGCAGAGGGCGCCTGCGACGGGCGTCACACCTCGAAAAGCTGTACGGCGGCGATCATCGGCGTATCCAACCCAGACGGCTCTTGATGGATGGAACCCAAGGATAACAGCGCCACAGCCAGCCACGCGCGGCTAGAGGCGGACCTCAGGCTGATGCGCCTCGGGCGCGAGATGCGCCGGCGGGTGCGTTCCCGCATGCCGCTGGCGGAGGTGCTGCGCGAGCTGGGCCTGCGCATGGCCGCCGACGCCGTGCTGCTGTGGCTGCCCGGGGCGCACCTGAAGCTGGCCGTGGGGGTGCGCGAGCGGGAGCTGCCCGTGGCCATCGCCGCGGAATTCGACGCGCAGGTGGCGCAGCTGGGTGATCCGGCCGCGATGGGCGACCAGCCTGCGCGCATCATCCAGGGCGAGCAGCCGCCGGCCGCCTGTCGCCTGCTGGTGATCCCCGCCGACGTCGGTTCGGGGCGCATTCCCGCCTGGCTGGTGTTCGCCCGCACGATCACCGGCGCACGTTTCGATGCCTTCTCCACGGTGATGGCGCAGGTGCAGGTGCTGCGCCTGGCGCCGCGGCTGATGCGCGAGGTGGACCACGAGAGCGGGCATCTCTCGCGCCAGGGCCTGCGTACGGTCATCCGGCGCCGCCCGGTGGATTCGGGCGCGCTGGTGCTGCTGGACATCGATGGCCTGCGCACGTTGAACCACACGCAGGGCATTGCGCTGGGGGACGTGGCCATCCGCGTGCTCTCGCGGCTGCTGGTGCCGCCGGTGCTGCCGCGCAATGCGCTGGTGGCGCGGCTGGACGGCGGCAAGCTGGTGATACTGCTGTCGGGACGCGACACCGACTTCGCCGTGCGCACCACCGAAAAGCTCCAGAAGCTGCTGGAGGACGTGGAGCTGAAGGAACATCCGGAACTGCCGAAGCTGAGTTTCTCCGCCGGCGTCGCTGCGTACGACATGCCCGTGGAGCCCTTCGAGCGCTCGCTGCTGGCCGCCGACCACGTGCTGCGGCTGGCCAAGGAGCGCGGCCGCGCGCGCATCGAGACGCACCAGTCCAATGACGCCAGCGTGATCCGCCGCGTGGATGAGGATTTCATTGCCGCGGACCTGCGCGAGGCGCTGCGCACCGGCGAGCTGGAGCTGTATGCACAGCCCATCGTCCCGCTGCGCCCGGGCCGGCATCCGCTGGGCTTCGAGCTGCTGCTGCGCCTGCCCGGGGAGGAGGGCGTGGAGGGAAGCGCGGGCCGGCTGGTGGCCGTGGCACAGCGTTTCCAGCTGCTCTCCGTGCTCGACCGCTTCGTGGTGGATCGCGCCTTCGCCATCCTCGCGCCGTATCGCGCCGTGCTGGCCGCACAGCGCATCAGCGTATCCATCAATGTTTCCGGTGCCTCGTTGTGCGATGCGGCCTTCACCACGCACTTCATCGAGCAGATGCGCGTCTCGCAGCTGCCGGCAGGTTCGATCGTGGTGGAGATCACCGAGCAGGTGGCCCTGGGTGATCCCATGCGCGCCGGTGATGCCATGCGCCGCCTGCGTGCCGCCGGCTGCGGCATCGCCATCGACGACTTCGGCACCGGCGCGAACTCGCTGGCCTACGTGCACCAGCTGCCGGTCACGCGGCTGAAAATCGACGGCAGCTTCGTGCGCGACATCATCACCAACAAGCGCTCGGAGTCTGCCGTGAAGGGCATCGTGCAGCTGGCGCGCGACTTCGTGCTGCAGACCGTGGGCGAGCACATCGAGACCCCCGAGCAGGCGGACTTCCTGCGGCGCGTGGGCGTGGACTTCGGGCAGGGGTATCTCTACGGCCGGGCACAGCCGCTCGACGCTGTGATGGATGCGCTGGCCGAGCAGGACACCGCCACGCTGTGGGCCCTGAAGGTTCCGGCGGCGTCGTGAGACGCGCAGATCCTGTCGTCGGTTCCGTCCTACGGCGCCTGGAGCCTCTCTGACTGCTGATTTGCCGAAAGGCGTGCGACCGTCATCGACATGGCGGGCATTCCCCTCACCGAGGCGCATGTTCCGGGGCATACCCGGCCGGAGGTCAACGCGCGCATCCGCCAGCAGACACTCGATGATCTGAACCGCTCCGTGGGCGCAGCGCCCACGATCATCGACGGGCGCATTGCGGAATTGCGCGCTGAGTGGGACATAGAGCGAACACTCGAGGCCAACGTTGCGATCGCAATGTGCTGTTCCCTGGCCGTCGCCGGCCTGCTGGCAGGGTGCGGCGGGGGGAACACGGAATCGGGCGTGGATTCCCCGGGCGCTGAAGAAAGCGCCAGGACGGAGGTGCTGGAGGCGGGCGCAGCGCTGCTGCAGGACCGTCCGCCCATCGAGGCCATCAATGCGTACCTGGATGGATTCCACTTCTACAGCGGCAACATGCAGGGGCAGATGGAGGCACATCACTACTGCTCGAACCTCAACGAGGAGCTGATCCAGTGCGTCATCTATGACGGCAATGTGCGCGATGCCAAGCTCATGGGCGTGGAGTACATCGTCAGCGGGCGACTGTTTGCGGCGCTGCCCGAGAACGAGAAGCAGCTGTGGCACAGCCATGTGCACGAGGTGAAGAGTGGCCAGCTGGTGGCCCCGGGTATCCCGGCCGTGGCCGAACGGGCGCTGATGGAGAAGCTGGTCGGGACTTATGGCAAGACCTTCCACACCTGGCACACGGATCTGCAGAAGGAGCTGCCCCTTGGCGTACCGCAGCTGATGATGGGGTTCACGGCAGACGGACAGGCAGACCCCGCAATGGTCGCTGCGCGGGATGAGCGTTTCGGGATCAGCAGCAGCGAAAAGCGGGCCGATCGCGCGGACATTCCCGCGCCGCCCATCGCTGCCGGGGCGGACGCCTGGAAGGACGGGAGGGCGGTGCAGATCACTGACCCGACCGGAGGCGAGCCCGGCGCCCACGGCGCCGGCGGTGCGGGCAACGCCACGACTTCCAGGCCAGGCAACTAGACCGTGGTGCGGTGCTGCGCGCCGCCCTTCCCCTGGTGCCCGTGGTCCGAATCGAACGGACACGACCTTGCGGTCGGCAGATTTTGAGTCTGCTGCGTCTACCAGTTCCGCCACACGGGCAATTGGGGGCGGGGAAGGGCGCGATGGTATGCGATTTTTGCAGTGCAGGCTGCGACCAAATACCCGGCTGGCGCATCCTAGGGACATGAGCGGCTTCCTCGCCATCAATCCGGACCCCGGGCGCCTGCACCAGGCCGCTGCCGGCGACCGCGAGGCGCAGCGCCAGGTTTACCAGCTCGCCGCCGGTCCGGTGTTTGCGCTGGTGCGCCGCCTGGTGCGCGGCCACGCTGCCGCGGAAGATGTGTTCCAGGACTGCATGATCGCCCTGTTCGATCACCTGGATGACTATCGCGGCGAGGCGCCTTTCGGTGCCTGGGTGCGGCAGGTGGCCGCGCGCCACTGCCTGATGCACCTGCGGTCGCCCTGGCAGCGGGCCCGCCGTGTGCTGTGGCCTGATGGCTCATCCGACCCCGACGCCGGCGTCGATCCCCACGATACCGCCGCCATGTCCCGTGCCCTCGCGCACGAGGCCGCAGTGGGCGACAGCATCGACCTGGAGCGCGCGCTGTCGCGCCTGGGCGGCGTCGACCGCTCCGTAGTCTGGCTGCACGACGTCGAGGGCCTGACGCACGAGGAAATCGCGGCGCTGTTCCGTCGCACCACCAGCTTCTCCAAATCCCGGCTGGCGCGCGCCCATGCGCTGCTGCGCGCCGCGCTGGATGATCATCGTCCCCCGGAGCGGCAGTTGCCGGCCGAGGGCCTGGCAGCGCAGGGGCAGGTGCCATGAGGAATCCACAGGATCTGCGCGCGCTGGCCACACCTTCCGGCGGCGCGCCCTTCGACTTCGCCGAGTTCGAACGCCGTCGCGCGCAGGTGCGCCATCGCGCCCGCACTGCAGGCTGGAGCGCCGCGGCCGCCATCGGCATGCTGGCCGTGGTGCCGGTGGTGGCGGTGCTCACGCAGCCGGAACCGGCCGCTACCGTGACCGGTCCCCCGGCCGCTGCCATGACGCCCGTCGCCGACGTCTTCCTGCAGCCGCCGGCGCTGGTGGACATGGACCGCTTCGCGCTCACCAGCGAGCTGGAGGACCACATCGCCCTGCTCGATGCAGAGATCTCCGCCGCCAGGCTGACGCCCGTGCCCGACGCGGAGCTGGAGCGGCTGGAAACCACGCGGGCGCGCCTCAATGATTCCCTGCAGCGGGTGACCTATGCGCATGCGCTGCTGGACCTGTGAACGAACCGGAGTGACGAACATGATTTCCCGACTACATGGCATGCAGATCCGGCTCAGCACGGCACAGGCCGCAGCCCTGCTGGCCCTGGCGATGTTGCCGGCCGTGGACGCGGCCGCGCAGGACAACGCGGCGCAGCGCGAGATGGAACGTTCCCTGCGCGAGCTGGAACTGGAGCGTGACCAGGCCAGGGCACAGCGCGAGATGGACCAGCGCGAGCGCATCCAGCGCGAGGCGCTGCGCGACCAGGAACGCATCATCCAGCGCCAGGACGATCGCCTGGAGCAGATGCGCCGCCGCCTTGACGAGGCCTCGCGCGACTATGCGCTGGCTGCCGGGGAACTCGGCCGCAGCTTCTCCATCGGCCAGAGCTTTTCCGGCGACCTCCCCGGCAACGTGGTGGGCGGCCGGCCGCGCGCGCTGCTGGGCATTTCAGTGGATACCAGCGAGCGGCGTGACGGCGCCCTGGTCTCCACGGTCAGCCCCGGTGGCGCCGCCGAGGAGGCGGGCCTGCGTGCCGGTGACCTGATCACCGCCATCGACGGCTTCGACCTCACGAAGGAAATGAATCCCGGTCGTGCGCTGGTGGAGAAGTTGCAGGCAATGCAGCCTGACACCAGGGTGAAGCTGGGCGTGCTGCGTGATGGCCGGAAGATGAACTACGAGGTGGCGCTGCGCCCCGCGCCGCCGCCGCCCGCACTGCCACCGGTGGACGATGTGCTGCGCCGGCGCATCGAGGAACGTGCCGCCGTGCCGCAGTCTTTCTCCACGCCGCTGGGCGGCATGGAGTTCGCGACGGTCTCGGATCGGCTGGGCAACTACTTCGGCGTGAAGGAGGGCGTGCTGGTGGTGCGCGCCGGCGCCGATTCGCCCTATGGCCTGCAGGATGGTGACGTCATCCTCTCCATCGACGGGCGCAAGCCGGCCAATGCGCAGCATGTCGGGCGCATCCTGCGCTCCTACCAGCCGGGCGAGAAGGTGAAGTTGCGCGTGCAGCGTGACCGCAAGGCCATTGACCTGGAGTCCGTCGCCCCGGGCGCACGCGGCGCAGGCGGGCGCTGATCCATCCCGGTTTTTGCGCGGGGCGTGGAGTACCATCCGCCGGCTCCATGCGCCGCGCCGATTTTTCCTACGAACTGCCCCCCGAACTGATCGCCCAGGCGCCGCTGCCCGAGCGCTCTGCCAGCCGGTTGCTGTGCCTCGACGGCGCCACCGGTGCGCTCGCGGACCGCACCTTCACCGACCTGCCCGCGCTGCTGCATCCCGCCGACCTGCTGGTGTTCAACGACACACGTGTGGTCGCGGCGCGCATCTTCGGCATCAAGCCCTCCGGCGGGCGGGTGGAGGTGCTGCTCGAAAGGGTGGTGGGCGCCGATCGTGCCTGGGTGCAGATGCGCGCCAGCAAGTCCATCCGCCCCGGCCTGGTCATTCACACGGCCGGTGGTGATTTGCAGGTG
Organism: Pseudomonadota bacterium; assembly: GCA_030852845.1. Classification (GTDB taxonomy): domain Bacteria; phylum Pseudomonadota; class Gammaproteobacteria; order Steroidobacterales; family Steroidobacteraceae; genus ZC4RG30. Next base: position 54,486 of record JALYWF010000039.1, read on the forward strand.
GTGGGCCAGGTGCAGACTCCCGCCGGTGCGCTGTGGGAAATCCAGACCCCGCTGCCAGCGCTGGAGTTCTTCGAGGCGCATGGCCATGTGCCGCTGCCGCCCTACATCGACCGCAGCGACGACGCGCAGGACCGCGAGCGTTACCAGAGCATCTTCGCGCGCGAGCCCGGCGCCGTGGCGGCACCGACTGCCAGCCTGCACTTCGACGCCGCGCTGGTGGCCCGCATCGATGCGCTGGGCGTGCAGCGCGCCGAAGTCACGCAGCACGTGGGCGCCGGCACCTTCCAGCCGCTGCGCGTCGAGGAGATCGCCCACCACGTGATGCATGCGGAAACCTGCGTGGTGTCGCAGTCGCTGGTGGATGCCGTCGCGGCCTGCCGCGCCCGCGGCGGCCGCGTGGTGGCCGTGGGCACCACCGTGGCGCGCGCGCTGGAATCCGCCGCGGCAGGCGGGCACCTCGCCGCCGGCGCCGGCGAGACGCGCCTGTTCATCACGCCGGGCTATGCTTTCCGGGTCGTCGATGCGCTGGTCACCAATTTCCACCTGCCGGAGTCCACCCTGCTGATGCTCGTCTGTGCCTTCGCCGGACACGGCCCCGTGCTGGCCGCCTATGCCCACGCGGTGCGCGCGCGCTACCGCTTCTTCAGCTACGGGGACGCGATGTGGATCACCGCGGCGCCGGCGGCGCGCGCATGATCAGCTTCGAGCTGCAGAAGACCGAGGGCGCGGCGCGGCGCGGGCGGCTCACGCTCGACCGCGGCACCATCGAGACGCCGGCCTTCATGCCCGTGGGCACCTACGGCACGGTGAAGGCGATGACGCCGGAGGAGCTGCTTGGCATCGGTGCCCAGATCATCCTCGGCAACACCTTCCACCTGATGCTGCGCCCGGGCACCGTGGTCATCGGCGCCCATGGCGGCCTGCATGGCTTCATGCACTGGCAGAAACCCATTCTCACGGATTCGGGCGGCTTCCAGGTATTCAGCCTCGCGCAGCTGCGCAAGATCACCGAGGAGGGCGTGCGTTTTGCCTCGCCGGTGGATGGCAGCCAGGTGCACCTCTCGCCCGAAGATTCCATGGATGTGCAGCGCGCGCTGGGCTCCGACATTGCCATGTGCTTCGATGACTGCACGCCCTGGCCGGCCACCGAGGCGCAGGCGCGCGATTCGATGGAACGCTCCATGCGCTGGGCCGCGCGCTCGCATGCCCACTACTACCGCGAGGATCCCGCGCCACCGCGCGGCAACCTGTTCGGCATCGTGCAGGGCGGCACCTATGCGCCGCTGCGCCAGGCTTCGGTGGAGGCGCTGGTGCGCATCGGCTTCCCCGGCTATGCGGTGGGGGGCCTGGCGGTGGGCGAGCCCGAGGAGGTGCGCCTGGCCGTGCTCGAGGGCGTGGAGCCGCTGCTGCCCCGCGACCGGCCCCGCTACCTGATGGGCGTGGGCCGCCCCGAAGACCTCATCCGCGCCGTGGCGCGCGGCATCGACATGTTCGACTGCGTGATGCCCACCCGCCATGCGCGCAACGGCCACCTGTTCGTGCACGACGGGGTGCTGAACATCCGCAATGCGGCCCACGCTGCGGATACCGGACCCATCGATCCCACCTGCGGCTGCTATACCTGCCGCTACTATTCCCGGGCCTACCTGAGGCACCTGGACAAGTGCAACGAGATCCTCGGGGCGCGCCTGAATACCCTGCACAACCTGCATTTCTACCTGGAGCTGATGCGCCAGGTGCGCCAGGCGCTGGAGGAAGGCCGCTTTGCCGCTTTCGCCGCCGAAACGCTGGCCCGCCGGGCGGCCGGGCCGGCGCCCACCGAGGCCTGATTTACCGCAACCCGGTGCCAGCGGGGCGCTGTGGCATAATCCCCCGCCGATTTTTCACCCGGACAGGAAACGATCATGAGCCTGCTGATTTCCACCGCCCACGCCCAGACGGCCGGCGCCGCGCCCCAGGGCCCGGGCATGATGAACTTCATCATCCTGCCGCTGATGATCGTGGTGTTCTATTTCCTGCTGATCCGTCCGCAGCAGAAGCGCCACAAGGAACACCAGAACCTGTTGTCCAAGCTGGCCGCCGGCGACGAGGTGGTCACCTCCGGTGGCCTGCTCGGCCGCATCACCGAGGTGGGCGACGGTTTCATCACCGTCGAGATCGCCGATGGCGTGCGCATCAAGGTGCAGCGCCAGCAGATCACCCAGCTCGTCCCCAAGGGCACCTACAAGAGCGCCTGATCCGCCATGCTGGAATTCGCCCGCTGGAAATACACCCTCGTCGCAGTCGTCACGCTGCTGGCGCTGATCATCGCTGCGCCGAACTTCTTCGGCGAAGACCTGGCGCTGCAGGTGGCCCGCAAGGACCGCGCCCCCATCGATGATCCCGTGCGCGAGCTGGTCGAGACCACGCTGAAGGACAAGGGCGTGGCCTTCAAGCGCTCCTTCGTCGACAACGGCCGCCTGATGGTGCTGTTCGACGAGGTGGGCCAGCAGCTGGCCGGACGCGACGCGGTGAATGCGGCTTTCCGCGATACCTTCGATTCGGCCCTGGCGCGCGCGCCGCGGGCCCCGGGCATCTTCCGCGCGGTGGGCCTCAGGCCCATGCCGCTGGGCCTGGACCTGCGCGGCGGCCTCTACCTGCTGTACGAGGTGGACGTGAAGGCGGCGGTGCGCCAGCTGGTCGAGGCCTACGAGCAGGATTTCCGGCGCGCGCTCACGGCCGAGCAGATCGCCTTTGCCGATGCCACGCCGGTGGCAAACGGCGTGCGCGTGACCTTTGCGCCGGGCACCGACCTCGACCAGGCCCTCACGGTCATGCGCCGTGCCGTGCCCGATGTCACCTACACCACTAGTGGCGGAGCCTCGCCCTACATAGAGGCCATGCTCACCGACGCACAGGTGCGGGAGCGCCAGCGTGGGGCCATCGAGCAGAACATGATCACGCTGGGCAACCGGGTGAACGCACTGGGCGTCACCGAGCCCATCGTGCAGCAGCAGGGCGCCGACCGCATCGCGGTGCAGCTGCCCGGCATCACCAATTCGGCCGAGGTGAAGTCCATCCTGGGACGCACGGCGTCGCTGGAATTCCGCCTCACCGACATGGCCAACAGTGCCACCGAGGCCGCTGCGCGTAACCGTGCGCCGCTGGGCTCGCGGCTCGAATTCCACAGGGATGGCCGGCCCACCCTGCTCAAGCGCGAGCTGATCGCCACCGGCGAGAACCTCATCGGTGCCACCACCGCCGTGACCCAGGATGGTCCGTCGGTGCAGATCCGCCTCGATTCCAAGGGCGGCGATGAGATGCGGCGCGTGTCGATGTCCAACATCGGCCGCCTGATGGGCGTGGTGCTGGTCGAGAAGACCCGTGAGCAGTACACCGACCCGGCCACGGGCGAGCTGCGCGAGCGCAGTGGCCAGGATCGCCGCGAGGTGATCAGCGAGGCCACCATCCGCGGCGTGCTGGGCAACCAGTTCAACATCACCGGCCTCTCGCAGGCTGAGGCCAGCGAGCTGGCGCTGCTGATGCGATCCGGCCAGCTGGCAGCACCGCTGCTGCCGGTGAGCGAGCGGCCCGTGGGCCCGTCGCTCGGCCAGGAGAACATCAAGTCCGGCGTGCAGGCGCTGATGTGGGGCGCGGGCCTGCTGTTCCTCTTCATGATCTTCTACTACCACCTGTTCGGGGTGGTGGCCTGCGTGGTGCTCACCGTGAACATGGTGCTGCTCACCGCGCTGCTGTCGCTGCTGGGCGCATCGCTGTCGCTGCCCGGCATCGCCGGGATCCTGCTCACCGTGGGGATGGCGGTGGACGCCAACGTGATCATCTACGAGCGCGTGCGCGAGGAGCTGCGCAACGGGGTCTCGCCACAGACCTCCATCCGCGCCGGATTCGAGAAGGCCTGGTCCGCCATCTGGGACTCCAACGTCACCACCTTCATCGCGGGCCTGGTGCTGTGGGTGTTCGGCACCGGACCGATCCGCAATTTCGCGGTGGTGCTGTCGCTGGGCATCCTCACCTCGATGTTCACGGCCATGCTCGGCAGCCGCGCGCTGCTGACGCTGATCTACGGCGGCGCCCGCAAGCCGGCCCGCCTGTCGATCGGCTGACACTGACGCTAAGGGGACATTCGTGGAATTCTTCGGCAAGGCAACCAACTTCCCGTTCATGGCCACCCGGCGTGTCTGGTACACGCTGTCGGTGGTGCTGATGGTCGCGTCGGTGACGCTGTTCCTCATCCGGGGCCTGAACCTCACGGTCGACTTCACCGGCGGCACCAACGTCGAAGCCACCTTCAGCGGCCCGGCCGACGTGGAGCGCGTGCGATCCGCGCTCGAGGCGCAGGAGTTCCGCGAGCCCGTCGTGCAGAACGTGGGCACGGCCAGCGACCTGTCGATCCGGCTGGCCCCGCAAGGTGAACAAAGCGCCGACAAGGTGCGCGAGCGCGTGGTGGCCGCACTGCAGACGGTCGATCCGGCGGTAGACATCAAGCCGCTGGAATTCGTCGGCCCGCAGGTGGGCGCGGAGCTGCGCAACAGCGCCATCCTCGCGCTGTCGCTGACCTTCCTGCTGGTGTTCGTGTACCTGATCTTCCGCTTCCACACCTGGCGGCTTTCCACCGGCGCCATGCTGGCGCTGCTGCACGATCCCATCCTGATCATCGGCTGGTTCGCGCTGTCGCAGACGCCCTTCGACCTGGCGGTGGTGGCGGCGCTGCTGGCGGTGGTGGGCTATTCGCTCAACGACACCATCATCGTGTTCGACCGCATCCGCGAGCGTTTCGAGGCCAACCGGCGGCTGGATTCCAGGCTGGTGCTTGACCAGTCCATCAACCAGACGCTCTCGCGCACCATCATGACCAAGGTCACCACGCTGATCGTGGTGGTGGCGCTGCTGGTGCTGGGTGGCCCCGCGCTGCACGGCTTCGCCGAGGCGTTGACCATCGGCATCATCGCCGGCACCTACTCGTCGATCTACATCTCCTCGGCGGTGGCGCTCGACCTGGGGCTGAAGGCCGAGCACATCTTCCCGGTGGTGCGGGCCCGCGAGGTCGACAGCCTGCCGTAAGGCCCGCGGGGGTCGCAATGGTTGGTGCCGAGGCTGGATTCCGCAGGGCGCCTCTCTATACTCGGTCCTTCGGTAAAACCAACCGGACAAGACTGGTCCTGCACATGAAAACCGCACGCACCGGCCTGCTGGCCACCGCCCTTGCCGCCATTGCCATTGCCGGCTGCTCGAAGTCCGGTGGCGAGGTCGAATCCGGCCCCGCGCCCATCCGCATCGGCGAGTTCGCCTCGCTCACCGGCAAGGAGGCCACCTTCGGCACCTCCTCGCATGAGGGCACGACGCTCGCCATCGAGGAAATCAACGCCGCCGGCGGCGTGCTGGGCCGGCCGCTGGAGCTGGTGTACGAGGACAACCGCAGCATGCAGGGTGAGTCCTCCACCATCGCCAAGAAGCTGATCAGCAGCAACAAGGTGGTGGCGCTGCTGGGCGAGGTGGCCTCGGGCCGCTCGCTGGAGGTGGCGCCGCTGGCACAGTCGAGCCGCATCCCGATGATCTCGCCGTCCTCCACCAATCCCGACGTGACCCGGGTGGGCGACTACGTGTTCCGCGTCTGCTTCACCGATCCCTTCCAGGGGCGGCTGCTGGCGGGCTTCGCAAAAGACACGCTGAAGGCGAAGAAGGTCGCCATCTTCTCCGACGTGGCGGCGGCCTACAGCGTGGGCCTGGCGCAGTTCTTCCGCGAGCCCTGGCTGGCCGCGGGCGGCGAGGTCGTCTCCGAGCAGAAATACACGGGCGGCGACAAGGACTTCAAGGCGCAGCTCACCGTCATCAAGAACGCACGCCCCGACGCCATCCTCGTGCCCGGCTACTACACCGACGTGGGCCTCATCGTGGCCCAGGCGCGCCAGCTCGGCATTACCGTGCCGCTGTTCGGCGGCGATGGCTGGGAGGCTCCCGAGCTGATCCAGATCGCCGGTGCACAGAACCTGGTGGGCACCTACTACTCCACCCATTTCTCGCCCGGCAGCACCGATCCGCTGGCGCAGAAGTTCGTCGAGGCCTACAAGGCGCGCTACAACGGCAAGGTGCCCGACGCCATGGCGGCCCTGGGCTATGACTCCGCGCGCGTGCTGGCCGATGCCATCCGGCGCGCCGGTACCACCGAAGGGCCGGCGTTGCGCGATGCGCTCGCGGCCACCAGGGATTTCCCCGGCGCCACCGGACTTACCACGCTCGACGAGAACCGCGACGCCACCAAGGCGGCGGTGATCATCACGGTGAAGGACGGCAAGTTCGAGTACGTGCAGAGCGTCGCACCCTGATCCCTGACGCAGGCGTCGCCGGGCCGTGACCGAGCTGCTGCAGCAACTGATCAATGGCCTGGCGCTCGGCGCCATCTATGCACTGATCGCGCTCGGCTACACCATGGTGTACGGCGTGCTGCGCTTCATCAACTTCGCGCACAGCGACGTGTTCATGGTCGGCGCGTTCTCGGGGCTGTTCCTCTCGCAGGCGGTGGCCAACAGCTCGCCCCTCGTCGGCGTGCTGGTGCTGCTGGGGGCCATGGCCATCTGCGCGGTGCTGGGCATGGTGATCGAGAAGCTGGCCTACAAGCCGCTGCGTGGACGCTCCACGCTCACGGTGCTGATCACGGCCATCGGCGTATCGCTTCTGCTGCAGAACCTGGGCCAGCGCATCTTCGGCGCCAATCCGCGCTCCTTCCCGGCGCTGTTCCCGGTGCGCAATTTCGACCTCGGCGGGCTGGTGATCTCCAGCAGCCAGATCCTGGTGTTCGTGGTGACCCCGGTGCTGCTGGTGGCGCTGCGCTACATCGTGCTGCATACGCGCACCGGCACCGCCATGCGCGCGCTGTCGTTCAATCCCGTGGCTGCCTCGCTGATGGGAATCAACAACAGCCGCGTGATCTCCTTCACCTTTGCCATCGGCTCCGCGATGGCGGCCGCCGGCGGCATCCTCTATGCCTCCAACTATCCCTCCATCGACCCGCTGATGGGCACGCTGCCGGGCATGAAGGCCTTCGTGGCGGCGGTGCTGGGCGGCATCGGCAACATCGCCGGCGCGGCCTTCGGCGGCCTGGTGCTGGGGCTGGTGGAGACTGCGGTGGTGGGCTTCGGCGGCTCCACCTACCGCGATGCCGTGGCATTTGCGGTGCTGATCCTCATCCTGCTGCTGCGGCCGGAGGGCCTGCTGGGCCGGCGCGTGGCGGAGAAGGTGTGATGCGCGCCCATCCGCAGTGGCTGCTGCTCGGAGCGCTGGTGGTGGTGGCTGTGCTGTCCGCGTTCTCCGGCAGCTTCAATCCCTACTTTCTCGACATCGCCGTGATCTGCGGCATCAACGTCACGCTGGCGGTGTCGCTGAACCTGATCAACGGCTACACCGGGCAGTTCTCGCTGGGGCATGCCGGCTTCATGGCCGTGGGCGCCTACGTGGCCGCGGTGCTCACCACCGGCTCGGCGCTGCCGGAGTTCTTCGGCAGCGCGCAGTGGCTGCTGTTCCTGTGTGCGCTGCTGGCGGGCGGCCTGGCGGCAGCAGCGGCGGGGCTGGTGGTGGGGGTGCCCTCGCTGCGCCTGCGCGGTGATTACCTGGCCATCGTCACGCTGGGTTTCGGCGAGATCATCCGCGTGGTGCTGCAGAACATCGAGTCGGTGGGTGGGCCGCGCGGCATGTTCGGCATTCCCGCGCACGCCAACCTGGCCTGGGCCTATGGCCTGGCCGCGATCTGCATCTACGTGGTGTGGTCGATGGTGCATTCCACTTATGGCCGGGGCTTCATCGCCGTGGCCGATGACGAAGTGGCCGCCGAGGCCATGGGCATCAACACCACGCGCTACAAGCTCACCGCGTTCCTGGTGGGCGCGTTCTTCGCCGGCATGGCCGGGGGCGTGTATGCGCACTTCAAGGGTTACATCGCGCCGCAGGGTTTCGGCTTCGACCGCTCCATCGAGATTGTGGTGATGGTGATCCTCGGGGGCATGGGCAATACGGCTGGCGTGATCGCGGCGGCCATCCTGCTCACGCTGGCAGGGGAGCTGCTGCGCGGTTTCGGCGAGTACCGCATGATCTTCTATTCGCTGCTGATCATCCTGCTGATGATCCTCAGGCCGCAGGGTCTTTTCCGCTGGACCAGCCGGCCGAAGAAGGCGGGGGCATGAGCGCGCTGCTGCGCCTGGATGCCTGCACGCTGCGCTTCGGCGGCCTGAGTGCGGTGTGCGAGCTGTCGTTCGAGCTGGCAGAGGGCACGCTCACCGGGCTCATCGGTCCGAATGGCGCGGGCAAGACCAGTGTGTTCAACCTCATCACCGGGGTGTATTCGCCCACGCAGGGCGCGCTGCACCTGGGCGCGCAAGCGATCGGCGGGCTGAAGCCCTGGCAGATCGCGCGGCTGGGTGTCTCGCGCACTTTCCAGAACATCCGCCTGTTCCCGTCGCTGTCCGTGGCCGACAACGTGCGCGTGGCCTTCAACCGCCACCTCACACATCGCGCCGGCGCCTCGCTGCTGCGGCTGCCGGGTTTCAGCAAGTCCGAGACCGCGCTGCAGGCGCGGGCCATGGAACTGCTGGAAATGTTCGGCCTCACGCGCGTGGCCGACGAGCCGGCGCGCAGCCTGCCCTATGGCAGCCAGCGCTGTCTGGAGATCGTGCGCGCGCTGGCCACGCAGCCGCGCCTGCTGCTGCTCGATGAGCCGGCCGCCGGCATGAACACCACCGAGAAGCTGCACCTCACGAAGCAGATCGCGCAGATCCGCGAGCGCTTTGGCACCACCATCCTGCTGGTGGAGCACGACATGCCGCTGGTGATGAAGGTCTGCGAGCGCATCATCGTGCTCGACCATGGCGTGACGATCGCCGATGGCGCACCGGCCCAGGTGCGCGCCGATCCGAAGGTGATCGAGGCCTACCTGGGTGAGGAGGCGCCGGCAGCGGCGGCAGGGTGATGCTCACCATCCAGGACCTCAGCGTCAGCTACGGCGCCATCCGTGCCCTGCACGGCGTGAACCTCACGGTGCCGGAGGGCGGCATCGTCACGCTCATCGGCAGCAATGGCGCCGGCAAGAGCACCACGCTGCGCACCGTATCCGGGCTGATCCGCCCGCAGGCCGGCAGCATCACCTACCGCGGCGAGCGCATCGAGGGCATGCCGCCGCACCGCATCGTCGAGCGTGGCCTGTGCCATGTGCCCGAGGGCCGCATGGTGTTCGGCAATCTCACCGTGCGCGAGAACCTCGCCATGGGCGCCTACCTGCAGCACGACCAGGCGCTGGTGCGCCGCGAGCGCGACTATGTGTTCAGCGTGTTTCCACGCCTGGCCGAGCGCGAGAGGCAGCTGGCCGGCACGCTCTCCGGCGGCGAACAGCAGATGCTGGCCATCGGCCGGGCGCTGATGAGCCAGCCGAAGTTCCTGATGCTCGATGAACCTTCCCTTGGCATTGCGCCGCTGCTGGTGAAGGCCATCTTCGCGCAGATCGCCGCCATCAACCGTGAGCGTGGCATCACCATCCTGCTGGTGGAGCAGAACGCCAACCTGGCGCTGGAAGTGGCCAGCCACGGCTTCGTGCTGGAGACCGGGCAGGTGATCCTCGACAACGATTCGGCTGCGCTGCGGGCCGATGCGCGCGTGCGCAGCGCCTACCTCGGTGGCTGATCCGCAGCGGCCAGCCGGCCCCGGGCGCATCGGCCTGGGCCTGGACTTCGGCACTTCCAATTCCGCTGCGGCCTGGTTCGACGGCACGCAGCTGCATCGGGTGGTGCTTGAGCATGGCGGCCCCATCCTGCCCACGGCCATCCACCTCGATCGCGCCTACGCCGCGCTCACCGGCGGCACGGCCATCGACCGCTACGTGGAAGAAAACCGTGGCCGGCGCGTGGAGCTGGTGGCGGAGCTGATCGGTGAATCCGCTTCCTCGGTCACCGGCAATTCGACGGGTGAAGACATCTCGCGCCTGCAGACAGATCGGCAGGCCGTCTATGGACCATTGCAGGATCGCACGCTGCCGGGGCGACTGTTCCTCGGACTCAAGCGCCTGCTGGGCGATCCGGAGATCGAGCGCCTGTCGGTGTTCGAGCGCCATTACCGCCTGGTGGCGCTGCTCACGCCCATCCTGCTGCACATCCGCACGGCGGTGGAGCGGGAACTGCGGCCGCCGTTGCCGCCACTGCACGCCGGCCGGCCGGTCACCTTCGAGGGCAGATCGCCGGAACGCGACGCCACTGCAGTGGCCCGACTGACGGAGGCCTATGAGCACGCAGGGCTCAGGATCGCGCAGTTTTATCCGGAGCCTGTCGCGGCCACGCTGTCCTGGCTGCACGGTGCGCGCCGTCCCCCGCGCGGCCTGGCGCTCACCGTGGATTTCGGCGGCGGCACGCTGGACCTCGCCGCCGTGCGCTTCGACGCCGATGGATTCGAGGTGCTGGGGACGCATGGCATGGCGCTGGGCGGTGATCGCATCGACCAGCTGGTCTTCGAGCAGATGCTGTTCCCCGAGCTGGGCAAGGGCGAGCGCTGGGTGCGCGAGGTGGATGGCCGCACCATCGACACGCTGTTTCCCTTCCATGAGTTCGAGGCCGGGCTGGTCAACTGGCCCACCACCTACCTGCTCAACCAGATCCAGACACGCGCGATGGTCGTGGACCGCATCGCACGCGGCGGGCCGGCCGCAATCAAGTTCCAGCGCCTGCTCGACCTGATCACCTTCAACTACAGCTACAACTGCTTCCAGGCCATACGCCGCGCGAAGGTGGCCCTGTCATCGACGGAGCACACCAGCATCGACATTCCCGAGCTGAACCTCACCGTGCCGTTCAGCCGCCATCGCTTCGATGCCATCCTCGCCCCGGTGCTGGCGCGCACGCGCGAGTGCATCGTGACGCTGCTGGAGCGCGCCTGCATCACGCCGCAGGAAGTGGATGTGGTGATCCGCACCGGCGGCACCTCCGAGATCATCGCGGTGCGCGCGCTGCTGGATGAATTTTTCCCCGGCCGCGTCGAAGGCCACGATCCCTTCACCAGCGTCGCGGCCGGACTGGCCATCGCCAACTGGCGCGCGCAGGCGTAGCGCGCTTTTTCCTGCCGCCGGCAATCACGCGTACGCGTCAGGCCGGGACGCCATCAGTGGTTGGTGGCACAAAGCGAATTCCACTGGAAATTGCGGCACTTCCTGCAATGATGCGCGCCATCGCACGGAATTTGACATGACAACCAGCAACACTCCGGACCCAGGAACATCGAGGTTCGGAAATGGCGGCGGCCTTGCAGCCCACTGAAGCGGATTCTGCAGCGCTCTCCACGGAAGAGTTGATCGCACGCGTCGTCGGCCTGTCGCAGGAAATGCGCGCCCACGTCGTGGGTGCAGTGGACCGCATGCAGGACATCAACCGCGGCATCCACCTGCTGTCGATGAATGCGCGCATCGAAGCCGCGCGCGCCGGCGCGGCCGGTGCGGGCTTCGGCGTGGTCGGGCAGGAGCTCACGCGCCTCTCCGACAACATGCGCGAAGCCGCGGTGGGATTGATCTGTGAATCCCAGGCACGTGGCACGGACCTGGACGCCGTACTGCGCCTGCTGAACGAGGACGTGGTGGCCAACCGCCTCTGCGACCTGGCCTACAACGCCATCGACATCGTCGACCGCAACCTCTACGAGCGCAGCTGCGATGTGCGCTGGTGGGCCACCGAGCCCGCCGTGGCACGCTGCCTGGCCGACGGCACGCCGGATGCGCTGCGCCACGCCAGCCAGCGCCTCGGCCAGATCCTCGACTCCTACACCGTGTATGCAGACCTGGTGATCGCCGACACCCAGGGCCGCGTGATCGCCAATGGCCGCCCGCTGCGCTACCGCTCGCTGGGCGCGCGCGTGGACGGCACCGAATGGTTCCGCACCGCCATGGCCACGCGCAGCGGCAGCGAGTTCGGTTTCCAGTCCGTGCATGACTCCGAACTGGTGGACCGGCAGAGCGTGCTGGCCTATTCCTGCGCCGTGCGCGATGCGGATGCGCCGCATGGCCCGCCGCGCGGCGTGCTGGGCATCCTCTTCAAGTGGCAGGCGCTGGGGCAGACGGTGGTGGACCAGATCCCGCTGTCGGAGGCCGAGCGCACCCGCACGCGGGCCTGCCTGGTGGATGCCAGCGGCCGCATCCTCGCCGACACACGGCGCACACCGGGCCTGCCGGTGCTCGATTTCGCCGGCCGCACCGAGCTTTTTCAGGGCAAGCGCGGCGTGATCACTACCATGCTGGGCGGTCGCCCGGCGATGATCTGCCATGCGGCGTCGCCGGGTTTCGAGACGTATCGCACCGGCTGGCACGCCCTGCTGGTGCGCGGCCAGGCCGAACGCGCGGGCTGATCAGCCGCCTTCGCGCAGCTCTGGCACCAGGTGTGGTGCCAGGGTCTCGAGCAGTTCGTTGAACACGCGCGGCGAGCCGGCCACGATGTTGCCTTTCTGCTTGTACTCCGCGCCGTCGAGCGTGGAGACCAGCCCGCCGGCCTCGCGGATCATCAGCGTGCCGGCGGCCGTATCCCAGGCGCGCAGGCCGAATTCCCAGAAGCCGTCGGTGCGTCCCGCCGCCACATAGGCCAGGTCGAGCGCAGCGGCGCCGGGTCGGCGCAGGCCCGCGGCCCGCTGCGTCACCGCCTTGAACATCGCAAGGTAGGTGTCGAGCAGGTGCAGGTTGTCGCGATAAGGGAAGCCCGTGCCGATCAGCGCACCCTCGAGGGTGCGGCGGTTGCTCACGCGCAAACGCCGGTTCTCCAGGTATGCGCCGGCGCCGCGGCTGGCAGTGAAGATCTCCTGCCGCATCGGGTCGTAGATCACGCCATGCTCGATGCGGCCCTCCAGCTGGCAGGCAATGGACACCGCGAACTGGGGGAAGCCATGCATGAAGTTGGTGGTGCCGTCGAGCGGGTCGATGATCCACACGATGGCCGAATCACCCTTGGTCTCGCCGCTTTCCTCGGCCAGGTAGCCATGGTCGGGATAGGCGTCGCCCAGCGTCTCGATGATGGCCGCCTCGGCGGCATGGTCGATGCTGGTGACGAAGTCGTTGTGCCCCTTGGCAGTGGACTGGACGCCCTCGATGCGGTTGAGTCCGCGCACGATGATGTCGCCAGCGCGGCGGGCGGCCTTCACGGCCGTGTTCAGATAGGGATGCATGGTGAGGCGCTAGAATAGCAGACCGCCCATGAACCCCTCCCTTCCCATCCGCTTCGTGCTGGTCGAAACCTCCCATCCCGGCAACATCGGGGCGGTGGCGCGCGCCATGAAGAACATGGGGCTCAGCGAACTGGTGCTGGTCAAACCGCGCGAATTCCCGCATCCGGAGGCCACCGCACGCGCCTCCGGGGCCGATGACCTGCTGGCCACGGCCCGCGTCTGCGACACCCTGCAAGAGGCCATCGCCGGCTGCGGGCTGGTGTTCGCCACCACCGCACGCACCCGCGAGCAGTTCTTCCGCGTGCTGGAGGTGCGCGAGGCCGGCCAGCGCATCGTGGCCGAGGCGCAGGCAGGCTCCGGCGCGGTGGCGGTGCTGTTCGGCACCGAGCGTTACGGACTGTCCAATGAGCACCTGCTGGCCGCCCATGCGCTGCTGCGCATCCCGGCCAATCCCGAGTACGAGTCGCTGAACATCGCCATGGCCGCGCAGCTCATCGCCTACGAGATCCGCATGGCCTGGCACCAGCCCGGTGCGGCCGTGCCGGCGCGCGAGGTGCCGCTGGCCACGCCCGAGCAGATGGAGCGTTTCTACGGGCACCTCGAGCAGGTGATGACCGAGGCGAATTTCCGCGACCGCACGCAGAGCGGCACACACCTGATGGGCCGCATCCGGCGCATGTTCAACCGCGCGGAGCTCGACGGCAACGAGGTGAACATCCTGCGTGGCATCCTCACCGCCGTGCAGAGCCGGCGGCGACGCGCGGGCGAGGGAAGCTGAGCCGTGGTCACGAACGAGCTGGTCTATCTCGACTACGCCGCCACGGCGCCGGTGCTGCCCGAGGTGGCCGCGCGCATGGCGGAGGTGATGGCGATGCCGCTGGGCAATGCCTCCTCCAGCCACGCGGCCGGCCGCCGGGCGCTGGAGCTCATCGAGACAGCGCGTGCGCAGGTGGCAGCGCTGGTGGGCGCGCAGCCTGCGGACATCGTGTTCACCTCCGGCGCCACCGAGTCGAACAACCTGGCCATCACCGGCACCCGCCGTGCGGCGCAGGCACGCGGCGGCAAGGGGCATGTGGTCACTCTCGCCACCGAGCACAAGTCAGTGCTCGAGCCGGTGCGTGCGGCCGGTGCCGACGCCACCGTGCTGAAGCCGGATGCGCAGGGCGTGCTCGATCCCGCAGTGCTGGCTGCAGCGCTGCGGCCCGACACCTGCCTGGTGTCGCTGCTCCAGGTAAACAATGAAACCGGCACGGCGCAGGATCTGCCCGCGCTGCTGCAGGTGTGCGCGGAGCAGGGCGTGCCGCTGCATATCGACGCAGCGCAGAGCGCCGGCAAGTTGCCCGTCGACGTGCAGGGCCTGGCGCTGCTGTCGCTGTCGGGGCACAAGCTCGCTGGCCCGCAGGGCATCGGCGCGCTGTACGTGTCACCCGCACACCGCGGGCGCATCGCACCCCAGATGCTCGGCAGCACCCATGAGCGTGGCCTGCGCGCCGGCACGCTGGCCACACACCAGATCGTGGGTTTCGGCCTCGCCTGCGAGATCGCGGCACGCAAGCGCGCGGAGGAGGCCGCGCGCCTCACGGCTTTGCGCGAGCGCCTGTGGCAGGGACTCGCCGACCTGCCCGGCGTGCTGCGCAATGGCCGCCCCGGCGCGCCGCACATCCTCAACGTGAGTTTTCCCGGCGTGGAAGGCGAGAGCCTGTTCACCGGCCTGCCCGGCATCGCGCTGTCCACCGGCTCGGCCTGCAATTCCCGCAGCGCCGAGCCCTCCTATGTGCTGCGCGCGCTGGGGCGCGACACCGAGACCGCGCAAAGCTCGCTGCGATTCAGCCTTGGCCACGCCACGACCCCGGAACACATCGACGCGGCCATCGCCGCGGTGCGCACGGTGCATGGGGAACTGTGGAACGCCTCGCCGGCGCGCCCTGCATCCGCGCCTGCAGGGCCGGGCAAGCCCTGGACCGGTGAGGCCGGCTCCCTGCAGCTGGGCACCTGGGTCCGGATCACCCTGCAGGTCGAAGATGGCCGCGCGAGCACGGCGGATATCCGCTTCTACGGCTGCCCGCACACCGCTGCCGCCTGCAACCTTCTGCGCGAACGACTGCGGGGACAGGCTGTGGCAGCCATCGCGGCGGGCACACCGCAGGAATGGCTGGAAACTCTGCAGGCGCCCATTGAAAAACTCGGCCGAATGCTCATCATCGAAGATGCACTGCACGCACTGAAGCCTGTCGACTGAACCATGACCATCTCGCTCACACCTGCCGCCGCCGACCGCGTCCACAAGTACCTTTCCGCCCGTGGCCACGGGCTGGGGCTCAAGCTGGGCGTGCGCAAGACCGGCTGTTCGGGATTCGCGTACGTAATCGATTACGCCGACCAACAGGCCCCCCGCGACCTGGTGTTCGAAGACCGGGGCGTGAAGGTTTTCGTCGATCCCGACAGCCTGCCGCTGATCGACGGCACCACCGTCGACTTCGTGAAACAGGGCCTCAACGAGGCATTTCGCTTCCGGAACCCCAACATCAAGGGCGAGTGCGGCTGCGGCGAAAGTTTCAGTATTTAAAATTCCTTAAAAAACCGGCACTTCCGCAACCCCGGGCGTTGCCGGCACCCCTCCCGGGCAGGTAAAATCCGGCACTTTTTCACACAAGCCGGAGAATCCTTGTCATGGCGCTCGAGCGCACTTTTTCGATCATCAAGCCCGATGGAGTGGCCAACAACCACATCGGTGAGATCTACCGCCGCTTCGAGAAGGCCGGCCTGAAGATCGTGGCTTCGCGCCTCACGCAGCTGTCGCGTGCGCAGGCCGAGGGCTTCTACGCCGTGCACAAGGCCCGGCCCTTCTTCAACGACCTGGTCACTTTCATGATCTCCGGTCCCGTGGTGCTCAGCGTGCTCGAGGGCGAGAGCGCGGTGCAGAAGAACCGCGACCTGATGGGCGCCACCGATCCGAAGAAGGCGGACAAGGGCACCATCCGCGCCGACCTTGCGCAGAGCATCGACGCCAACACCGTGCACGGTTCCGATTCGCTGGAGAACGCAGCGATCGAGATCGCCTACTTCTTCGCCCAGTCGGAAATCCACTCCCGCTGAAGCAACATGACTGACGCGCGCGTCAACCTGCTTGACCTGACCCGTCCCGAACTCGAAGCCTGGTGCGTCGAGCGGGGCGGCAAGGCATTCCGCGCGCGCCAGCTTTTCCAGTGGATCTACAAGCGCGCCGAAACCGACTTCGACGCGATGACCGACCTGGCCAAGGATTTCCGCGCCGGGCTCAAGCAGGTGGCAGAGATCCGCCTGCCCGAGATCATCACCCGCCAGGATGCGGCCGACGGCACCGTGAAGTGGATGCTGAAGGCCGGCGATGCCACCAAGGGCAACCAGGGCATCGCCAGTCAGGGCATAGAAATGGTCTACATCCCCGAGGTGGGCCGCGCCACGCTGTGCATTTCCTCGCAGGTGGGCTGCGCCATGGACTGCAGCTTCTGCTCCACCGCGCAGCAGGGCTTCAACAGCAACCTGTCCACCGCCGAGATCGTCGGCCAGGTGCTGCTGGCGCAGAAGGAGCTGGGCTTCAAGGCCGGCGACGACCGCATCATCAGCAACGTGGTGCTGATGGGCATGGGCGAGCCGCTGGCGAATTTCCGCAGCGTGGTGCCGGCGCTGCGCATCCTGCTCGATGAGCTGGGGCTCGATTTCTCGCGCCGCCGCCTCACGCTTTCCACCAGCGGCCTGGTGCCGCAGATCTACAAGCTCGCCGAAGAGAGCAATGTCGCGCTGGCCGTGTCGCTGCACGCGCCCGACGACGAGCTGCGCAGCGAGCTGGTGCCCATCAATCGCCGCCACAACATCGCCGAGCTGCTGGAGGCCTGCTGGGCCTACATCGACGAGGCCAATGGCCGCAGCGTCACCTTCGAATACGTGATGCTCGAGGGCGTGAATGATTCCCCGGCCCAGGCGCGCGCGCTGGCACGACTGCTGCGCGGGCATCCGGCCAAGGTGAACCTCATTCCCTTCAATCCCTTCCCCGGCACGCAGTACCGTCGTTCGCGTCCGGAAGTCATCCGTGCATTCCTCGACCAGGTATTGAAAGGTGGTGTCATGGCGACAATCCGGAAAACCCGTGGCGACGACATCGACGCAGCCTGCGGCCAGCTGGCCGGGCGCGTAATCAACCGCACCACGTCACGACTGGGCAGCAAGCGTGTGGCCGTCTCCGTGGTGGCGCAGCCCGCCACACAGCCGGGAGCGCCGTCATGAAGGCCGCAGCGCTCCTCGCGCTGCTCGCCGCAGCGGCACTGGCTGGCTGCGTGCATTCCGGCAACGGCAACCGTCCCGTCGATTCGGTGGCGGCGGCAGATGCCAACGTGAAGCTGGGCGTGGCCTACATGGCCCAGGGCAAGCTTTCCGATGCCAAGGAAAAACTCGAGCGCGCCGACAAGCAGAATCCGAAGAGCGCCGAAGGGCAGTTCGCCCTCGCGGAACTCTACGGCCGGCTCGAGCAGCCCAAGGAGGCCGAGCGCCGCTACCGCAACGCCATCAACCTGGCGCCCGACAAGCTCGAGATCGTCAATGGCTATGCGGTGTTCCTGTGCTCCAGCGGCGAGGTCGAACGCGGCATCACCGAGTTCGAGCGCCTGGTGAACAACCCGCTGTATGGACGGCAGGCCGTTGCGGCCAGCAACGCAGGCCTGTGCCTGCGCGACAACAAGCGCCTGGGTGATTCGCTGCGCTATTTCGAGATGGCCCTTGCCAAGCAGCCGGACTATGTCGACGCGGTGGTGTACCTGGCGGACACGCAGATCGAGCTGGGCAAGCCCGAACTGGCGCGCCGCGCGGTGGACAACTACCAGTCGATGCGCAGCTCGCCCCGCGTGCTGCTGACCGGCGTGCGCGCAGCGGTGAAGCAGGGCGATTGCCCAGGCGTCACTGGCTACGTGCTCCGGATGCGGCGTGATTTCCCCAACTCCCGCGAGACGCTGTCTGACCTGCCCCAGGTGCTTGGATCCTGCAGGGAGAAAGTGGCCCTGTGACCGAGGAGTTCAGCGCCATCGGCCGCCAGCTGCGCACTGCGCGCGAGCGGATGGGGCTGGGCGTCGCGCAGGCCGCGGAACAATTGCATGTGGATGAGAAAGTGATCGACGCCCTGGAAACCGGCTCCTTCAAGGCATTGGGTGCCCCTGTATACGTGCGCGGACACCTGCGTCATTACGCCGAGCTGGTGGGCGAGCCCTCCGCGACCGGCCGCTATGAATCCCTCAGCCAGCCCGCGCCAGACCTGACGGCCGTGCCGCAGCTGCCCACCCAGCGCGCGGCGCCGCGCAGGGCCTGGCCGCTGGTGCTCTTCGCCGTGCTGCTGGCACTGGCCGTGGTCGCCTGGTGGGCTACGGGAGTCGATTCCCGTTGAGCACGCAGACCCTCGCCGCGGTACGCGGCATGAACGACGTGCTGCCCGCCGACATCGGCGCGTGGCAACACCTGGAACGCGTCACGCGTGAGCTGTATGCCGCCTATGGCTACCAGGAACTGCGCGTGCCGGTGGTCGAACACACCGCGCTGTTCAAGCGCGCCATCGGTGAATTCACCGACATCGTCGAGAAGGAGATGTACACCTTCGCCGACTCCGGCGGCGACAGCCTCACGCTGCGTCCCGAGGGCACCGCCGGCGTGGTGCGTGCCGCCATCGAGCACGGCCTGCTGCGCGGCGCGCGGCTGAAGCTGTGGATGACCGGCCCCATGTTCCGCCACGAGCGCCCGCAGAAGGGCCGCTATCGCCAGTTCCACCAGTTCAGCGTCGAGGCCATCGGCTTCGCCGGCCCCGACATCGATGCCGAGCTCATCGCCATGTCCGCGCGCCTGTGGAAGAAGCTGGGCATCACGCGCGTGAAGCTGAAGCTCAATTCGCTGGGCACCAGCGAGTCGCGCCGCGCCTATCGCGAGAAGCTGGTGACCTACTTCACCCAGCATGCCGCCGTGCTCGACGCCGACAGCCAGCGGCGCCTGCAGGGCAATCCCATGCGCATCCTCGACAGCAAGAACCCGGCCATGCAGGCCGTGGTCAGCGGTGCGCCGCTGCTCACCGAGCACCTCGATCCTGAATCGCGCGAGCACTTCGACGGCCTGTGCGCCACGCTGGCCGCCATGGGCGTGGAATACACCATCGACCCGCGCCTGGTGCGTGGCCTCGACTACTATTCGCGCACCGTCTTCGAGTGGGTCACCGACGCGCTGGGCGCGCAGGATGCCATCTGCTCCGGTGGCCGCTACGATGGCCTCATCCCGCAGCTGGGCGGCGAGCCCACGCCGGCGGCCGGCTTCGCCATGGGCATCGAGCGTGTGGTGGAGCTGCTGCGGCAGGCTGGCACGGCGCCCGCGCCGGCCGGCCCCGACGTCTACGTGATCGCCTCGGGCGAGCGCGCCACGCGCGCCGGGCTGGCCCTGGTGGAGCAGCTGCGCGACGCGCTGCCCGCCGTGGCCTTCGAAATGAACCAGGGCGGCGGCAACTTCAAGGCCCAGTTCCGCCGCGCCGACCGCAGCGGGGCGCGCCTGGCGCTGGTGCTGGGGGATGACGAACTGGAGCGGGGGGCCGCGGCCCTGAAGCCGCTGCGCCAGGAAGGCGGCCAGGCCGAGGTGCAGCTTGCGGAGCTGTCATCACGCCTGCCGGCACTGCTCGATACGCTGTAGGATTCCAGACCTTATTTTCAGGGGTGGCGAATAGTGGAACTGCTTTCCGAAGAGGAACAATGGGAACGGCTGAAGGCCTGGCTGCGCACGAGCGGGCCGCAGGTGCTGCTGCTGGCCGCGCTGATGCTGCTGGCCTTCTTTGGCTGGCGCTGGTGGCAGGCCCATGTGGACAAGAAGGCCGTCGAGGCCACCAATGCCTACCAGAACATTGTCAGCACCTTCGATGCCGGCCGCGATGAAGAGGGCTTCACGCTGATCGAGCAATTGCGCAGCGACTACCCGAAGTCACCCTATGTGGCTGCCGCCGACCTGGTTGCCGCCAACGTGCACGTGGCCAACAACGAGCTGGACCGGGCGCGCGAGCGCCTGCAGCGCGTAGCCAGCTCGGCCACCGACAAGTACCTGCAGCCCGTCGCCAAGCTGCGCCTGGCACGCGTGCAGGCCGCGCAGGAACAGTACGACGCGGCACTGGCCACGCTCGGCACCGCAGACATGAAGCAGCACGAGGCCGCACGCCTTGAAATCCGCGGCGACATCCTGTTCGCCAGGGGCGACCGCGAGGGCGCGCTGAAGGAATACCAGGCCGCGCGCGAAAAGCTGCCTGCCGCAGAGCTGCAGGAAGGCGGCGTGGGCGAGCTGCTTGACCTGAAGATCGCCGACCTCGGCGGCAAGCCGGCCGCGGCATCGTCCGCTCCGGCCGCCGAAGCTGCTCCCGCAGCCGAAGCTCCCTCTGCAGTGGAAGCCACTCCATGAGATTGACCTCACGCCTCGCACCGCTGGTGCTGGTTGCCCTGCTGGCAGCCTGCGCCGACAAGGACGTGGCCAAGCCTGCGGAGCTGATTGCGTTCCGCAGCACGGCCGACCTGCAGCGCGTGTGGAGCGTGAACCTGGGCGGCAACGAGCCGCGCCTCAGGCTGGGCCTGGGCCTGGCCACCGAGGGCGAGACCGTGTTCGTCGCCAGTCACGGCGGCGCCGTACTTGCCCTGCATCGGGACGACGGCCGGCGCATCTGGCGCGTGGACAGCGACCTGAACCTCAGCGGTGGTCCCGGTGCCGGCGACGGGCTGGTGGTGGTCGGCTCCGCAAACGGCGATGTCCTGGCGTTTGACTCGGCCACCGGCGCCGAGCGCTGGAAGACCCGGGTCAACAGCGAGATCCTCTCCGCGCCCGACGTGGGCGGCGGCATGGTACTGCTGCGAACCAGCGACGGCCGGCTCATCGCGCTGCGTGCCAGCGATGGCGAGCAGGAGTGGGCCATCGAGCAGGAAGTGCCGCGCCTGTCCCTGCGCGGCACCGCCCGTCCTCTGGTCAGCGATGGCCTGGCCGTATCCGGTTTCGACAACGGCCGCGTTGTGGCCGCCCAGCTGGCTGACGGCTTCACGGTGTGGGACAACGTCGTCGCACCGCCCTCCGGCCGCTCCGAGCTCGACCGCCTCGCGGACATCGACACCGCAGTCGTCGCCGCCGACGGCGCGTTCTACGTCGTCACCTACCAGGGCAAGGCGGCGCGCCTGGACCGCGAGACCGGCACTCCGCTGTGGACCCGCGATGTCTCCAGCTACTCCGGCCTCACGATCGACGACGCTGCCGTGTACGTGTCCACCGCCGACGGCGAAGTGGTGAAGATCGATCGACGCAGCGGCGTTGAACTCTGGAAGCAGGGCGCGCTGAGCCGCCGCCGGCTCTCGCCCCCGGCACTGCTGGGGCCGCTGGTCGCCGTGGCCGACCTGCAGGGCTATGTGCATTTCCTCGACCGGGAGACCGGCGAGCCGGCCGCGCGCATCAAGCCGCTGCAGACCCGCGTCTCCGCAACCCCGGTCATCACCGGCGACAAAATGGTGGTGATGGATGCAGAGGGCCATATCGCCGCGCTGCGCATCCGCGCCACGGGCGAGGATGCCAGCGGTGCTGCCGTTCGCGGCAGCTCCTCCGGCGGTGGCGATGGCGGTGGTGGCGGCGGCAGGGGTGGCAGCAGCACCTCGCGCACCGACAGTCCCACCGGCTTCTCCACGCGCAAGCGCCCCGGCACCTGACCGCCCCGCCGGACGTACACACCATGCTGCCGATCGTTGCGCTCGTGGGCCGGCCCAATGTCGGCAAGTCCACGCTATTCAATACGCTCACCGGTACGCGCGACGCCATCGTCGCCGACGTGCCGGGGGTGACGCGCGACCGCCAGTACGGCTACGGCCGTGCCGGTGATGTGCCCTGCGTGATCGTCGATACCGGCGGCGTGGTCACCAGCCCGCGCTCCACCGTCGAGCAGCAGATGCGCGAGCAGACCGAGCGCGCCATCGCCGAGGCCGACCGCCTCGTGCTGGTGGTCGATTGCCGCACCGGGCTCACCAACGACGATCGCGAAGTGGCGCGGCTGCTGCACCGCTCGGGCAAGCCGGTGGTGCTGGCGGTCAACAAGGCCGAGGGCATGGACCCCGGCGTGGTCGCGGCAGAGTTCCACCGGCTCGGCATCAGCGAATGGCGCGCCGTCGCGGCACTTTCCGGGCGCGGCTGCGAGGCCCTGCTGGAACAGGCCCTCGAAGGCGTCGAGGCAGTCGATGAGGGTCCGCAGGAGCAGGACGACTCCATCCGCATCGCCGTGATCGGCCGTCCGAACGTGGGCAAGTCCACGCTGGTGAACCGCCTCATCGGCGAGGAGCGCGTGATTGCCACCGACATGCCCGGCACCACGCGCGATTCCATCTTCGTGCCCTTCGAACGCGATGGCCGCCGCTTCACGCTGATCGACACTGCCGGCGTGCGTCGCCGCGCGCGCGTCGAAGATGCCGTGGAGCGCGCCAGCGTGGCGCGCACCCTGCAGGCCATTGCCGCCGCGCATGTGGTGGTGCTGGTGCTCGATGCGCACCAGGGCATCGCCGAGCAGGATGCCTCCGTGCTGGGCCTTGCCCTGCAGAAGGGCCGCGCGCTGCTGCTGGCGGTGAACAAGTGGGATGGGATTCCCACGGACCAGCGCGAGCAGGTGCGCAACGCGCTGTCGCTGCGCCTGGACTTCGTGCCCTTCGCGCCCATCCACTACATCTCCGCACGCCACGGCACCGGCGTGGGCGAGCTGGCCACCGCAGCCGTGCGCGCCTTCGAGGCCTCGATGCGCGAGATGTCCACGCCGCAGCTGTCGAAGGTGCTGGAGAAGGCATTGCAGGCGCACCAGCCACCGCTGGTGAAGGGTCGCCGCATCAAGCTGCGTTATGCCCACCAGGGTGGCAAGAATCCGCCGCGCATCGTGATCCACGGCAACCAGACGCAGGAGACCCCTGACGCCTACCGGCGTTATCTCTCCAACGTGTTCCGCGAGGCCTTCGACCTCTACGCCTGCCCGGTGGTGCTTGAACTGCGCACCGACGCGAATCCCTTCGGCAACCGCGAGCAGCGCGAGGCCGCGGCACGCAAGGTGGTCGCGAAGAAGAAGGGCGGACAGAAGAACGTCGCGAAGCGCGTGGCCCGCAAGAAGGTCGCCACGGGAAAGCCCACGGGTAAACGCCCACGCGGCTGACCTGTTGCCGGCGACGCTGCACCGGCACGCACCTCTCCGCCGGCCTCCGCTGCTCAGGCTGGCGGCGCGTCCATCAGCAGCGGCCTGACCACGCCGGCCACCCAGTCCGTGAATGCGCGCACCCGCAGCGGCAGGTGCCGGCGGTGCGCATACAGCAGCGACACCGTCATCGGCGCCGCCTCGTACTGCGGCAGCACGTGGACCAGTTCGCCAGCCTGCAGGTCACGCGAGGCCCCGAATACCGGCACCTGGATCAGTCCGTAGCCGGCCCGGCAGGCCGCATCGTACGCAGCGGAACTGTTCACCGTGATGCTGCTTTCAAGCGCGATCTCGCGATACGTCCCGCCATCGGAGTATTCCCAGCCCTCGCGCTGCCCACCGAAATTCACCGCGTACTGGATCAGCCGGTGTCCGGCGAGATCTTCCAGCGTGCGCGGCGTGCCATGCCGCGCGAGATACGCAGGGCTGGCCAGCGTCACCACGCGCGCACGCCCCAGCGTCCGCGCCACCAGCCCGGGCTCATCCACCTTGCCCACGCGGATCACGCAGTCGAATCCTTCGCGGATCAGGTCCACGCGCCGGTCCGTGGCGCTGACTTCCACCTGCAGTTCCGGATGCGGATCGGTGAACTCGGGCAGTCGCGGCAGCACATGGTTCTGCGCCAGCCCCACCGACATGTCGATGCGCAGCCGACCAGACAGCCGCTGCGGCGTCTGCGTGAACTGCGCCTGCAATTCCTCGAACTCGCCCAGCAGGTCCCGCGCGCGTTCGTAACATGCGCGCCCATCCTGCGTGAGCTCCACGCGGCGGGTGGTGCGCTGGAAGAGGCGGGCGCCAAGCTGGTTCTCCAGCTGCTGCACGGCGACTGACGCCACACCCTTGGGCAGCCCGAGGGAATCGGCAGCCCGTGTGAAGCTGCCCAGCTCTGCCACGCGGATGAAGACCTTCAGGCGGTCGAGGCGATCCATAAGGCGATTGTTCTCATATCAGGAACAGTGTGGCAAGCCTGCCGGTATTTATCGGCCGTGAGGCGGTCAATATCCTGCATACAGACCGAACTACCCCCGGACGCAGGAGAACCACAATGACCACCCCCATCGCACTCGTTACCGGCGGCAACCGCGGCCTCGGCCGCAGCGCTGTCCTCGCCCTGGCCCGCCGGGGCGTCGACATCGTGCTGACCTACCGCGGCAATGCCGCCGAGGCCGCCGCCGTCGTCGCCGAAATCGAAGCCCTCGGCCGTCGCGCCGCTGCGCTACCCCTGGACCTCTCCGATCCGGCCGGTGTACCGGCCTTCACACCGGCGCTGCGCAAGGTGCTGCGCGAACGTTTCTCCAGCGATCGCATCCGCTACCTGCTGAACAACGCCGGCAACGGCGTGAACGCCAGCATTGCGGACACCACCGGCGCACAGATCGACGCGATGGTGCACATCCACTTCAAGGGCCCGTTCCTGCTCACGCAGGCGCTGCTGCCGCTGCTTGAAGACAACGGCCGCATCCTCAATGTCTCCAGCGGACTCACGCGCTTCTCGATGGCCGGCTACGCCGCCTACGCCTCGATGAAGGGTGCGATCGAAGTGTTCACGCGCTACCTCGCCGCCGAGCTCGGTGCGCGCGGCATCAGCGTGAACGTCATCGCCCCGGGGGCCATCGAGACCGACTTCGGTGGTGGCCGCGTGCGCGACGATGCAGCCATCAACAGCCACATCGCCTCGGCCACAGCGAAGGGCCGCGTGGGATTGCCCGATGACATCGGCCCCGCCATGGCCATGCTGCTGGCCGGCGACACGCACTGGATCACCGGCCAGCGCGTGGAGGCCTCGGGCGGCATGCTGCTCTGAGCCGGGAATTCCCGGTTATTTCGACGCGGGCTTCGCCACCGGCTCCAGGAACAGCCCCGGATCCACCGAAGCCCCGTTGAGCAGCACGCCGAAGTGCAGGTGGGCGCCCGTGACACGTCCGGTGGCGCCCACCTTGCCGATGCGCTGCCCGGTCTTCACCACGTCGCCCTTCTTCACCTCGAAGCCGGAGAGGTGACAGTAAAGCGTCACGAACCCACGTCCGTGATCGATGATCACCGTGCCACCATTGAAAAAGAAATCTCCCGCCTCGAGCACCACGCCATCAGCCGGCGCGATGATGGGCGTGCCAGTGCCGGCCGCGATGTCCATGCCCGAATGCGGATTGCGCGGCTGCTTGTTGAAGAAGCGGCGAGACCCATAGGAGTCGCTGCGCGGTCCCGGCGTGGGTTGGCGCAGCGTGAAGGTGGCCGGCAGCGTATCGCTGAAGCTGTTGTATGAAGCCGCCAGCTGCACCTGTTCGCGCTCAACGCGCGCTGCATCTTCGGGCGAAAGATCGACCTGCCCCGGTGCGACGGTGAGATGCTGCTCGCGGTATTTCTTCGCCGTGATCTTCACCGGCACGCTGCGCCTGGCGCCGGAGGCTTCAGTGACTTCGAGGCTGTAGTCGCCGGGCACCACCGACAGGGCCACACCCGCCACCGCCTTGTGGCGTCCGCCATCGCTGGTGACCAGCACCGCACGATCTTGCCAGCGCGCCGCAGGGGCAGCGGTGCCGGCGTCACCGAGGTCGATCACCAGCACGCCGCCGGGCACGGCGCTGGCGCGGGGCAGGGCGGCGTGCGCGACCAGGGTGATCGCCTGGAGCATTCCGGCCGCCAGCACTGCGAGACAGCGATTGCGTAGACGCATGGAGGATCGGACCTTCCGCAGGGCACAGGAGTTCTTGACCCCGCGCATGATACACATGCAATCTACCCGTGTGAAAGACATGTGGAAACACAGCGTGCGCGAGCCAGCCTACGAGACTGGCGCACCTCGCCAGACTGTCAGCCTCACCCTGAATTCCGATCTGTACGCGCGGGTGAAGGCGCTCGGCCTGAATGCATCGCGCATCGCAGAAGAGGCCCTGGCCAGGGAACTGGAACGCCAGCGCCGGGCGGCCATCCTGGCCGAAGTCGAAGCGGATGTGCGGGCCGTCGCCGCCTACACCGCCGAGCATGGCGATCCGGCCGTGCTGACACGCGAATACTTCGAGAATTCCGCCAGTGACAAGCCTGGCAGCGAAAAGCCTGGCGACGAATGATGCTCCAGTTCGATGCCTTTCCTTATCCCGTCCCGGCCCTGCGGCGGTCTTTTCCCTTCGCCATCAACCTGCGCTCAGACGTGGTCCCCGGGGATGACAGGCTGGTGATCGCCCCCCTTGCACCGCGTGCACGCATGCCGGGGGTCGCCGGCCGGCTCGCCCCGGTTGTTCGAATAGAGGGCGAGGACCATGTGGTCATCATCGACCGCCTCGTGAGCATCCCCACCCGCGCTGCACAGCGTCCCATTGCCAACCTCGCTGCGCATCGCGAAGCCCTGATCGGCGCGATCGACCTGCTGTTCAGCGGCTTCTGAGCATCCGTGGGATACTCTGCCCACACCAACGGAGGGGACTCCCGTGAAAATCGTTTCTGCTCTCGCCGCCGCCGCGCTCGTCACCATCGCCCTCGCGCCCCACGCCCCCGTGGCGCAGGCGCAGTCGAAGTCCGCGCAGTCGTGCCCGGCCTTCCTCGACCAGGAATTCCGCAAGCTGCACTCCTCAGACAAGATCAACATCTGCCAGGCCGCTGCCGGCAAGCCCATGCTGATCGTCAACACGGCCAGCAACTGCGGCTTCACCCCGCAGTACAAGGGCCTCGAAGCCGTGCACCAGAAGTACAAGGGCAAGCTCGCCGTGGTGGGCTTCGCTTCCAACGACTTCAACCAGGAAAGTGCGGACGAAGCCAAGTCGGCCGAGATCTGCTTCCTCAACAATGGCGTGACCTTCCCCGTGATGGCCGCGACCAAGGTGAAGGGCGCGGAGGCCAACGCGGTGTTCAAGGAACTGAACAAGCAGTCCAGCGAGCCGAAGTGGAACTTCAACAAGTACCTGGTCACCGCCGATGGCAAGGTGGTCAAGTATTTCCCCCAGGGTGTCGCGCCGGATTCGGCCGAGTTCACTGCCGCCATCGACGCGCTGGTGAAGTAAACGCCCTCGCTGCGCGCGGGGCGCCTACTCAGGCGTCTCGCGCGTCGGCAATATCGCGCGCCGGTTCGGGCGCCCGACCAGATCCAGAAAACTGTTGAACACGGATTCAGCCATCGGCTGCATCCGCGCAATCTGTCCGCCCGTTGCCTCGCGGATCTGCTCCGCGTCATGCGCCAGCCCGGCGGCTTCAAGCTCCTCGCGATAGGACGGAATCGTCAGCCACCGCTCGATCATCGCGGTGTCAGCCTCCAGGTGAAACTGGAATCCATACGCCTTTTCCCCGAAACGGAACGCCTGCTGTTCGCAGGTCTCGGTGCGCGCCAGTTGCACCGCGCCCGAAGGCAGCCCCCAGGTGCGGCCATGCCACTGGAACACCGGTGCACGCTCGCCCAGCACACCCAGCAACGGATCGCTGCGTCCCTCATCCGTGGTGTGCAGGTCATACCAGCCGATCTCATGCCGCTCATGCCGCCGCACCGGCCCGCCCAGCACATGCGCCAGCAGCTGCGCACCCAGGCAGATGCCCAGCACCGGTTTGTCCTGGCGCAGCGCCTGCTCGATGGCCTTCAGCTCCGTGGTGAGATGCGGATAACGATGCTGCTCATCCACGTTCATCGGCCCGCCCAGCACGATCAGTCCGCGATAGCGGTCGATGTCCGGCTGCGCGTCGGGATTGCGCTGGAAATTGTGGAAGCGGATGCGATGCCCACGTGCACGGATGCGTGCATCCAGCGTGCCCAGCGGCTCGGCGGCCACATGCTGGAAGACGAGCAGGCGCGACATGCTATTCGCGGATGCCCGTCACCGTGGCACGCAGGATGCCGCGCTTCAGCCGCGCCTCGATGGCATCGCCTGCGCGCACCTCGCCGGCATCCATCAGCGCCTGTCCATCCGGACCTGTGACGATGGCATAACCGCGCTCCAGCGTGGCCAGCGGGCTGATGGCATCCAGCCCGCGCCGCGCCAGCAGCAGCTTGTGGTCGGCGCGCGTGAGCGCCGTCTCGAGCGCGCGCCGCAGCCGCATGTCCAGCTCGTCCAGCCGCTGCATCTGCTGCTGCAGGCGATGGCCCGGATGTGCACGTGCCAGCCGCTCGCCCAGCACGCCGAACTTCTCGAACGCACGCGTGACGCGCTGCTCCGCCAGCTGCCGCAGGCGACGCTGCGCATTCGCCAGTGTGGCCAGCAGCGTGCGCCGGTCCGGCACCACGAGCTCCGCCGCACCGGAAGGCGTGGGCGCACGCACGTCGGCGGCGAAATCCGCGATGGTGAAGTCGATCTCGTGTCCCACGCCCGACACCACCGGCAGGCGCGAGCGGCGGATGGCGCGTGCCACGCGCTCATCGTTGAAGCACCACAGGTCTTCGATGGAGCCACCGCCGCGCGCGAGGATGATCACATCCACATCATCGCGTGCCGCGGCGGCATCGAGCGCCGCCACGATGGCTTCGGTGGCCGCCGCGCCCTGCACCGGCGTGGGAATCACCAGTACGTCCGCCGGTGGAAACCGCCGCGCCAGAATATGCAGCACATCGCGCACCGCCGCGCCCGTGGGCGAAGTCACCACCGCAATCCGCCGTGGCATCGTCGGCAGCGGCCGCTTCAGCGCTGCATCGAACAATCCCTCCGCCGCCAACCTGGCCTTCAGCCGCTCGAACTCGCGCTTCAGCGCGCCCTCGCCGGCGTCTTCCATCACTTCAGCGATCAGCTGGTAGTCGCCGCGCGGCTCATACAGGCTCACCCGCCCGCGCACCACCACGTGCATGCCATCCTTCGGCCGGAACCGCACCGCGTTGTTGCGCGCCCTGAACATCGCGCAGCGGATCTGCGCATCGCGATCCTTCAGCGTGAAGTACCAGTGGCCGGAAGAGGGCGCCGCGAAGTTGGAAAGCTCCCCCTCCACCCACAGCGCCGGCAGGCCGGACTCCAGCAGCAGGCGCGCCTCGGCATTGAGGCGCGCCACGGAATAGATGTCGCGCTCGGCGCGTGCGTTCATGCGCCGCAGTCTATCAAGCCGCGGCCATCACCAGCAGCGCCACGCCAGCCACGATCAGCAGCATGCCGGCCAGCGTGCGCGGCGCCACGCGCTGGCGCATCACGTGGTGGCCCACACCATAGGCAAACAGCACTTCCACCAGTCCCAGCGTACGCACGTTTGCCGCGCTGGTGAGGGCGAACCCGAGGAACCAGAACTGCGAGGCGAGGGCGCCCATCAGTCCCGCCGGCACCGACTGCCGCCACAGCCTGAAGCTGCCGATCAGCGCCTCGCGCGCCATGGCCAGCATCCACAGTCCCAGCAGCAGCGCCTGGATGCCCAGTGACCAGGTGAGGGTGAAGGTGGCGCGCAGCCAGTAGCCGCCATCCTCCAGCGCGAGGATGCCGCCACGGAATCCCACCGCCGCCAGCGCAAAGCAGCCACCGGATGCCACCCCCAGCAGCACCGGCCCCAGGCCCGCCGCGGTCCACTTCTCGCCGCGCTTTGTGGCGGTGAGCAGCACGCCCACCGTCGCCAGCGCAATGGCCACCGAGCGCAGCAGCGTGAGCTCATCGCCCAGGATCACAAGGCCGAACACCGCGATCTGCACCGCCTCGGTCTTCGACAGGGCAGTGGCCACCGTGAATGACCCGCCATGCATGGCCCGCAGCAGCAGCGCGGTGGCCAGGATCTGCATCACCGCGCCAGCCGTGGTGAACAGCAGGAAGCGTGGCGACACGCCCGGCAGCGTCGACTGCGTCGCCAGCGCGGCCACTGCCAGCAGCAGCAGCGCAAACGGCAGGCCGAACACAAAACGCACCTGCGTCGCACCCAGCACGCCCAGCGAGCGGGTGAGCCCGCTCTGCATGGCATTGCGCGCCGTCTGCGCGGCGGCGGCCAGCACGGTACAGAGGATCCAGAGCATGGATTGGACAGAATGTTGTTGGGGGTCCGGTCCAGTCTAGCCCTGGTAGCACCTGCCGTGCCCGGCGGTATCAGCCCGTGATCTCTGGCGGTTTGACCCCGTGGCGCCCATTCACCCGTACTAGCCTTGCGGGTACAGTGCAGTCTGCCCGCAGGCAGCGCTGGCACAACAAGACCACAAGGGTGAACGCATGCGGCACGTAATCCGGTTGTTGATGGCGATGCTGATGGCGTGGAATGTCACGGCCCAGGCGGCCGAGGCCATTCCCGGACCGCTGCGCGAGTGGCAGGGCTGGGTGCTGCAGGGCCAGGAGTTCCGCGCCTGTCCCTTCCTCGCCACGCGCACCCCCGGCGATGCCAATGCGCATGTCTGCGCCTGGCCCGGCGCACTCACGCTGGACCTCAGCGCCAGCGGCGGCACCTTCCGCCAGCGCTGGCAGGTGTACTCCGAAAGCTGGGTCCGCCTGCCCGGCAGCCTGGAGCACTGGCCGCGCGACCTGCGCCTCGATGGCGCCGCCGCCGCCGTGGTGGCGCGCGAAGGCGTGCCGCAGCTGCAGCTCTCCCCCGGCACACACGAGATCAACGGTCGTTTCGTGTGGGAAACCCGTCCCGAGCAGCTGCACGTTCCGGCACAGACCGCCATCGTGCAGCTCACCCTCGACGGCCGCAGCATCGCGCAGCCCGAGCGCGCCGGTGGCGATGTGTGGCTGGGCCAGCGCCGTGCCGCACTGGAGCGCGAGCAGCTCGACCTCACCGTGCACCGCCTGCTGCGCGATGACATCCCCGCGCGCCTGTACACGCAGCTGTCGCTGTATGTCTCCGGCGCCGGCCGTGAAGTGTTGCTCGGCCCCGTGCTGCCTGCTGGTTACACTCCGCTGGCGCTCGAAGGCGAACTGCCCGCCCGGCTCGAAAGCGATGGCCGCCTGCGCGTGCAGCTGCGCCCCGGCCGCTTCGAGCTGATGCTCGAAGCCCGTGGCCCGGCCGTAGCGCAGACCACCACGCGACCCCAGGCCGCAGCCCCCTGGCCCGCCGACGAAGTGTGGAGCTTCGAAGGCGTGGACCGCCTGCGCGTGGCCGCCCCCGAAGGCGCCGAGAGCATTGACCCTGCACAGGCCAATGTCCCGGCACGCTGGCAGGACTATCCGGCCTTCCGCCTGCCCGCCGCCGGCTCGCTCACCGTCAGCGAGCGCAGTCGCGCGCTGGCCAATCCCGATGACAACCAGCTGCACCTGACACGCCAGGTGTGGCTGGATTTCAGCCACGACGGCTACACCGTCACCGACGAGATCAACGGCCGCCTCAACCGCGACTGGCGCCTCGACATGGCGCCGCCCTACCTGCTCGAGAGCGCGCGCACGCGCGAGGACACCCTGCTGGTCACCGCCGCACCCAACGAGGCCTCGGGCGTGGAAGTGCGCGACCGCGACCTGCAGCTCTCCACCATCGCCCGCGTGGAGGGCGCGCGCGCCAGCCAGCCCGCCACCGGCTGGTCCACGCGCTTCGAGAACGCCACCGGCCAGCTGCATCTGCCGCCAGGCCACCGCCTGCTCGGCGCACCCGGCGCAGACTTCGCGCAGGGTTCCTGGATCGACGGCTGGGGCCTGTGGAATCTCTTCGGCGTGCTGGTGGTGATCGTGCTCACGCACTGGGTGGCCGGCCGCACCGTCGCCGCGGTCGCCGGCGTGGCGCTGCTGCTGCTGTACCAGGAAGCCGCGGAGATGATCTGGCTGTGGGCCAATGTCATCGCCGCCATCGCGCTGTTCCGCGCCGCGCCCGAAGGCAGGCTGCGCGCCTTCGCCGGACGTTACCGCATCGCCAGCTTTGCCGTGCTGGTGCTGGCGCTGCTGCCGCTGCTGATCGGACAGCTCAGGCTGGCCTTCTATCCGCAGCTGGATGCAGCGGGCGAGCACTACGGCGTGATGAATCTGCGCGGCCTCGCCGGTGACGCCGCTTACATGAAAATGGAGATGGCAAACCCGGCAGTCGAGCCCCAGGCCATGCCCGCACCACCACCGCGACCGCCAGGAAGCTTCGGCGGCGCCGACGAAGATGCCGCGGAAATGGAAGAAGTGCAGGTCACCGGCTCGCGCATCGTCTACGCCAGCGTCGCCAACCGCTACGCTGCCGGCACGCTGCTGCAGGCCGGCCCCGGCGTGCCCAACTGGTCATACAAGACCTACACCTACGGCTGGTCCGGCCCCGTCGAACCTTCGCAGGATGTGCGCTTCATCTGGATCGGCCCCATTGCCCTGGGCCTGTGGCGCATCCTCGGCGTGCTCGCCACGGCGCTGTTCGCGTTGCTGCTGGCCCGCGCCACCTTCCAGTTCCCGCTCAACATCCCGGGCCTGCCGCCGGCCATTCGGCGCGCATTCGGCGGCGGCACAGTCGCGGCGGCCACAATCGCCGCCACACTGCTGCTGCTCACACCAGCAGCACCCGCGCAGGCCCAGGCCATCCCCTCGCAGGAAATGCTCAACGAACTGCGCACCCGGCTCACCGCGCCACCGGCCTGCCGCGGTGCCTGCGCCGAAATCGCCTCGGCCACCGTGCGTGCCAGCGGCGATCGTCTCGAAGTGGATCTCGCCGTCAGCGCGCTCACCGACGTGGCCGTGGCCCTGCCGCAGGCTGGCGACCGCTGGCAGCTCGATCGCGTGGAAGTGGATGGCCGCGCCGCGCCCTTCGTGATGCGCGAGTCCGACACCTCCGCCTGGCTGCCGCTCACCGGCGGCGCGCACAGCGTGAAACTTGCGGGCCGCCTCGCCAACGCCGAGACCGTGCAGCTGGGCTTCCCCCAGCCCCCGCGCGCCATCAGCGTGAGCACCAGCGGCTGGGATGCCGCCGGCGTCACCAACGGCCGCCTGCTCTCCGGCTCGCTGGAGCTGATCCGCCGCCGCACCGAAGGCAGCGCCGCCGCCGATCTGGCCGCCAGCGAATTCCCCGCCTTCGTGCAGGTCACGCGCACCTTCCGCCTCGACCTGGACTGGAGCATCCACACCGACGTGCAGCGCATCGCCCCGCGCGCCGCGCCGCTGCAGGTGGAGATTCCGCTGGTGCCCGGCGAGTCCGTGCTCACCGCCGGCACCACAGTGCGCAATGGCAGCATCACCGCCGCGCTGGGCCGTGGCGAGCAGCAGATGTCGTGGGATTCCCTGCTCCAGCGCAGCGAGACCCTGGCCCTCACGCTGCCTTCCGACGCCGCACGCAGCGAGCGCTGGGTGTTTGCCGTGGGCCCCGAGTGGCACCTGGAATTCAACGGTCTGCCGCCCTCGCTGCCCGAGACCGACACCGGCCAGTGGATCTACCACTTCGTGCCACGCGCCGGCGAGACACTGAACCTCACCATCACGCGTCCCGCACCCGCGCCCGGCCGCACCCTGGCCATCGACTCGGTGGAACATCGCAGCGAGTTCGGCAAACGCTCGCTCACCGGCTCGCTGCAGCTGCAGTACCGCAGCACGCAGGCCGGTCGCCACACCCTCACATTGCCCGGGGACCTGCGCGTCACGCAGGTGCTGGTCGATGGCAACTCCGTGCCCGTACGTCCCGACAACGGCCAGCTGCCCCTCGCGCTGCTTGCCGGCACACACAATGTGCGCATC
>JALYWF010000042.1 GCA_030852845.1 Pseudomonadota bacterium
TCAGCATGGGCCAGCGCGGCCGCGTGACATCACCGTTCCTTGCTGCCTGCTGGATGGCGCGGATCTCGCGCAGGATGGTATCGAGCGTGTCGGCCATCTGCCGGTGCAGCACGGCCGGATCGCTGCCTGCCACCACATGGGGCTTGTAGCCGTAGCCGCTGAACAGCTGCTCGAGCTCCTGCTGCGGGATGCGCGCCAGCAGCGTGGGACCTGCGATCTTGTAGCCGTTGAGATGCAGGATGGGCAGCACGGCCCCGTCGCGCGCCGGATCGAGGAACTTGTTGGAGTGCCAGGAGGCGGCGAGCGGCCCGGTCTCGGCCTCGCCATCGCCGACGACACAGCTGACGATGAGGTCCGGATTGTCGAAGGCGGCGCCATAGGCATGCGACAGCGCGTAGCCCAGCTCGCCGCCCTCGTGGATGGAGCCCGGCGTTTCGGGGGTGGCATGACTGCCCACGCCGCCGGGGAAGGAGAACTGGCGAAACAGCCGGCGCATGCCCGCCTTGTCCTGCGTGACCTCCGGATACAGCTCGGAGTAACTGCCTTCCAGCCAGGTGTTCGCCTGCAGCGCGGGTCCGCCGTGGCCGGGGCCGGCGATGAAGATCATATCGAGCCCATCGCGCGCGATGAGCCGGTTCAGGTGCGCGTAGATGAAGTTCAGGCCCGGCGTCGTGCCCCAGTGGCCGAGCAGCCGCGGCTTCACGTGCCCGAGTTCCAGCGGTGCCTCGAGCAGGGGATTGTCGAGCAGGTAGATCTGGCCGACAGAAAGATAGTTGGCGGCGCGCCACCAGGCGTCGAGTGCCGCAAGCTGTGCGTCCGAAGCGAGGAGGTCATCCATGAGCTTGTTCCTTTGTCGGGTTGCGCAGCACGCCCAGCGCCTCTGATGCCATTGACGAGGATTCATCCACCGGCAGTGCCCATATTCCGGCGCCGATGGAACCGCCGGGTGGCTGCGCATCAATGCGAGCCTCGCTGCCCACCGCCGCATCGTTTGCCGCCGCGTCAATAAAGATGCCGGCCCATTCCATGCCGCCGAGGATGCGCGCCCGCACGGCGGGCGCGTTCTCGCCCACGCCGCCGCCGAACAGCACCGCATCCACACCGCCCAGCACCGCCAGGTAGGCACCCACGTACTTGCGCGCGCGGTAGCAGTACATCTCCACCGCCAGCTGCGCAGCCGGATCCGTGGATTCGAGCAGCGCGCGCATGTCGCCGCTGATGCGGGAAACGCCGAGCAGCCCGGAGCGGCTGTTCAGCAGCTGCTCCAGTGCATCGGGCGTCATCGCCAGCGTGCGTTGCAGGTGCAGCAGCAGCCCGGCATCGACGTCACCGCAGCGGGTGGCCATCATCAACCCTTCCAGCGGCGAGAAGCCCATCGAGGTGTCCTGCGGCACCCCGCCCAGCGATGCGGTGATCGAGCAGCCCGCACCCAGCTGCAGGGAAATCACGCGCGCGCGCGGGAATGCATGCGGAGCCAGCTCGCCCCAGCGCCGCAGCATGGCCTGGTGCGCGAGGCCGTGGAAGCCGAAGCGGCGCAGGGGAATGCGATCGCCGAGGTCGCGCGGCAGCGCATAGGTGCGGGCTGCCGGCGGAAGCGTGGCGAAGAACGCCGTATCGAAGACGGCCACCTGCGGGACCTGCCCGCCGACGGCTGCGCGGCTGGCCTGCAGCCAGGCCAGCGCAGGCGGATTGTGCAGCGGCGCGAGGGGCGCCAGATGCTGGATCTGCGCCTCGACCGCGGGTTCGACCAGGCAGGCATGCACCAGCTCGCTGCCGCCGTGCACGATGCGATGCGCCACGACATCCACCGGCATCGCGCCTGGGCCCGCAAGGAAACTGCGCAATGCGGAAGAGGCATCGGCAGGGGGGTGCGCATGATGGAGCGCCGCCGCGCGGCGCAGTCCGTGCCCGGTTTCCTCCAGCACCGCGAGGCGGATGGAGGAGCTGCCGGCGTTGATGGTCAGCACCCTCATCCCTGCGGAGCCTGAGGCAGCCCGCGCCGCGACTCAATAGGAAATTGTGCCCATCGACACTCCGGAGCCGGTCGATGCCCGACTGGATGCGCTGGCCCCTGGAGAAGCCAGTGCACTGCGCGGCGTGACGGCCTGAGCCGGAGGTCTACTGTTCCACCAGCCAGCGCACCCGGCTTCCGCCCCGTGCTCCCAGCAGCGACTCCAGCTGCGTCTGCCACACCCGCGTGGTGGAATCGAATTCCCAGGGCGGGTTCACCACCAGCAGGCCGGAGCCATTGAGGGCGGCGGAGTTGTCGGCATCATGCAGGCAGAACTCGGCTGCAAGCGTGGGCCGTACGATGCCGCGTATCACGCGCGCCACCCACAGCTCGCCGTCGCGCATCTTCTTGATGGGATACCACACCGCAAACACGCCGGTTTCGAAGCGCGAGAGTCCCTCCGCCAGCGCGTTGGCGACCTGCCGCTCTTCTTCGCCGGATTCATAGGGCGGGTCGATGAGCACCAGGCCCCGTCGCGAGGGCGGCGGCAGCTGGGCGCGCAGTTCGTGGTAGCCGTCGGTGTTCAGCACGCGTGGCGTGGTGGCCTGGTACGCGGCACCGGCGTCGAGCGCGCGTTGCAGGGCGCGCGCCACCGGCGCCTGGGATTCCACGCAGGTGGCGGAGTCGACGGCACGCAGCACCGCGCCCGCCAGCAGTGGCGAGCCCGGATAGATGCTGGCACCGCCATGCTGCTTGCGCAGCCGTTCCACTACCTCGAGGTAGTGGCGGATGGGGGGCAGCACCGCTTGCCCGGCCTGCGCCGCCGCTGTCGCCAGCCTTGCGATGCCGGCCGCGCTCTCGCTGCCGCGACGCGCCTCCTCGCCGTGCAGGTCGTAGAGACCTTCGCCAGCGTGGGTATCCAGGAAGTGGAAGCCCTTGGCCTTCTTCTGCAACGCGCCGATCAGCTGCAGCAGTGCGATGTGCTTGTGGACATCCGCGAAGTTGCCGGCGTGGAAGGCATGACGGTACTGCATCCGCTCAGGATGCCTCAGGCGCGACTGAGCTTCATGGCGGCGAACCACTCGCGGGCCGATGGGGTGTTGACCAGCACCAGCGTGGCCAGGTTCGTGATGTAGCTCAGGATGGTGAGGGTGCCAATCAACGGACTGGCGAATGACTGGGCGGCGAGCTCCGACGAGGCCCAGGAGAACGGCGAGATGATCGTCGAAAGGCCGTAGAAGATGGTCACCAGCCAGCGCATCCAGTTGCGGCCCGCGCTCAGCTTGGCGGTGACCCACCAGATGATCAGGGCTGCGAACGCCGCCCCGAGGATTCCCGTGGCGAGAGTTCCGCCCCATCCAAAAGCGCCCGATACCACTGCCGGCTGCTGCTTCACGGCGACGGGAAGGGCAATGAGCGTGATGGCCAGCGAGCACCAGAGAACGATGCAGGCCCACTTCACGTGCCTGTTCTCCGGCGGGACAACGCCGGGCGCAGCGACATCAGCAACCGCCGCATCCGGCGCGGCATAGGGATTGCGAACCTCGGTCATCAGAAACTCCTTCTTCTTGTTACGCCTTCCACAAAGTCCACAGGCCAATGACGATGAAGCCGATGCCCGCCGCGTAGTTCAGGTACTTCGGCTGGATGTAGGCGGAGGCCACCGAACCGGCAAGCACGCCGATCGCGGTGGTTGCGATCAGCGCGATGGATGCCGCGATGAACACTATGACCAGGCTGTTGCCGGTCTTCGACGCGAACAGCAGGGTGGCCAGCTGGGTCTTGTCGCCGAGTTCCGCGAGGAAGACGGTGCCGAAAACGGTGAGGAAGAGCTTTGCGTCCATTGAGAAATCCCGGGGCAGATAAATAGAAGAAGCGCGCGCAGTTGCGCCACGCGGAATTGCTTATACACGCGCCCGGGCCGGCTTGTAACCGGTTGATAACCGGCCTGCGACTGACCCGCTAACCGCCCCCCCGCCACTCTCTCATGACGATTCAGGCATCTTGAGGAGTAACAAGAGT
Organism: Pseudomonadota bacterium; assembly: GCA_030852845.1. Lineage (GTDB taxonomy): Bacteria > Pseudomonadota > Gammaproteobacteria > Steroidobacterales > Steroidobacteraceae > ZC4RG30. The sequence continues at coordinate 3,974 of JALYWF010000042.1, forward strand.
GGAACTGCGATATCTGCTGGCGGCAGGGATTGTATCGACGGCCCTGCCCGGGTCGATAGTCCTGGCACAAGAAGCTGCGCCGCTGACCGTGACGGCGGCAGTGTCCGCCGCGATTGCGGAAGACGAGGAACTGGATGCGGTGACCGTCACGGCCCGCCGCCGTGACGAGGAACTGCAGGACGTGCCGCTGCCCGTGTCGGTGGTGGATGGCACCTTCCTGGAAGAGCAGGGCAGCTTCAACGTGGGCCGCCTGCAGCAGCTGCAACCGGCGCTGCAGTTCTACAGCCAGAACCCCCGCAACTCCTTCGTGAACATCCGCGGCTTCGGTGCGCCGTTCGGGCTCACCAACGACGGCATCGAGCAGGGCGTGGGCCTGTATGTGGATGACGTGTACTACAGCCGCGCGGCCGCCTCGACGCTGGACTTCCTCGACGTGGAGCGCCTGGAAGTGCTGCGCGGACCGCAGGGCACGCTGTATGGCAAGAACACCACGGCCGGCGCGATCAACATCACGACGCGTGCGCCGACCTTCGTGCCGGAGGGCAGCACCGAACTGACGGTGGGCAACCTGGGTTTCTACCAGGCCAAGGCCGCGATCTCCGGTCCGCTGGCTGGTGAGTCGGTGGCCGGGCGCCTGGCGCTTTCCACCACCAGCCGCCACGGCACTATCTACAACGTGGCCACCACCAACCGCGTCAACGAGCTGGACAACGTGGGCTTCCGCGGCCAGATCCTCTGGCGCGCCACTGATACGCTGAAGATCACCTTCTCCGGTGATTACAACAAGCAGAACGGCGAGTGCTGCGCGCAGATCGCCGCGCGCCATGGCGTGACGCAGCGTGGCGCCAACCGCCAGTACTTCGCGCTGGCCGAAGCCTTCGACTACGTGGCGCCGGGCACGGACCTGGTCAACCGCACCTTCACTCCGTTCGACCGGGTCACCGACGTGGACGGCGAGCTGTCGGCGCGCAACGAGCTGGGTGGTGCGGCGGTGCGCGCGGTGTGGGGCCTGGGCCAGGGAACGCTCACCGCCGTGTCGGCGTGGCGCTACTGGGACTGGGTGCCGGCGAACGACCGTGACTTCACGGGCCTGCCGATCACCACGAAGTCGAACAACCCTTCGACGCAGGAGCAGGTGACGCAGGAGTTCCGCTACTCCTTCACGGGTGAGCGGTTCGACTATGTGGTCGGCCTGTTCGGCTACCACCAGAACATCCACACCGATGGCATCACGCAGCGCGGTCCGGCGGCCAGCCGGTGGAACCTGCATCCGGTGAATCAGGCGGTGCTCGCCAATGCGCCCGAGGTGCTCGATGGATCGACGTCGCTCAACGACATCGACTACAAGAACACCAGTGCCGCATTGTTCGGGCAGCTTTCGTGGAGGCTCACGGACCGCTTCCGCGTCGAGCCGAGCCTGCGCCTGAACTACGACAGGAAGCGCGGCACGTACGTGGCCACTGTCTCCAACGGTACGGCGTGGGGCAACGAGTTGCTGCCGACGGATCCCACCGATCCGTTCTACAGCGATCCGACGCCGGTCACCACCAGCGCCGGCGGCACCACCACGCTGGGTGCTGTGCGCGCCGCGCAGCGCAGTGACCAGCCGCCGCAGGCTTATGGCGCGACCTTCAGTGACTGGAACGTGTCGGGCAACCTGACTGTGGCCTACGACCTCTCGCGCGACGTGCTTGCGTATGCCACCTGGGGCAAGGGTTTCAAGACTGGCGGCATCACCAACAACGGTGCGCCCACGGATGCCAACGGCAATCCCATCCTCGCCGGCACCACCGTGCGCCCGGAGAAGGTGACGCAGTACGAGGCGGGCCTGAAGACGCAGTTCCTGGATCGTTCGGCCACGCTGAACCTGGCGGCCTTCCGCACGGAAGTGAAGGACTACCAGGCCACCGTGTTCAACAATGCGCTGGGTGGATCGGTGCGCGGCTATCTGGCCAACGCCGAGGGCGTGGAAGTGCAGGGGCTGGAAGCAGACTTCTCTTACCGGCCGAACTACAACTGGAACTTCTACGTGAATGCGGCCCTGACCGATCACGAGTATTCGAAGTTCACCGGTGCGCCGTGCCCGCCCGAGCTCTCCGGCAACTCCACCTTGCTGCCTCCGGGCCAGACTCCGCAGCCGGCGACTCCGGGTGCGCCGAGTCCCTCGTCCTGCGACATCTCGGGGCAGTGGGTGCCGGGCCTCTCGAAGCTCGCAGGCTCCTGGGGATTTCAGTACCAGCGTCCCGCGAATTTCCTGGGCCGTGAGGGTGAGGCGTACTTTGGCTATGATGGCAGCGCCCGCAGCAGGTTCTCCTCGAACCCGTCGCGCTCGATCTACACGGATATCGGCGGCTATGGCCTGGCCAACTTCCGGTTTGGCTTCCGCACGCGGGGCAACTGGGATGTGTACGGGTGGGTGAAGAATGCCTTCGACAAGGACTACTTCGAGGCACTCAACGCCAGCACCGGCGGCAACACCGGCCTGATCGCCGGCCAGCCTGCAGACCCGCGCACCTGGGGCCTGACAATCCGCACGGAATTCTGAACACCGGAGTCGATGCATGAACGCAATCCAGATCGCACGTCGGACCTTGCTGCTGCTGCCGGTGGCATTGCTGGCCGGATGTGACAGTTCCGGTTCGTCGGGAACGGGGTCGGGCGCGGCGACGCTGCTCAATGTCTCGTACGACCCGACGCGCGAGCTGTACGTGGACTACAACAAGGCCTTCGTCACGCACTGGAAGAACACCACCGGCCAGGTGGTGAGCATCAAGCAGTCGCATGGCGGATCCGGCAAGCAGGCGCGCTCGGTGATCGACGGCCTGCAGGCCGACGTGGTGACGCTGGCGCTGGCCGGTGACATCGACTCGCTGGTGAAGCAGGGCAAGCTGCTGGCGCCGGACTGGGAGTCGCGGCTGCCGGACAACAGTGCGCCCTATACCTCCACCATCGTGTTCCTGGTGCACAAGGGCAATCCCAAGGGCGTCAGGGACTGGGGTGACCTGGTGCGCGAGGGCGTGCAGGTGGTCACGCCCAATCCGAAGACTTCGGGCGGCGCGCGCTGGAACTACCTGGCGGCGTACGCGTGGGCGAAGGCGCAGCCCGGCGGCAGTGACGCCACCGCGCTGGAGTATCTGCGCAAGCTCTATGCCGCCGTGCCGGTGCTCGACACGGGCGCGCGTGCCGCGCTCACCACTTTCGCGCAGCGTGGCGTGGGTGACGTGTTCATTTCGTGGGAGAACGAGGCCTTCCTGGCGCTGGATGAATTCGGTGACGACAAGTTCGAGGTGGTGGTGCCCTCGGTGAGCATCCTCGCCGAACCGTCGGTGGCGGTGGTGGACCAGGTGGTGATCCGCCGTGGCACCAGGGCTGCGGCAGAGGAGTACCTGAAGTACCTGTATTCGCCCGAAGGGCAGGAAATCATTGCGCGCAATTACTACCGTCCGCGTGATCCGGAGGTGGCCGCGCGGTATGCGGACCGATTCCCCGAGATCAGGCTGGTGACGGTGCAGGATCTGGGTGGATGGACACAGGTGCAGCAGACGCATTTCGCGGATGGCGGCGTCTTCGATGGCTTGCTGAAACGATAGGGGGAGCGCAAGCCCCCATGAAGCCAACGCAGCGTCATGCGCTGCCTAGGCGGCGCCCGGGGGCCTGCCGGCCAGAAAGAGTGTGACCTCCACGAGCTGGTTCGAGCCACCCGCTGAGGAGAGGTCGATCCGGTAGCGGTCATTGACCACGAGTGTTGGCGTGCTGTCGGGGCGCAAGACCTTCATTCGGGCTTCGGCCTGCCGGATGGCGCTGTCCACGGCGAACGACTTCGCGACTTCGACAAATTTTTCGGCGGGTACCGCGGCCACGCGTTGGTAGAAGCGGGCCACATCCTGCAGTGAGGGCAGAGCTCGCTTCAATCGCCCGGTGCGCGGGTCGACGATCGCCAGCTCTCCGGTCTTCCAGATTGCCGCGAACATGGCCTCGTGGGCTTGCCTGTCGACGCCCAAGGCCTTAGCTGCCAGATAGGTGCGCTGGAACAGCGGCCAGTTCTCGGCCGGGTGCCAGGAGGCTGGCAGATATTCCACCGATCCGGCGGGCAGCTTCTTCTCCAGGGACTGCATGTAAGGCAGGAATGCATCGCATCCGGAGCAGCCGTAGGAGAAGACCTCCGTGACCTTCAGCGTCGGCGCCTGACCTTGTGCTGCAGCGGGGCCGAGGTCGTGATAGTGACGGCCCTTGATCCAGCGTTCGGCGGCGGCGGCGCGGGTCGTGAGCAGGCCAAGACCTGTGAGCAAAAGAACGTTCCTGCGGTTGATGTGCTTCATCGCGTTGCTCTCCTGGCTGCATCCACGATACGGCCCGCAATCCATGCGCCTGCCCCGGCCAGCAATGCCGAACCAATCGGCGTCAGCACCCGCAACCAGGTGTTCGCTGCGACGGGTTCCTCGGTGCGGCTGCAGAGGTCGCAGGCCGCGGTGGTGAAAGGAAGAGTCAACGGCGTGAGGTAGGCGCAGGCAGCGGCAAGGAGGATCGCTCCTGTGGAGCGGCTGCGCTGGGCGGTGCCAGCAACGCCGCCGAGCAGAAGCGGCACGCCCGCCAGCCAGGCCAGCAGCACCAGGGAATCAAGTCCGCCAACCCTGCGGGCCCATCCCATCACTGGATAGGTAACGGGTGCGATGGCCCACAGTGCGAGCAGGAAGAAGAGGGTGGCGGCGAGGAAGGCAGGCGTCCGTTCGCGCACGATTTGCCGGGCACGCTCGTGGAGGGCACAGCCCACCTGATGCCAGAACCACAGCTCGGTGCGTCCGGCGGCGAATTCCTCCAGCAGGTCGCCCTCCAGGCTGTCCTGGAATGGCCCGCGCAGATGGCGCAGCAGCGCATGCGCGAGGCGTGGCGGGTGACGCATGCTCATGTCAGCGCGGCCTTCGGTGCCAGCCGCGTGAGGGCTGTGAAGGTGTCGCGCGCCTCACGCTGCCCGGCGGCGGTGAGATCGAAGTAGGTGCGCGCCCGCCCACCGCGTTCTGGTGTGGGTTCGCCGCGGATCGGCCTGACCAGTCCCTTGGACTGCAATCGCTCCAGGGTGGAATAGATGCCGGCGAGCGCCAGCGTGTAGCCGCACTGCTGCTCGATTTCCCTGGCGATGGAAACGCCATAGGCCTCGGGCTTCAGCCGCCACACGGCCAGCAGCACCATCAGTTCCAGATGCCCGAGATAATCGCGCCGCCTCATATCTTCTATATTATGGAAGTAATCGGCGAATGCAACCCCGGGTGCGAATCGGGCCTAAAGCGGTTGCGAGGTTGCCCAGCGCACGATGTGCTCCGGGCTGGTGAGCGCGCCGGGCTGGCGCGCCACTTCGCGGCCACCGGCAAAAATGATCAGCGTCGGGATGCTGCGGATCCCGAAGCGGTTGGCGATGTCCGGTGCAGCTTCGGTGTTGAGCTTGCCGAGGCGCATGCGGGGTTCGAGCAGGGTGGCGGCCTTCTCGAAGGCGGGCGCCATAGCACGGCAGGGGCCGCACCAGGGCGCCCAGAAGTCGACAAGAAGCGGCAGGTTGCTGCTGGCGATGTGGCGATCGAAGTTCGCGGAGGTCAGTTCGACGGGGTGTCCCTGGAACAGCGGCTCATGGCACTTGCCGCAGCGGGGCGCTTCGGCCAGGCGCGCGGCGGGCACGCGGTTGATGGCACCGTCGTGCGGACAGACGATCTGCAGCGTGTTCGTGCTCATTGCCACCTCAGCTGGCCATGCGCAACCGCAGCGCATTGCCGATCACGGATACCGAGCTCAGGCTCATCGCCAGCGCGGCGATCATC
>JALYWF010000063.1 GCA_030852845.1 Pseudomonadota bacterium
GTGCCGGTCCGGGCGCTCCTGCCGCCGCTGGCGCTGCGCGCGCCCCGGGGTCCGATCCCACTTCCGGCCCGAGCATTGGTGGCCCGGTTGCGGGCGCTGCCGGCGCTGCTGCCGGTGCTGCTGCCCCTGCGCGCGGCGGTGCCTTTGGTGGCGCGTTCGGCGGTGGCGGCACTCCCCAGCCGCCGATCGTCCTCACACGCGGCAAGGAAGAGATCAAACTCCGCGGCAACGGCGCCACCATCAAGGCCGGCTCCGAGGTCACGGTGAAGACCGAGCGTCCCGAGTTCTCCATCAGCCTGAGCGAGATGGAGCTGGGCTCGTGGGTGGTCTTCCAGCTGCCGGGCTATACCAAGGCCGAGGCGAAGCCGGCAGACAGCCTGGCCGCGCTGCGCAAGGCGGGCGAGACCTCGTTCTTCAAGGACAAGGACTCGCTGTGGGTGAAGGTGGTGGTTGCCACTCCGCCCTCCGTGCCGGCCATGCCGCTGCAGCAGCAGGCGTCGGTGCGGATCACCAAGTAAGGATCCGCTTCGCGGACTGAACGAAGCCCCCGGCGCAAGCCGGGGGCTTTTTTCTTTTACGGCAGTGCAAACTCAGGGAAAGGGGAGAACCGGATGAAACAGGCAAGAACCGCAATACTCGCAATCGCGCTGGCCTGGGCTGTGCCAGCCATGGCCGGGCAGTCCGCTGCGGCGCCCAGCCCCGCGCAGGCCTGCGATCGCGAGTGCCTCCGGGGCGCCATCACGGCCTATCTTCACGCGCTCGTGCGGCACGACGTCAGCCAGTTGCCATTGGCCGACAAGGTGCGCATCACCGAGGACTGTGTCGAAAAGACCCTCGACAAGGTGGGCCTGGTGCGCTCGGTAACGAAGCTGCGCGGCTATCGCCAGGACTTCCTCGACGAGCGGCAGGGGATTGCGGGAACCCACGTGGTGGTCGAGGAGGGCGGTGCCCCGGTCATGCTGGTGGTCCGCATGAAGATCGAGGGTGAAAAGATCACCGAGATGGAGACCCTCGCCACCCGCAGCAAGGCCGAAGGATCAATTTTCCGCATCGATGGCGTGGAAAACACGTCCGCCGCCATGAACTATGCGCCCAGGAAGTCCCAGCTCGACACGCGCGAGGAGATGATCCGGATTGCATTGCTGTACCCGGCCGGCCTGGAGACCGAGAGCTTCGTGACGGTGGATGCCCCTTTCACGCCAACCGCCTACCGACTCGAGAACGGCGAGATGATGGCGGGGCCGGACTGCCAACGTAACGAGGGGTGCAAGAACATCAAGACCCAGCCGCTGGGCGGCGGTTCACGCGGCAAGGTCGAGGCGCGCGTTGCGGCCGTGGACGAGCGCATGGGCATCGTCTGGCTGCGGATGGCATGGGGCGGCAACCGCCCGCCCCGTGACGGCGGCCAGCGAACGGAGCTGACGGTCTGGGAAGCCTTCAAGATCTATGACGGCAAGATCCACGCCGTCGAAGCATTCATGAAGAACATGCCGGTGGGCCTGGGGTCGGGGTGGCCGGAGCTCAACATCAAACGCTGAAGGCTGCCTCGCCGCCAGTCACACGACGACCCATTCCGATTTACTATCCGGCTCCGCCCATACCTACCAGCCAGGCTGACCGCTGCATGTTCCAGTACTACCGCTTCTCCTGTTATTTCACTGCCGCCTGCCTGGCGCTGGCGGTCTGGTACGGCTGGTGGAGCACCGGCACCGTCGCCGGCACCGCGCAGATGGTATGGATCATCGTCGTGCTCTCGGTGCTCGAGATTTCCCTCAGCTTCGACAACGCGGTGGTCAACGCCTCGGTGCTCAAGGAGATGGACCAGGTCTGGCAGAAGCGCTTCCTGCTATGGGGCATCGCCTTTGCGGTGTTCGGCATGCGGATCGTGTTTCCGCTGGCCATCGTGGCCATCGCGGCCGGCATCGGGCCGGTTGACGCGGTCTCGCTTTCCCTCACCAACCCCGCCGAGTACGAGCGGATCGTTTCCTCCGCCCAGGTCGGCATCGCCGGATTCGGGGGGGCGTTCCTGGCGATGGTGGGCCTCAAGTTCTTCTTCGACGCAGAAAAGGAAGTGCACTGGATCGGGGTGATCGAGCGCAAGCTCGCGGCGGTCTCGGCAGTGAAGGCCATCGAGATCGGCTTGCTGCTGCTGGCGCTGTGGGGCATCTCCAGCCTGCTGGAAGCCGCAGACGCGCTGACCTTTCTCATCGCGGGCATCCTGGGAATCGTCACCTATATTGCCGTTGAATCGATCAGCACGGCGCTGGAGATCCACGACAGCAAGCGCCGCCTGGCGGGGGCGGCGGTGCGTTCAGGCCTGGGCGGATTCCTCTATCTGAACGTGCTCGATGCCTCGTTCAGCTTCGACGGGGTGATTGGTGCCTTCGCGCTGTCGAACAACATGATCGTGATCGCCCTTGGCCTGTCGATCGGCGCAATCTTCGTGCGCTCGATGACGGTCCATCTGGTGCAGAAAGGCACACTGGCGGAGTATGCCTTCCTCGAGCACGGTGCTTTCTGGGCGATCATCGCCCTGGGCGGAATCATGCTGTTCGGAGCGGTCGCCCACATACCCGAAGTCATCACCGGGCTGATCGGTGCGGTGCTGATCGGTCTGTCGCTGTGGTGGTCGATCCGCCACAAGCGACAGCACCCGGAAGCTCACTGATCGCCGCGGACGGCAGTTGCAGTGCCTATTTGGCCTTCAGGGTCAGCTTCGCCACATTGCCGCCGGGCTGACCCGCCTCGATGATGAAGGAGCCGTCGGCACCGCGGCTGTAGCCCAGTGTGGTCATGGCGCCTTCGGTGACGGCCTTGAACTTCACGCGCTTGTCGCCGATTTCGACCAGTTCCATCTTCTGCGCCACTGGTGAGCGCGGCTCGAAGCCGGCGTTCCACTGCTGGATGCTCATCGCCAGCGAACCATCCTTCTCCTCGATGGTGATGACCTCCCACATGCTCACGCCAGTCGGGCCGCTCATGCGGACCATCGAGGCAATGTTGCCGTTGCTGGCGGTGGTCCAGTTTTCCTCCAGGGTGTTGGCGCCGAGCGCAGTAGACCAGGTGCCGGTCATCCAGGTCAGGTCGGTGATCTTCGCCGGCGGGCCGGCCGCAAAGGCCGAGCTGGCAACAAGGGCGAGGGCGAGTGTGGCGAGTGGACGATGCAGGCGCACGGGATATCCTTTCTGGATGGAATTGAACGAAGGTGAGGGCGAGACTGCACCGGGCGGGGAGGGTTGTCCACAGCCCGGCCGGGCCGTCAGCTTTCAAGACGATCGGTCCCGGATCTAGTATCCAGTGATGGCCAAGCGCAAGAAGCAGTCCACGCCGAAATCCAAAGCCAGGCCCAGGGCCGGCAGTTCACGATCCCGGCTCACGCCAGCCAAGGTGGCGCGCGGTTTGGCCGCTGCGGATGTGGCGCTGTCGCTGGAACATGAGGACATCGCCGCAGTGGTGGCGCTGGTGCGCAAGGCGGGCGGCGCACCCCTGGGCGCCTATCGCGAGCCGCTGGGCGGCCGGCCCCTGTTGCTCGCCTCCCTGCCATTCGCAGCGGTGCAACCTACGCCGTTCCAGCGGGATCTTTCTCCCACCCACGCCAAACGCCTGGCGGCTGCCATCGAGGCCACGGCGGCGTTCCTCGACCCCCTGATCGTGGTGCAGGGGGAGGACGGGCGGTTCTGGACGCCCAACGGCCGGCACCGCCTGGCAGCAGCCAAGGTGCTGGGCCTCAAGCAGATCACGGTGCTGATCTCGCCGGATGAATCCCTGTCATACCGCATCCTGGCACTGAACACGGAGAAGGCGCACAACCTGAAGGACAAGGCGCTCGAGGTGGTGCGCATGGCGCGCAATCTCGCCAGGCGAGAACCCACACGCAGCGAAGCCTCGTTCACCGCGCAGTTCGAGGCTGCCGAATTGCTGACGCTGGGGCTGGTCTATGAGGACGACCTGCGCTTCGGTGGTGGCGCCTACAGCCCCATGCTGAAGAAGGTGGATCGCTTCACCACCAGGTCGTTGCCGGCCGCGCTGCGCGAGCGGGAGGGTTATGCAACGCGATTGCGCGCCATCGACGCCGAAGTCAAACGCATCGTTGCAGGGCTGCAGGCGCGCGGCATGAAGTCGCCCTATCTGCGCACGTATGTCGTCGCGCGTATCAATCCGGTGCGGTTCCACAAGGCGAAGGCCGGTGACAAGAAGCCCGCGATGCCGATCGGGCAGGCGCTGGTTCGCATGATGGGGGCCGCGAAGAAGTTCGATCTGGACAAGGTGAATTTCGGCGACCTGGCGTTCGTGGCGGCCGGCGCGGAAGCCGGGGAATAGGCTAGACTTCGCGCCCCTTTTTTTGCCACCCAGCAGGCCACCATTGAAAATCTCCCAGGATTCGGTCGTCTCCTTCCTCTACACCCTGAAGGACGAGGCCGGTGCCATCATCGACCACTCCGATGACGGCGAGCCGCTGGCCTATCTCCACGGCCATGGCCAGATCGTGCCGGGCCTTGAACGGGAACTGGCAGGCAAGTCCACGGGCGAGAAGCTGCACGTGCACGTATCACCCGCGGATGGGTATGGCGAATACGACGCGGCACGGGTGCAGAAGGTGCCGCGTGAAGCCTTCAAAAGTATTCCCGAGCTGCATGAAGGCATGTCGCTGGCGACACGGACGCAAAGCGGCGCCCACGCAGAAGTAGTTGTGAGGGAGATCGGCCCGGAAGTCGTCACGGTCGATGGCAATCATCCGCTGGCCGGCAAGGACCTCTTCTTCGACATCGAGATCGTGGAAGTGCGGGCGGCCAGCGAGGAAGAGCTGGCGCATGAGCATGTGCACGGGCCGGGCGGGCACGACCACTGACATGTAGGCAAGGACCTACCCCAGCGCCCTGCCAGTTCCCAATCACTGGAGGGCGCCGGCGCTGACAGCTTGCCGAGGCTCGCCACCGGACAATTCCCGGGTTCCAGCAGGAGTCCAGGGCCTCAGGATGTCGCATAACAACTGGTCACGTCATTGAGCGCGACGGTCCCCGAGGCAGGTTGGGACGTGGTCATCGTAGGCGGCGGCCCCGCGGGCCTCAGCGCAGCGCTCATTCTTGGCCGCTGCGGGCGACGGGTGCTGGTTTGCGACAGGGGAACACCCCGTAGCTGGGCCTCGAAGGCCATGCACGGCTTCGTCACCCGCGACGGCATTTCTCCGGCAGATTTCGCAGCGCTCGCACGCTCCGAGCTGGCGGCCTATCCGACGGTGAAATACATGCCGGCGGAGGTGACGCGCGCCGCCCCAGTGGGCGCGGCCTTCCGTGTGGAAGTGGGAAGCGAGGTGGTTCATGCCCGCAAGCTGCTGATCGCAACGGGCGTACAGGACCACCTGCCCGCCATTGACGGGTTCGCCGGGCTTTTCGGCACCAGCGTGTTCCAGTGCCCGTATTGCGATGGCTGGGAGTTCCGTGGCCGACGGCTCGCCGTATATGGCAAGGGAAGCCGCGGCCTGGAGATGGCGCGGGCGTTGACGGCGTGGACGGGCGACATTGTGCTCTGCACTGATGGCCGGTGCCGGTTCAGCACGGGACAGCGGCAGCACCTGGAAGCCAATGGCATTCTGCTGGTCGAGAAAAAGGTCCTTCGGCTCGACGCAGAAGACGGTCGTCTCAGCGCCATCGTTTTCGCGGACGGGTCCCGCATCGAACGCGAAGCGCTGTTCTTCGACACGCCTTCGAGTGCGCAGTCTGACCTGACCGGGCAGCTGGGTTGTCGGTTCAATCGTGCCGGTGGTGTGTTATGCGGCAAGTACGAGGCCACCAGCGTGCCCGGTGTCTATGTAGCGGGCAACATCATCCGCAATGTGCAGCTGTCGATCGTGGCTGCCGCTGAGGGAGCAAGTGCCGCATTTGGCATCAACCGCGCGCTCACGCGGGAGGATTTCGAACGTCGCGCGACGGGCAAGACGCATGTGGAGCATACGGCCCCGGAGCGGGACGCGGCCAACTGAAGGGCGCCCTGCGACGGGAGCGCGCTCAGGGGTTCTTTGGCGGCGGCGTGCTGAAGCGCGAGGTGTCGTTGCTGCCGTGCAGGTTCGTCTTGCGATAGGGAACGGCGTTGTCGCCGGAATCCGGGCGTTCCTGCTTTGCCTTCTCGTCGTCGACGTGCGTCGCGGTCGCCCGTTCACGTTCCTTTGGAGTCTGGGGAAACTCTTTGGAATAGGCTGGGGCAGGCTGGTCCCCTTGTTTTCCGTTTGGCTCGTTCATCAAGGTCTCCTCGCCCGTGGCTTATGGAAACCATACGCCTTGCGCGCCGGCGAGCCCGTCGGTGATTGCCTGTCGTGCCGTGTCGGACAACAGGCAATAGCATGCAGCGTACAGCTAGACGATCAGGTCACGATAGGCGTGCCAGCTGGCATGTCCGAGCAGTGGGGCGATCACGATCAGGCCCAGCAACAAGGTCACGAAGCCGAACGCCGTCAGGAGGACGATCAACGCGCTCCAGATGAGCATGGCGGGCAGGTTCCTGGCCGTCGCCTTCGCGCTGATCAACACCGCCTCGGTTGCGCTGGCATTCCGGTCGATGATGAGCGGAATGGCCACGGCTGACAGGCAGAACACGATGGCAGCCAGCAACGCACCAGAAGCCACGTAGGGCAGCAGCTGCTCGCGCGTGCCGATCTCGAAGAAGCTCCCCCAAAGCAGCTTCGCGAAATTGGGCCCCGGATGCTGCAGCACCGATCGCAGCATGACTTCCGAGGCTGCAAACCAGAACAGGACGAACCCGGCCAGCAGCAAGCTGAACAGAAAGAGACTGCGTGAGTTGCGAGCCAGGCCATCAAGCGATTCGTCGAATCCCGGGGCCTCGCCGAGTTCGCGCCTGCGCGAGAGTTCATAGATGCCGGTTGCCATCACCGGGCCGACGAGCAGGTACGCAGACACCGCGGCGGCGACCAGATACAGATGGCTGCTGCCGAGCATGAGAAGAACTGCACCGGCCGTGGCGATGAGGCCTCCGTAGGCGAGGCTGGTGCCATTGACGTGCCACAGGTCATCCCAGCCCCGGCGCAGCCACTGCAGCGACTGCAGCGCGGGCACGTGGCGGATCCCGGCGATCAGGAATGGTTCCGCGTGCGAACCGACGGTCGTGGTCATGGCAGACTCCTTTCCCGGACGGCCGGCCGACTATAGCTCCGACAGTTCGCATACGTCCCGGTGGGGTTCGTGTCTGGGCAGTATGTGACAGGGCGAATCTGTTCATACGCCCGCTGAGGGGGCGGCTGCGGCTACAGTACCGCCGCGAAAAGACCGGGTATCGGGAGGGGTTCATGCAGCTGGCTAAAAGACAGGAACTATTGGGAACCGAGACGGCTTTTGCGGTTTCCCTGGCAGCCGCCGAATGGGCAGCCAAGGGCAACCGGGTGTTTCCCTTCCACCTGGGCGATATCAACCTTCCCACGCCTGCCAACATCGTGGAGGCCATGAATCGCGCCATTGCCGACGGCAAGACCGGATATTGTGCGGCGGCCGGCATTGCGCCGCTCCGCGAGGCGCTGGCCGAGAACATTGGTGCTGATCGGGGCCTGAAGCTCGGATCGAACAACATCGTGGTGCAACCGGGTGGCAAGCCGGTGATCACCAAGTTCATCCAGGCCCTGATGAACCCCGGCGATGGCGTGCTGTACCCGAATCCCGGCTACCCCATCTACGAAAGCCAGATCAACTATTTCGGCGGCAGGGCGCTGCCATATCGCTACCACGAGACCGCCACCGGCTTCGGCATCGACCTGGAGCAGCTGCGCACGCTGGCCCCGCAGGCGCGCATCCTGATCTACAACAACCTGCAGAATCCGCTGGGATGCGAGAGCTCGGCCGAGGAAATGGCCGAGATCGCCCGCATCGCCATCGAGCACGACCTGCAGGTGCTGTCGGACGAGGCGTATTTCGAGATGCGCTATGCCGGCAAGTCGACGTCCATTGCGTCGTTGCCCGGCATGGCCGAGCGCACGGTGATCCTTTATACGTTCTCGAAGAAGTTCGCGATGACGGGCTGGCGGCTGGGCTGCGCCGCGGGTCCGGAGCGGGTGATCGCGCAGATCGCCAAGCTCAACACGAACGATGAAAGCTGCACCACGCACTTCGTGCAGGTCGCGGGCGTTGAGGCGCTGCGCAACCCGCAGCACGCGGCGCCCATCCTGGTGGAGCTGCAGCGCCGTCGGGACGCAGCGATCGCAGCCTTGCAGCATGTGCCTGGACTGAAGGTGGCGAGGCCGGATGCAACTTTCTACCTCTTCCCCAATGTGACCGGACTGGTGCGGCACAAGGGTTACAAGGATGTGGCCGAACTGGCGGCGGCTGCACTGCATGAGACGGGCGTTTCCTTCTGCACCCGGCATCACTTCGGCACACGCCAGAGCGATGAGGTGGAGCACTACATCCGGCTGGCGTACTCGGGGATCTCGGTGGAAATGATCACTGAGGGCATTGGTCGTCTGGCGGAGTGGGCCCGGAGGGGTTGATCCCCGGCTGAAAGCCTTTCGAATATGAGGTGCACGACTCCCTCTTCAGCGGGGATTCAGATTCAGCAGCACACACTCGGCTGACGAGCCGGGAGATTCCGCCCAATGAGGAGGGGATGCGTGTGTACTGCAAGCGATTGATGATTGCCCGTCTCGCCACGGCCCTCGGCTCCCTTTCCTGCGGACTGATGCTGTCGGCACCGACGTACTCCGTCGAGTCTCCAGCCGGTGGAGCATCTAGACCCGTCGAAGAGCTCGTCGAACTCGAAGAGGTCAGGGTCCGGGGAAAGGTGGTCGCCAACGCCGTGATCACGGTGGAGAACCGCCTCTTCAGGCGTTACAACCAACTGAACAAGGACAATCGCTTCGACGTTCACTGCCGGGATGCCCGCGCGCGCGATAGCCTGGCGCTGCTGCGCATTTGCACTCCCGAGTTCATCTCGATCTATGCGGCGCCGGCCTTCCTCCCCGCTTCGTACGGCGGTCGGTCACTCGGCGTGTTTCCGCAATGTGGGGTGATGAGCGCCCGGTATGATTACAGTGGCAACGTGTTCTACTCCAGTTCTTGTTCGTCCGTTGGCTTCGGCAGTGCGAACAGCATGTTGTATTCGACGCCCTACTACGCTGGCACAGCCGGGATACCGACCGGGGCAGCCCCGCAGGTCACCGCTTCGCCAGAGCGCATCGCCGAGTTCAAGCAGAACATGACGCGCGTCATCAACAGTGATCCGGAGTTGCATGCCATGGCCACGCAGCTGATCGGGATGTATGAGGAAGTGGAGCGCGTCCAGGCCAGATTCGAGCAACTGCAGGAAGAGAAGCGGGCAGCCCAGAGGGCCAGGCGGACGGCCGCGCGGGCGCGCGGTGTCAACTTGTGGCCTCCACATCCGAGGGCGCCGTAGAGCTTCTACGACCTTCGTGAATAAACTGCCGCGCATCCGGCGGCATACCACCGCAGGGACATGCAGCTGAGTCCCGCGTCCAGTTTGCTGATTTCCGTCGTCTGCAGCGGCAGCACCTCGAATCCCTGCTGGTCCAGCAAGTCGAGCGTGCGCGGGCAAGCCGCGCTGGCCAGGACGGAATCATTCAGCCGCAGGGTGTTGGCGCCGTATTCCTCGCCTTCCGGCACAACGACAACGCGGAACCCTTCGAATATCCCGGAGCCAGCGAGCTGTGCCGTGGCAAGGATGGTCCCCGCGTCTAGCAGCGAACAGGCCGACTTCAGATGAAGTACTTCGGGCGGCGCCTGGACCGCTCGTCCCTCGTATCCAAGTTCTGCCAGCAGGCCGCCCAGCGCCGCAGCGCCAGCGGGATTCGTTCGCGCTGAGAGCCCGATGAATACCCCCTGCGGCGTGACCAGTACATCGCCACCGTCCACGTAACCTTCCGCAAGGACAAGCAGCGTGTCGAATCGCGCCCGAAGCTGCGGTTCGAGTGCGACCGCCTCGCCGCGCCGCGTGGCGGCACCGGGACGCAGCAGGATCGCTCCGTTCGAAAAGACCAGGGCCGGATCCTCGACGAACAGGGCATCGGGGAACTCCTCCAGCGGAGGCAGCACGGTCACGGCCAGCCCGGCTGACTCCAGCGCCGCCACGTAGGCTGCATGCTCGCGACGGATGCCATCCAGCGATGGATCCGGTCCGCAACCGGCGCGCAAGCCATGCACGGCGCTAGCCGACGGCGCACGGACCAGCGCCTGATTGAAATCAAGCGGCTTCAATGCGTGAGCGCGTACACCGCGACATTCGAGCCAATCCGCAGCGCCCTGTTAGCTTCGTCCCCCGGATAGCGCGGATCATCGGCCCACTGCCACCCGTCGCCCACGTCGTTGTTGTGCGCAATCAGCACCACCAGCCTGCCTGAATCGTCGAATACGCCGCGCCAGTGCGGCGGTCCGCCCATCTTGAATCCGCTGAGCGCCTCCCTGATATGGGGAATCGCCACCTTGGTCATGCCCGGCAGCTCAAATGCAACGTGGAAGATGATTTCCTCGTCGGTGAGGTCACGGATTTCGCGGTCGGGAAACACGCGCCGCATGCTCTCCTCGTAGTAGTACCAGCTGTCCTCGTTGAAGAAGCTGTCGCAGAAGAGGAAGCCGCCGCGATCCAGGTATTCGCGCAGCGTGGCGGCCTGCGCATCCGTCAGCGTCCATGACTGCGCCATGCCGGCGATGAGGAAGGGCCAGTAGAAGATGTCGTTGCCGTCGTCGAGGCTGACCGGCTGCTCCACGGCGCGAACGTTGATGCGGGTATTGCGCCGGAGCATCTGGACCAGCTTGCGGTCGCCGCGCGGATAGTCGTCGGTCCAGCCAGTGTTGCCGTTGTGCCAGTCGTTGAAGCCTCGACGGCCGCCAGCACTGGGATACATCAGCCGGCCAATCACCACCTCGGCGGGTACATCCCAGTCGTCAGGGAGTGGCGCCGCGGCGTCGTCGCCTTCGAAGCTCGGATATTCGCGGAAGGGCATGGGCTCCTGCAGCCGGGGTGCCGAGCCTGAAGAAGCGGCAAGCACTGCCAGCCCGACGGGGGCGAGCAGGGAACCGACCAGCCAACGGGTGGGCAGGCGCATCAGCACACGATAAGTCCAGCGCGTGTTAGGCACCAGCCCTCTGCGCTCCTGAACCTCGGGACCTCGATTCGCCCTGACCAGGCTAGTTGGACAGGGACCGTACCAGCGCCAGCGCTTCCTCCACGCTTCCCGTAACGTCACGAATCGGGAAAAGCGTTCCACGGACCGTTCGCTGGGCATCGATCACCAACGTCAGCCGCTTGAGGCGGGTAACACCTTGAAGGCGGAAGGTGGGCAGGCGAAGTGCAGTGGCCAGCCGCAAATCCACATCAGAGACCAGCGGAAACTGGATGCGGTTGACCCTTGCGAACTGGCGCTGCTCATCGGGGCGCTGTGTGCTGATTCCCACCACGCTGGCGCCCAGGTCTTCGAATTCCGGCAACCGGTCACGATACGTGCAGGACTCGAGCGTGCATCCCGCGCCGCCTGGAACATCATTGATGCCAACCAGACCGGTACCGGGATAGGCGTAGACCACCGTAAGACGCGCGTCAGTCAGCGGGTCAGGGGTCAGCGGTGGGACGAGGGTTCCGACAAGGCGGGCCACCCGGTGCGCCTCGGAGGAGTCCGTGCCGGCCGTCGCCTGGGTGGTTCCGTCGCCGAGGAGCCAAGTGTCTCCCCACTCCTGCAAGGCAGCGAGCACCGGCAGGGCAGCCCGCCCGCGGTCAGAGAGCATGTACTCGAATCGATCCGGGCGGCGCTGGTAACGCACCCGCTTGAGCACGCCGGCATCGATCAGGGCGTGCAACCGCTGGGTGAGGATCTTCCGCGAAATTCCCGTCTCGGCCAGCAGCTGTTCAAAGCGGCTTCGCCCACGGGCGATATCACGCAGCAACAGGGCACTCCACGCGTCCCCGAGCACGCGGATGGCTTGGGCAATTCCGCAGTCGTCATTGCTCATAGGTCAGTGTATAGTGAGTTTCCAATAGAGACTAACAATAAGCAGGGCCTGCGGTGAGTGGCGGTGGCGGCAGCATCTGGCAGTACCGCAATTTCGTCATCCTCTTCTCCACGGGCGCGCTGCTTGCCTTTGGCGGCCGGGTATATGAACTCGCGTTGCCGCTGATCGTCTATGAACTCACCCAGTCCTCCGTGGCCATGGGGGCGATGCGGGCGATAGAGTTCCTTCCCAATCTGCTGTTTGCGATGGTCGTTGGCGTGTTCGTTGACCGCGCTGACAAGAAACGCTGGATGCTGACGGTGGTCGCCTTGCAGTCCGGGTTGCTGTTCGCCCTGTATGCGTACACGCAGCTCCAGTACGCCAACCTGGGAGTGTTCTACATCACTGGTTTCCTGCTGATGTTGCTGGGCTACGCCTATGGCAACGCGAAGATCGCGGCAGTGAAGTGGGCCTTGCCCACCCCGCTCCTTACTTCGGCAAATGCGAACCTCACCCTCTTGGAGACCCTGGTGCAGGTGTTGGGCCCAGCCATCTCCGGTGCAATCCTGTTCCTGTCCAGTCTCTATTACGGGCTGCTGATCACCGCCAGTGCGTTTCTGGCTGCCTTGCTGGTGCTGGCCAAGCTGAATCTGGAGGAGGCGCCGCGTGCCGCCAGCTCGCGGAGCTTTTTTTGGGAGCTCCGGGAAGGGTGGTCGGCGCTGCGGAACAACCAGCCCATGTGGGTCATCACCTGGCTTGTTGTATTCCTGAATTCAACCTCCGGCGCATTCGAGGTCATGCTGATCTTCTTTGCAAAAGACGAGCTGCGGTGGAGTACGGCCCTGGTGGGCATCGTCCTTTCCTGTGCTGGCTTCGGCGGGCTTTTCGGCAGCCTGGCGGTCAGTCGCTTCCGTGAGCGGTGGGGATTGGGGCGTGGATTGGCGATCACCATCATCGCCCTCGCTCCGGCCTACGCGATGACAGCGGCATTGAGCTCTCCGTGGGCTGTCGGGGCGGCCGTCTTTGCCTTCGGCATGGTCGCCACTATTCAAAATATCCTGATCTGGACATTTCGGCATGAGACGACGCCGGCGCCCCTGATCGGGAGAGTCAGTGGAATCACCGGCTCGATTTTCAAGTTGGGAATGCCCTTTGCGATCTTTGGTGCCGGTTACCTGGCTGACATCTCGGGTGCGAGAAGTGTTTTCGTCGTATGCGGCATCACACAGGTATTCGTGTTCCTGGCGATGTTCAGAAGCAGCTTGATGCGGCAGCGCTAGGGACGCAAAGGGAATGCCCCCGCGCGTATGCTCGCGGGGGCTTGTGCACCAGCTGATTGGGCGTCAGGCAGCCGACGCCGGCCAGGCGAAGTCTGGCCGCAACCCGGAATGCACGGGCCGTCCGTCATCCGGCTTGCCGTATCCCTTCGACTCGTCCCAGAAGGCGTGATACGTGGCCTTCGGGAAGCCCGGGCCATACCCCATGATGTTCGGCACGCCGACACGAATCCGCTTCTGCTTGTCATCGAGCATCAGCACGGCATTGCACTCGGTGCAGAGGCAGATCTCCAGCGGACCGTTCGGGTTGTCCTTGTTGAACGGTACGCGTTTGATCTTTTCGGGGTGGTCCACTTTCACGTCGGCATAGTTGAAGAACGCGACATGGGTGGTGTGCTGCCCGGTTACGGTCTTGCACACATTGCAGTGGCATTCGTGGTTGTCGATCGGTTCCGCGTCGATGGTGAGGTGCACGTGCTCGCAGCCCGCATTGTATTTCGCCATTTTCGTCCCCTTGTGATTCTGTTGACGAGACTCGATCACGAACTTTCGACTACTGGGCAGCGAAGCAGTAGAAGAGGCCGGCTCCGCCCGTGGCAACCAGGTCCGGCTGGCTGCAGCTGCGCGTGCTGTGGACGGAATTCCACGAAGCGCTCGCGCCGCCCAGCCGGTCATGGTGACCGACCACTGCATTGCCCGTGGAGTTGCTCGTCCAGTTGTTGCATGTCGTGAGTGCGGCATTGCCTGACACCAGACGGCCAGCGGAATCCGAACCGGTGAGCATGTCGTGCTGGTTGGGCGTGTCGCCCGAACCCTTGACCTCCTCCCCCTTCTCGTTGACCGCCGTAGGCTTGCGGATGTTGTTGCGATCCTCGTGGAGATCATCGACGTTGGAGGCGATCAGCGCTCCACGCGCGTTGAACCATGGACCGCGACCGATACGGTCGCGTGCGTGCACGACGGGGTTCGCGCCCTGGGCCGCGGCACTGAGGTAAGCCCGCCAGGTCACATTGCCACGGCCTGCCGCGGCGGCGAGAGTCTGGCAATGCGCGTCTGCCCCGGCCAGCCCGCCCAGGTTGCCGCCGTCGCCCTTACCGACGCTGGTCACGAAGAAACTCATCGGCGCCTGGGGGCCTTGCGGCTGTTGGGGCTGCTGCTGCGGCTGGGCCGCCTGCTGTGCACTCGAAGCGAACAACGTGACGAGCGCGAGCGGTAGAAGAACAGGCTTTGCGGATTTCATCAGACCTCCATTCTCATGCATTCACCTTGATCGGCCGGCTGGCCGAACGACAAGGATCGCCCCATCCTCCTGATCCGTGAGGATGTAGAGCGATCCATCCGGCGCCTGCTTCACGTCGCGCATCCGCTGATGCAGGTCGGCGAGCAGTGTCTCACGGCGAAGTTCTTCCATCTTCTCGTTCAGCAGCACGCGATCCACGCGACCCGTGCCCGGGATTTCGCCCGTGCGGAGGCCGCCAACGAACAAGTCTCCCTTCCACTTTGAAAGGGCATCACCGGTATAGAATGTCAGTCCGCTCACCGAAATAGACGGTGTCCAGTACACCACCGGCGGCTCGAATCCTTCGTGGGTCGGGATATTCGCCTTGTTCTGCCACGGACCGGGATAAGTACGGCCCAGGCTCACGATCGGCCAGCCGTAGTTGCGGCCGACGACGATGTGGTTGATCTCGTCGCCTCCGTTCGGTCCCATCTCCGCCAGGTACACCTCGTGGGTAACGGGATGCACCGTCAGACCAAGTGCGGCGCGATGGCCCATTGAATAGATTTCCGGTCGGTATCCCTCCTTGCCCATGAAGGGATTGCCGGGGGCCGGCTTGCCGTCGTCCGTGAGGCGCAGCACCTTGCCAGCAAGCATCTTGGGATCCTGCGCCGCCGCGTCACCGCCGGTGGCAACCCACAGCGAGCCGTCCGGTGTCATGGCCAGCGCGCTCGCACCGCGAATGCCTTCGCCGGCCAGCAGTTCCGTGGCATCGACGAGCTTCGTGCCATCCAGCCGCGCACGCACGATCACGCCTGCGTAGGCATCCCCATCAGGCTTGTTCACGCCGAAATAGATCAGGCCATTGCGCGCAAACTGGGGGTGCACGGCAAGGCTGGTGTAACCGTGCACGGCACCGAGCGAGCCGCTGTTGCCGCGGAAGAGGGCAGGGGGTCCGCCCGTGATGGGCTGGGGCAGAAGCTTGCCCTCGCGCACCAGGCGCAGCTCACCCTTGCGGGTGGTGACGAGCAGGTCGCCGCTGGGAAGAAAGGCCATGGCGTAGGGCCATTCGAGCCTGGCCAGGACGCTGACCGTTACGTCCATGCCCTCGGCAGTGCGGTAGGTCCAGGGGCCTGCACCGAGTGGTTGCCCTTCAAGCCCGGTCGGCGCGACCGGCACACCACGCGCGAAGGTAACGGTTTGCTGTGCCTCGGCCAGTTGGGCAGCAAGGGCTACAAGACCGACCGCCATGAGGCAGGTAGTGGCGCGCATCGGCCGAGTCTACTCTGGCTTTGCTGCACGGGCATGGGTGACGCATGAGTTGCCGCGGCATCCATTTCCCTTGTGGACGTGGGGCGGACCCAGGCATATGTTTTCCCTGTCCTCTGCGCACACAGGCAACGGAGGGAATCGCAATGACAACAAGAAATCTGCAGTTCAAAGGCCAGCAGGAAATCGCTCACGTCAATACAACGCCACTCATCGACGTGATGCTGGTATTGCTGGTGATGCTGATCATGACGCTCCCGGTGCAGACCCATGGGGTCAAGATGGAATCGGCCCAGGCCCCGGATTCCGCGCCCCCGCCTGCGAGCATTCACATCGACATCGATCCAGATGGTACGGTGGTCTGGAACAGCATGGCGCTCGCAGACAATGCCGCGCTCGAAGCACTTTTCAGGCAGGAGTCCGTGAAGGAACCCCAGGCGCAGATACAGCTGCGGCCATCGGCACTGGCGAGTTACGATGTGGTTGCCAACGTGATGGCCTCCGCACAGCGAAACAACATGCTGCGTATGGGCTTCGCCAACGTGGCCGAATTTGCCGATTAGACGGAAACCTTGGGGAGCAGCACGATGATCTCGAGAGTCCTGGGTGTGGTGGCATTGGTGTTTGCGGCAAATGCACTGGCGCAAGACGCCGGCAGCGTCATCAGCCGCACCTCCACGGCGATGGGCGCCGGCAACCTGAGGGGCGTGGTCCTTTCCGGCAGTGCTGCGGATGTGAACTTCCTGCAGTCGCGCAGCATCGCTGGCCCCTGGCCCTTCCGGGCGGTGACCAATTTCACGCAGGCCATCGACCTTGGCGCCATGTCGACCCGTGCGACCGGCGACACGAACAACCAGGGCCTGTTTGGCGGCGCGCCGGTAGCTGGCCGCTTCAACCGCGCTGTCACGCCGCAGAGTGCGTCCTGGTCGCAGCAGCTGGACTACTGGCTCACTCCCTGGGGCTTTCTCAAAGGGGCTGCCGCCAACACCGCGAGCACTTACGTGGAGCGGGTGCACGGCCGCAATTTCACTGTCGTGAGCTGGTCGCCGGCAGCACCCAAGTCGCCGTCCGGAGTCCCGTACGTCGTCAACGGCTACATCAACAGCGAAGGGCTCATTGAGCGCGTCGAGACCTGGGTCGAGCACGACATGCTCGGCGACATGCACGTCGAGTCGGTGTACAGCGGTTATCGTGATTTCGGTGGCCTGAAGGTTCCCACCAACATGGTGCAGGAGCGCGGCGGGTGGCCGTATTTCAAGATCCTGGTTACCGACGTGCGCGCAAATCCGAACGATCTCGCCCAGTTGCTGGCGGCGCCCGCGGCGGCAGGTGGACCGGCTCGCGCGGGTGGCCCTCCGGGTGGTGCCCCGCCTGCAGGTGGCCCTCCCGGCGGCGGCGCACCTGGCGCTGCGGCCGCACCGCCCGCCTCAACGCGGCTGGCCGATGGTGTCTACCAGATCAATGGTGCCTACAACTCCCTGGCGGTGGAGTTCAGTGACCACATCGTGGTGGTCGAGGCCGGCCAGAATCTGGCACGAGGCGAGGCCATCCTGGCTGAAGTGCGGCGGTTGTTCCCGACCAAGCCCATCGCCTATCTCGTGAATTCCCATCCGCACTCGGATCATTCCAGCGGCATCGCGCCGCTCGCCGCCGTGGGCGCGACCATCGTGACCCATGACAACAACGTGGCGTACTTCGAGGAGATCTTCAATGCGCCGCGCACGCTGCTGGGTGATCGCCTGGCGCGTTCCAACCGCCGCGTGAAGGTCGAGGGCACCGGGCCGATGCGGGTGTTCACCGACGGAAAGCAGCGCCTGGAGCTCTACCACATCCAGGACACGGACATCGAGTCGGTGCATTCGGACGGCATTATCGTTGCTCTGGTACCCAGCGCACGGGTGCTGTTCCAGGCGGACTTCACGCTGCCAACGGCCGGGCAGGCGGCGAATCCTTTCACGAAGTCGCTGGCACAGCATGTGGACCGGCTTGGACTGGACTTCGACACTTACGTGTCGATCCACAATTCCACGACACGGCAGACCAAGGCGGATCTGTTGCGGACCATCGGTAAGTAGCTCCATTTCCGCGGCTCCCTGTTTTCTGCGTCTATGCTGAAAGCAGGGAGAGTGCTCCGTGCCTCCAGGGAACGGAGCAATACATTTGTCCAGCGAGCGGCAAGACCGGCGGCCCGGGTGGTGGCGCGCCAAAAGATGATGGCCATGTCACAGCCGTCAAACGCCTTTTTGAGGAGCACAACCGCAGCCTGGTGACCTTCCTCACGGCACGCCTGCGCTCAGAGCAGGAGGCCCGCGATGTCGCGCAGGAAGCCTACGTGCGAATGTTTCAGCTGGACAACCACGGCGCCGTCAGCTTTCTGCGTGCCTACCTCTTCAAGGTCGCCGCCAACCTCGCTGTCGACCGCTTGCGCGAACGTGCGGCGCGGCAGGCGACAGAGGCTCCCGCATCGCCCGAGTCCCTGGTGGATGAACGGATGCCGGACCGCACCGCCATTGCCGAGCAGCAACTGGAAGCGGTGCGTGCCGCGCTACTGGACCTGCCGACGAATGTCCGGCGCGCCTTCGTCTGGCATGTGTTTGGTGGGCAGAGCACGGCACGCATCGACGCCAGGCTCAAGCTCAGAGATCGCATGGTCAGACTGTATGTCGCTCAGGGCCTGGCTGCGTGCCGGGCAGGGATGGACCAATGACTTACCTCGAAGCCGCCGACTGGTTGATGCGCCTGCAGGGTGAGAAGGTGCTGCAGGCTGAGGTGGATGGCTGGCTGGAATGGAGCCATGCCGATCCGCACAACCTGGATACATTCGATCGCATGCAGAGCCTGTATGCAGAGCTGGGAACGGTGTCTGATGCCACACGCAGGGACTTCCTGCGGTTGGCCGCGGGTGAGGGCGCAGCGACGCAACGGCTGCGCCGCCTGGAGCAGACCGCGCTCTGGCTGCAGCGGCTGTATGAGGAAGCAGGCGACGACGGCGTTGTGGAGGCGTGGCTGGAATGGTGCCAGGCCGATCCTCTGAACCAGAAGGCCTTCGACGAGCTGGCGGTGGTGTGGGATGTGAGCGGGCTTATCCCGGCGAGGTCTCATCCCGGGCGACAGTGAGTCATTTTTTGCACGGGGCCAGCTGCACCCGGGGAGAAGCTTCCCGGTGTTATATGGATCATGGACACTAGTCGCTCCGCCATGCCCCTGAACGGCAATACCCCGAGGGCAGCCCCCGAGCCGGGCAGCCTGCAGCGGGCCCAGCGCGGTGAGCTCGCGGCCTTCGAAGGGCTGATGCGCGAGCATGAGTCGCGGGTCTTCAGCATCGCGCTGCGATTCACTGGCAGCCGTTCCGATGCCGAGGAGTTGACGCAGGACGTCTTCGTCCAGTTGCACCGCGCACTGGGCCGGATTTCCGACCCTGGGCATCTGCAACGCTGGCTGCTGCGCACGACTACCAATCGCTGTCTGAATCGCCTGCGGGACCAGCGGCGACGACCCCGGCTCGTAGCCATCGAGTCGAACCCCGACGCGGCTGAGGCTGCTGCACCGGAAAGCGGTTCGGATCCCCTTGCCAGCTCGCACTTGCGCCAGCTTCTGCTGGAACTGGCGCCGGAGGCTCGCGTCGTGGTCTTGCTGCGCTTCCAGGAGGACCTTGGTCCAGCACAGATTGCCAATCTGCTGGGAATGTCAGTGAACACGGTCAAGAGTCATCTGCGCCGTTCGCTGGAATGGCTGCGGACCCAATGCATTGGAGATGTCCATGGAGCTTGAACAGCAGTTGCGCGTGGCGCTGGCGCCAACGAGGCCAGACCCGCGGATGCGGGCTGCGGTGATGGCGCGGCTCGCCGGGGATCCGGCAAGCCGGCTCCCCGGCCGATGGATTCTTGTTGGCTCGGCGCTGGCAATTGGCGCCGCCGCTGCAATGTTGGCCTTTCGATTGTCGGATCCGCCGACGCCGGTCACGATGGTTCACGCTGCGCCAGAAGAAGACCAGCCACTGCCAACAGATCTAGTTGCCGACGCCTCGCCCGAAGCTGCAGTTGAGCTTGTACCGGTGAAGTCTGCCAATGTGCCGGAACCCGCGAATGCCAAGGCCAGGCCATTTACCGTGCAGGTGATGCCATTGGAAAGCGAGGTGGCTGATCCGGCTCGCAAGGCTGCAATCGAGTCGGCCTATGCGCTCCTGGTCAGCAGATTGCGTTCCGTGCCCGGCGCGACAATCCTGCACATGCCGGCCGAGGACGACGCGACTGCAGAGATCCCCGACTACCGGCTCGCGCTTACCGGCTCTGCCAATCCGGGCATCCAGGGAGACGACTACGCCCTGAGACTCGTAGCGACGTCGTTTCGGTCTGGTCGGCAAAGTGGGAGATTGCACACCAGCGTGCCTGGATCTGCCTCGCCAGGATGCTCAACACCGCCGATGACAGATGTGCTGGCAAGCACTCATCCCTGCAAGGACCCGGAGGGTGTGGCAGCAGTGTTGCTCTCCACACTGCGCACGCGGGTATTTCCGCCTGATCCGCAGCTCCAGCGTCGGCTGGAGGAACGGCTCGCCGATTCGAAACTGGATTCGACGGAACGCCTGCAGGCACTGGCGGATCTGGCGACCCTTGGCAGATCCTCCGGCCAGGTGGGGCTGCGTGACTTTCCGGCAGGTTTGCGTGATCCGGCGGTGGTGCGCGCCGCCATTCAGCTCGCCTCGTCCGCACCCGATCCGGCAACGCGTGCCCAGGTCTGGAACACATTGCGCGGCAGCACGGACCCGCAACTGGTGTCGCCACTTGTGTTGGCATTGCAAGGCGACCAGGACGATGACACCCGGGTACAGGCTCTCGCAACGCTGGCGGCAGGATTTGCCGCTGATGGGGATGTGCGCGCGGCATTTCAGGTGGCCGCTGCCGAGGATCGCAAGCCCATGATCCGCGCACTGGCGCAGCGTGCCCTGGGTACCGAGTCCGTGTGGACGGAGTACGTCATCTCTTCACTGAAGAATGCGCAGCTGCCCGCGCAGGAACGCATCGAGGCATTCTTCTATGCCTACGGCCTGCAGACGACCCGCAACTACGGCATATACAGCGCCGACGGAAGAATCCTGCGAACGCTGGACGACGCTGCCGTCCGCGCGTTGTCGGAAGTCATTCCGAAAGCCGCCAGGGAGTCCGCTGCCTACGCGAGGGCGTCGATGACATTGGTGAGCGAGCTTGCGCAGTTGAAGCATCCGGCCGTCACTGACTTGCTTCTCGCCGAGCTCACTGCCAGCGACTCGTGGTATGACCCGAGCTGGGCCATCGAGGTGTTGAGCACCCGTACCGAAGACCCCAAGGTGCGGGCGACACTGCAGAAGGTTGCTGAGGAAAGTCCCCGGCCTCAAGTGAGGGAGCTTGCCGCCAGCCTGCTGAGTGGCGGACCGCGGCGGCGTGCTGGCGATCAGTCCGGCGTGGTGGCTGCCTCGACGCCTGCGCCGCCGCGGCTCGGTCTGGGCTCGGACTACGTGAAGGCAGGTCAGGGCGTTCCGGCTGACCTGGTCGGCAAGCTCATCGTTACGAACATCGCGACTGGCGGACCTGCGCATCAGGCGGGAATCAGGGAAGGTGACATCCTGCTCGAAGTCGGCGGAAAGGCGATCACCTCAGGGCCGCAGCTCCTGGAGGTGCTGGATGTTCAGCCGCGGAACCAGGATGTCGGCGTGCTGGTCTTTCGTGACGGGCAGGTGATGCGGATGTTGGCGCGGTTCTGACCAGCTGGTCCCACGCCGGTCTGGTCACCCGGAGAACTGATGTTGCTGGTTCGGAAAAGGTTCCTTGCTAGCGGGGACTGGGACTGCTGGCAGGATCCGGCGGAGTTGGCATAAGTATCCTTTGCTGCGCCGCTGCCCTTTCCATCATCTCCCGATAGCTTTCGAGCTGCTGCGGAGACAGGTGCGGCGCAGCTGCATCCAGCCGGCGGCGCTGGCGCTCCGGTGAGTTCAGCACGAGGGATTGGCCCGGCACCCCACTCGTCTGGTTGAAGCTGCGCTGCTCAGCCGCGAGGGCGCTGATCAGCGCGCGTTCCTGGGTGGGAGTGAAGGGGGTGCCTGCTGCTTCCAGCACGGCGCGGAGGTCTCTGCCCTGGGTCCAGGCGCTGCGCGTCTGCTGGTAGTCCTGCCACTGCGGGTACTTGGCGCCCAGCAGTTCCTGCAGTTCGGCTTCGCTCGCGCGCCTGTGTTCATCAAGACCAGCTGCCACGGTGGCCTGGGAGGCGGCCTGGTTGCCTTGCTCCCTCGCCTTTTCAAAAATCTCACTGCTCCTGTCTTGCTGCGCTGAGAGCAGTTCCAGCAACTTCTCCAGTTCAGCAGGTGCAAGACCAAGGGCTTCTTCGACGCCGGGATGGGAGGTGCGTATCAGATACCGGTTGCTCTCTTTGCGGCGCGCCATTGCTTCGGGACTCGACATCTGTGCGCGCAGCGTCGCTGCGTTGAGCAACACGCTGGCCGCAGGTGGCGGTGGTGACTGCTCGGCCGCACGCGGTTGCTGTTCTGCTGAGTCCGCAGACCTCTGAACCTGGGCATTCGCCCTGGCCGCGGGCGCCCCGGAACCCTGGAGTTCCACAAGCCGCGCTTCAAACGCGGCGATTTTCTGCCGCCCCGCGTCAACCTCGCGCGACAGGTGGATCGCAATGCCACTCACGGCTACCAGTGCGATTCCCAGTATGGCCGACAAGATCTTCATGCCATGGTCCCTCCCGGCAGATGAAGTCAGCTGTGCTATCTGTTGCTTCCGGCCAGTACGCGTTGAACCCTGCGTCTGGCTCTCGTCAGTATCGGCGCAACAGATAGCACATGGCCGGAATCGCCGCTACTTCAGGCCACCCCCACAAGCCGTGGCGCAGTCTCCAGCCACCAGGGTGAGTTCCACAGCAGGTTCACCAAAGCGGCCATTACCACGTTGACCGCCAGCCACACCTTGGTGGTGAAGTGCAGGCCGCGACCGCGAGCGAGATCGGCCACCAGGATCGGCAGGACGCTGGCCAGCAGCCAGATATCCATCGAAATTGGGCTGGCCGGCATCGTCGTCCAGCCCAGCGCTTCGGACAGGCGGTCGAGCCCGGCGAGCACGGGTACGGCGGTGCCCAGCAGCATCAGCCGCCGATGGGCATCCACATCGCTGCGGCGGATCAGCAGGGCCCACACCACGAATAACGGAAAGGCGATCAGTGCCCTCGCTTGCAGCAGCATGATGTTGCTCACGAAGGTGCGCGTCTCGGTGAGCACCGGCTCCGGCATGGCAGCAGCGGTGGCCGGATTCCAGAGCTGCTTCCAGGTAGCGTCGATGAGCAGCACACCGGTGATGACGATAACGGGCAGCAGTACCGCGCCAGCGATGCCGAGCATCCGGCGGGCAGCGCGCCGGCCGGCAGCAGCCAGTCCCGACTGCGCCAGCAGCAACAGCAGCCACAGGCCCATGGTGACCGCATGTACGTGCAGCACCGCGGGGAAGGGCGGTCGCTGACCAGCCTGGACGGCGCCGATCTTCGCCAGCGAGGAGGGGATGAACCCCGCGAGTGTCAGCACCACGAACAATGCCGCAGTGATAACGAATACCTGTCTGTCCGTGATGGCGCGGTACAGCCGCGGTGCAGCCGCAATGGATCCTGAGATGGCGTTCATTCCTTTCCTCCAGCCGGGTTGCTTGTGGCGGCGGATTCTGTGGTCCGGAGTGATTCGGAAGAAAGATACGTAATGGCTCTACATTGACGACAGAATGTCCTTAATTGAAAATCAGGCTCATGCAGGGATTGCAGCCGCTGATTGCCTTCGCCGACACGGCCCGCCATGGCGGCTTCGCGGCCGCGGCCCGGGAGACCGGCGTTGCCCCTTCCACGTTGGCCAAGCCCGTGGCCCGGCTCGAGCATTCGCTGGGGGTCAAGCTCTTCCATCGCACCACGCGACAGGTGCGGCTCACTCCGGACGGTGAGCGGCTGTTCCAGCGCTGCCAGCGCGTGCTGCTGGAGCTGGCGGAGTTGCAGGCGGAAGCATCCGGCGCCGCCGCCGAACCGGCGGGACAACTGCGCATCGACATGCCGGTGTACTACGGCCGCCACTTCGTGATGCCGGTGCTGGCGCGGCTGCAGGCCCGCTACCCGCAGCTGGTGCTCGACCTGCGCCTTTCCGACAGCTTCACCGACCTGGTGCGCGACCGCATCGACCTCTCGGTGCGCATTGCCCGCCTGTCCGACTCCAGCCTCGTGGCGCGCAGGGTGGGGTGGCAGCACCTGGTGCTGTGCGCCAGCGCGGAATATCTCGCGCGGCGTGGCACGCCGCGCAGGCTTGAAGACCTCGAAGGCCACGACGCCATCGTGTTCCGCCTGCCCAACACGGGCCTGACCGGCCGTGGCAGTTTCGCCAGCGTGGTTCCAGTGTGGATATCCAGCCGCGGCCAAAGGCCCGCATCAGCGAGACCAATGGCCTGCTCGAGGCACTGCTGCTGGGGATAGGCATCTGCCAGGTGCCGGATTACCTGGTTGCAGGGCCCATCGCCAGCGGTCACCTCGTGGAGTTGCTTCCCTCGTTCAAGCCGCCACCGCTGCCGATCAACATCGTGCATCCCTCAGGACGGCTGTTGCCCTCCCGGGTGCGCGCCGCGATCGAGGCGCTGGAGACGCTGCGGGCACGGGCACAGCACTGAAGCACCCCGGAGCCACGGGCAATGGCTCCTTCGACCACGTCCCCATGGCTCTCCGCCATTCATCCCCTGCACCCTCGGAGCGATGAGCCGGCCGGTTGCAATCCAGACAATGCCTTCCATCGGGCCACGGCATCGCCAAGGCCATCAAGGAAGTACTGAACAACATGAATCGCACCACCTTCGGGCTGGCCGCCACCGTGGCCACCCAGGCGGCCGACTGGTTCCGCAAGGCGATGCGCGCCTGACGATGGCTCTTTGGGCGCATGACCGGGTTGCCCGGGCGCCCCGATACTGCCGGCATGCAGGATTCCCATGACAGCTCGTTCCCGCTGAGGCTGGATTTTCCGCTCGCACTGATCGAGGGCTTCCGCGCCAGTTACGAGGCCGACAAGCGGCCATGCAGGCGCTGGCCTTCACACGTGTGCGGCGCAGCGGGAATGACGACAAGGTCATTGATGAATTCGTCGCGCGGTTCCGATACGCCGGGCAGGGCATAGAGAATGTGCAGCTGCCTGCCGGGGCCATGGTGGAACTGGAACGCGTGCGCATCCTGACGTTGGCCGGGAACCAGGTGACCAGGGAGTCGGCCATCGAGACCTGGACGTTGCTGGGCCGGGACTGAGCGCTCTTCGCAGGTAGCTGCGGGTGCGCGTTGACCCACCCTAGGGTGGCGATTACGCTGTTTTGGTCGGCGTCCGGTCCTTCCTTCGAACAAGAACGGAATACGGGGGTTGCCATGCGGAGTCTCGCTCTGGTCTGTGCCGGCCTGGCGCTGGTGGGTGGCGTCGTTTCAGTGCATCTGTGGCGGGAGTTACGCGCGGAGCGGGAGCTCACCGCGCAGTTGCGCTCTGATGTGGGCGCGCTTCGGGCAGGCGCCCCCGCCTTCACTACTGCCGAAGGTGCTCCATCGCAGCGGCAGGCCCTGGCGATGGCACCGGCACCGGAGACGGCATCCCGGACAGCGCCAGCAGCCCCTGCCGGCAATACGGTGCCGCCCGCATTAGACGTTCAGCGGCTGATCCTGAACCGTGGCGAATTGCTGAAGGATCCTGAATATCGCAAGGCAGCCCTGATGCAGGCGCGGCTCAACCTCCCACAGAGATACCCGGGGCTCACTGAAGAACTTGGCCTCAGTACCGAAGAAGCTGAACGTCTGTTCGATCTGCTGGCAGAGAACCAGCTGGATCTGACCGGCGTCACAGCGTCCGTTTCACTCAGTGCCGACGGAACGGCGAACAGGGCCGCATTGGAGGAGGCCAACCGCAATCGCCAGGAGTTGATACGCCAGCAGGAGCAGAAGCTGCAGACCGAGCTTGGCGGTGTTCGTTATGCCCAGTGGCAGGAATACCAGCAGACGCTGGGTCCGCGCCAGCAAGTGGCCCAGCTGGGACGGAATCTTGAAAGTGCAGGCGTTCCAATCACCTCTGACCAGTCCCGCCCCTTGATTGCCGCGTATGCAGCCGAGCAGAAGCGGCAATCAGACGACCTTCGCCGCTTG
Source organism: Pseudomonadota bacterium (assembly GCA_030852845.1). Taxonomy (GTDB): domain Bacteria; phylum Pseudomonadota; class Gammaproteobacteria; order Steroidobacterales; family Steroidobacteraceae; genus ZC4RG30. The sequence continues at coordinate 25,866 of JALYWF010000063.1, forward strand.
CTGGGCACCGGGCCGATAAGCCCTGCTGACCAGCAGCGCGTGCAGGAGGAACGGCTCCGGGCGCAGGCCGAGAGCAACCGGCGTCTGGTCGAGGCTGCAAGGCCGCATCTCAACGCGCGGCAGGTGGAAGCGCTGCAAGCCTCGCTGGAACAACAATTGGCCATGAACCGGGCGAGCAACCGCATGATGGAGATCCAGCGTCAGGCCCAGGGGGCAGGCGCTGCGCCTGCTGCGGCGATTCAGGGCACCGTGGTGTTCT
>JALYWF010000064.1 GCA_030852845.1 Pseudomonadota bacterium
TGCCCGCGGTGGCGCGGCGCATTCCGCGACGGCCGCTGCCGCCGGCGGCAGGGCGCGCCCGGGCGGCGCCACTGATCCGGCGATGCGCGCGATCGACACGCCTGCGGCACGCATCACCGTGAACTCGCTGCCACGCGCCAGTTGTCCCAGGCCCAGCAATGCACCGAGCAGCGCCGCCACCGGCAGGAATTGCAGGGCGGTGGCCGGCAGCTGCAGCGACACATAGCGCAGCGCCTGCCATTGTCCATAACTTCCCGGACCTACCCAGCCCTGCTCGTTGACGAACAGGAACACCGCCATCAGCACCAGCAGCACACCCAGGGAAAGTACGGTGTACCGGGCCAGGGCGAGCACGATGTACCGATCCAGGACGCGCATTGGGCTACACTCTAACCCATCGAATCAGGCAGGCCAGAAGTGCCGCGGAGTCCAGCCAAGATGGTGCAGTTCGATACCAGCGAACAGCAGATTGCCCAGGTTTCCACCGACTGCCTCGCCATAGGCCTGTTCGAGGATGATGCATTCACCGGCAGCGTGCAGGCGCTGGATCGCGCCACCGGCGGACTGCTGCGCAAGCTGCGTGCTGCAGGCGACCTGCCCACTCGCATGGGCGAGACACAGCTGCTGCTGGCCCCTGCCGGAATCCGCGCCCGGCGGCTGCTGGTGGTGGGTCTGGGCAAGCACGCCGATTTCCGTCAGCGCGGCTGGCGCAAGGCGGTCAGCGCGGCGCTGGCCGCCAGCCTCAAGACCCGTTCCGCGCAGCTGGCCATTGCCATCGCACAGCCCGAGACCGACGCGGTCGACGCCTACTACCAGGGCCGCGCCGTGGCCGACCTCACAGGTGTCGCCCTGTACCGCGTCAATGATTTCAAGACGGCACGCAAGCCGCCCCGCCCCGCACTCAAGCGCGTCACCCTTGCCGGCCTCGCCGCCACGGCGCGGCGCGAAACGCAGCGCGGCTTCGACCATGGCAGCGCCGTGGCCGCCGGCCAGGCACTGCTGCGCGACCTGGGCAACCTGCCCGGCAATGTGTGCACGCCACGCTATCTCGCCCAGCAGGCCAAAGAGATGGCACGCGATCACCGCGAACTGAAGGTGCGCGTGCTCGACGAGCCAGCCATCCGCCGCCTGAAGATGGGCTGCCTGCTCTCGGTCGCGCGCGGCAGTGCCGAGCCACCCCGCTTCATAGTGGTCGAATACCGCGGCGGCGCTGCCAGGTCGCGGCCGGTGGTGCTGGTGGGCAAGGGCGTCACCTTCGACACGGGCGGCATCTCGCTGAAAGATCCCGCCGCCATGGATGAGATGAAATACGACATGTGCGGCGCAGGCAGCGTGCTGGCCACGCTGCTGGTGGCGGCGCAACTGAAGCTGCGCATCAATGTGGTCGGCGTGATCGCGGCGGTGGAGAACATGCCGGGCAGCCGCGCCACCAAGCCGGGTGACATCGTCACCAGCGCGGCCGGCAAGACCGTGGAGATCCTCAACACTGATGCGGAGGGCCGGCTGATCCTCTGCGACGCGCTGCATTACGCGCGGCGCTTCGAGCCGGAGGCCGTGATCGACATCGCCACCCTCACCGGCGCCTGCGTGGTCGCGCTTGGCCATCACCACACAGGTGTGATGGGCAATGACGACGCCCTCGCCCGTGAGCTGGTGTCCGCCGGCACGCGCGCCAGCGACCGCGCGTGGCAGTTGCCGCTCACCGAGGAATATGCCGAGCAGCTGCGCAGCAACTTCGCCGACATCGCCAATGTGGGTGGCCGCGACGGCGGCGCCATCACCGCCGGCGCCTTCCTCGGCCGCTTCACCACCGGCATGAAGTGGGCGCACCTGGACATCGCGGGTACGGCCTGGAACTCCGGTGCGCAGAAGGGCGGCACGGGGCGCCCGGTGCCGCTGCTGGCAGACTTCCTTATCCATCGGGCCGGCGCCTACAAGGGCTAGTCCGTGCGGGCATGGCGGACATCCGTTTCCACACCCTGAATGCCGCGGGCGGCGGCGCCCGCTTCCGCCATGCCTGCAAGCTCATCGAACAGGCTTACCTCGCCGGGGACCGGGTGCTGGTCTGGCTGGAGGACCCCGGCGCCGCCGAGCGCTTCGACCAGCTGCTGTGGACCTTCAGGGACGGTGCCTTCGTGCCGCATGAGCCGCTCGCCCTCGCGGAAGGCAGCGAGGCACCGGTGCAGCTGTTCAGCGGCGAGGCCCTGGGCAGCACCGTGGCGGCCGGCGGATTCACCACGCTGGTCAACCTGCGCGATGCTCCCTCCACCGAGGCGCTGGGCTTCGCGCGCATCCTGGAAGTGCTCGATGGCGACGCGGCCTGCCGCGAAGCCGGCCGGGCACGCTTCCGGTTCTACCGCGAAGCCGGATCCACACCCCAACACATTGCAGTGACCGATGAAGACTGAGATGGAAAAGGCCTACGAACCCGCGAGCATCGAACAGCGCCTGTACCGCGAATGGGAGGCCGCCGGCTATTTCGCGCCCCAGGGCGACGGCACGCCCTACTGCATCATGATCCCGCCGCCGAACGTCACCGGCACGCTGCACATGGGTCATGCCTTCCAGGACACTGTAATGGATGCGCTCATCCGCCACCATCGCATGCGCAGCGATGCGACGCTGTGGCAGATGGGCACGGACCATGCGGGCATTGCCACCCAGATGGTGGTCGAACGACAGCTCAATGCGGCCGGCATCAACCGCCGCGACCTGGGCCGCGAGGCCTTCGTGCAGCGCGTGTGGGAATGGAAGGCGCAATCCGGCGGCACCATTGCCCAGCAGCTGCGCCGCCTTGGCGCATCGGTGGACTGGACGCGCGAGCGTTTCACCATGGACGAGGGCCTGTCGGCCGCCGTCACCGAGGTGTTCGTGCGATTGCACGAAGAAGGATTGATCTACCGCGGCAAGCGTCTGGTGAACTGGGACCCGGTGCTGCTCACGGCGCTTTCGGACCTCGAGGTGCTGCCCTCCGAAGAGGACGGCAAGCTCTGGCACCTGCGCTACCCGCTGGAGGACGGCAGCGGCCACCTGGTCGTGGCCACCACCCGCCCGGAGACGCTGCTGGGTGATGCCGCAGTGGCCGTGCATCCCGAGGATGAACGTTACCGCGCACTCATCGGCAAGCGCGTGCGCCTGCCCATCGCCGACCGCCTGATTCCGGTCATCGGCGACGATTTCGTCGACCGCGAGTTTGGCTCCGGCTGCGTGAAGATCACTCCCGCCCACGACTTCACCGACAACGAGGTGGGCGCGCGGCACAACCTGCCCCTGCTGAATATCTTCACGCCCGATACACGCCTCAACGATAACGTGCCCGGACCCCTGCGCGGCCTGCCGCGCGAGCAGGCGCGCGAACGCGTGCTGGAACTGCTCACACAGGCGGGCCTCGTCGAACGCATCGAACCGCACAAGCTGAAGGTGCCGCGCGGCGACCGCAGCGGCGCCGTGCTCGAGCCGCTGCTCACCGACCAGTGGTACGTGCGCATCGCACCGCTGGCCGGGCCGGCCATCGCGGCCGTGGAGTCCGGGCGCATCCGCTTCGTGCCCGAGAACTGGTCGAAGACCTACTTCGAGTGGATGCGCAACATCCACGACTGGTGCATCAGCCGCCAGCTGTGGTGGGGCCACCGCATCCCGGCCTGGTATGACGAAGCCGGCAATTGCTACGTGGCGCGCGATGAGGCCGCCGCGCTGGCACAGGCGCGCGCCCGCCACGGCCGCGATGTCACCCTGTCGCAGGACCAGGACGTGCTCGACACCTGGTTCTCCTCGGCGCTGTGGCCCTTCTCCACGCTGGGCTGGCCGGAGAAAACCCCGGAACTGGCGAAGTTCTATCCCGGCAACGTGCTGGTCACCGGCTTCGACATCATCTTCTTCTGGGTCGCGCGCATGATCATGTTCGGCCTGAAGTTCATGGGCGACGTGCCTTTCCGCGAGGTCTATGTGCACGGCCTGGTGCGCGACGGCGAAGGCCAGAAGATGTCCAAGTCCAAGGGCAATGTCATCGACCCGCTCGACATCGTCGATGGCATCACGCTCGAGGATCTGGTGAAGAAGCGCACCACCGGCCTGATGCAGCCGCACCTGGCCCCGTCCATAGAGAAGGCCACGCGCAGGCAGTTCCCGCAGGGCATCGAGGCCCATGGCACCGACGCGCTGCGCTTCACCTTCGCAGCGCTGGCCACGCAGAGCCGCGACATCCGCTTCGAGCTGGGTCGCGTGGCCGGTTACCGCAATTTCTGCAACAAGCTCTGGAATGCCGCGCGTTTCGTGCTGATGTCCTGCGAGGGCAAGGACGTGGCGCCGGCGGGCACGAAGAGCAGCCATGTCGTGGACCGCTGGATCGTCTCGCGGCTCGGCGAGGCCATTGCCCGCACCGACGAGGGATTCGCCGCCTACCGCTTCGACCTCGCCACCACCGCGCTGTACGAGTTCACCTGGCATGAGTACTGCGACTGGTACCTGGAGCTCACCAAGCCGCTGCTGCAGGGAGAAGATGTAGCGCAGGCGGCGGCCACACGCCGCACACTGCTGACGGTGCTTGAGGCATTGCTGCGCGCCCTGCATCCGGTGATGCCCTTCATCACCGAGGAGATCTGGCGGCGCGTGGCACCGGTGGCCGGCGTGACCGGCCACACCATCATGCATGCGCCGTGGCCTGCCGCCGGTGATTTCGCGGCCGACGCCATCGCGGCGGCCGACGTTGACTGGATGAAAGCGGTGATCCTCGGCATCCGGCAGATCCGTGGCGAGATGGACATCAGCCCGGCGCGTCGCCTCGCGCCGCTGGCGCAGGGCGCCGGCGGCACCGATGTCGAACGCTTCACCAGCTACGCCAGCCTGCTGGGCCGCCTGGCAGGCATTGATCCGGTGCGCGTGCTGGCCGCCGGCGAAGCCGCACCACCCAGTGCCGCGGCGGTGGCGGGCAACCTCACCCTGCTGGTACCCATGGAAGGGCTGATCGACCCTGCGGCCGAGCTGGCGCGCCTGCGCCGCAAGCAGGAGAAGAACCAGCAGGAGATCGGCAAGGCCCGCGCCAAGCTCGACAACCCCAACTTCGTGCGCAATGCCCCGCCCGAGGTGGTCGCCACCGAGCAGGAGCGCATCGCGCAGTTCGAAAAGGTGAACGCAAGCCTCGCGCGGCAGATCGAAATCGTGCAGGGTCTGGTCAGACACTGAAGCAGGGAGTGCGAAAACCCGGATGACGGCGCTGACGGCGGCACTGGCGACCCTCGATGGCATCATCCTCGGCAAGGCCCAGGCGCTGCGGCTGGCCCTCTCCTGCCTCCTCGCCCGCGGCCACCTGCTGATCGAAGACGTTCCCGGGGTCGGGAAGACCACCCTTGCCCACGCCCTGGCGCAGGTGCTGGGCCTGTCCTGGCAACGTGTGCAGTTCACCAGCGACCTGCTGCCGGCCGACATCCTCGGCGTCTCGGTGTTCGACCGCGCCACGCAGAAGTTCGAGTTCCGCCCCGGTCCCGTGTTCACGCAACTGCTGCTGGCCGATGAGGTGAACCGCGCCAGCCCGCGCACGCAGAGCGCGCTGCTGGAGGCCATGGAAGAGCGCCAGGTAAGCATCGATGGCATCACGCATCCCCTGCCCGAACCCTTCTTCGTGGTGGCCACGCAGAACCCCCACGAACAGCTCGGCACCTATGCCCTGCCCGAATCCCAGCTCGACCGCTTCCTGATGCGCATCGAGCTGGGCTATCCGGATCCGCGGCATGAGCGCACGCTGCTGGCGCAGCGCGACCGCCGCGAACTGCTCGCCGATGCACGGCCGGCGCTCAACCCTTCCATGCTCATCGAACTGCAGCGCCAGGCTGCGGGCCTGCATGTCGCCGATTCCATCATCGACTACGTGCAGAAGCTGGTGGCGGCCACGCGGGTGCGCACTGACCTGAGGCTGGGCCTCTCGCCGCGTGCGGCCCAGGGCCTGGTCCGCGCGGCGCGCGCCTGGGCCATGATCGATGGACGTGCCGCGGTGCTGCCGGATGATGTGCAGGCCGTCTGGGCCGCCGTGGCACTGCACAGGCTGGAGCCGCGTGCCGGCTTCACCGACCGCGGCGCGCTGCCGCGCGAAAAGCTGGTGCGCGCCGTGCTCGAATCGGTGCCTGTGCCACGCTGACCGCCGCCATGCAGTCCGGGCAGAGCCATCGCGGATTGCGGGCGCGCCTGCGCCAGTGGGCATTGAAACGCCAGGGCCGGGATGACCTGCCACTGACGCTTGCGGCCCGGCGTGTGTACATCCTGCCCACCCCGGCCGGATGGACCTTCGCGCTGCTGCTGGCCACGATGTTCATCGCCGGCATGAACTACGGCAACGGCCTGGCGCTGCTGTTCACCTTCTGGCTCACCGGCTTTGCACTGGTGGCCATGGTGCAGACACAGCGCGGGCTGTCGGGCCTCAGGCTGCTGGCCGCTGAAGTGCAGCCGGCGCATGCGGGAGACAACCTCACGCTGCACATCACCGTGAGCGGCAAGACTGCCCCGGAAGACCTGTTGCTGCGGGCCGATGAGGAGTCCTCCCCGCTGCCTGCCGCGACGCCCGGGCCGGGACTCACCTCGCACCAAGCCACAGACAGCATCTCATTGACTCTCCCCGCCACACGCCGCGGCCGCTGGCATGCGCCGGCGCTACACCTGTCATCCGTCGCGCCATTCGGGCTGTTCCGCACCTGGACCTGGCTGTCGATCGAGATTTCCTCCCTGGTCTATCCCGCACCCGTGGGGACACGTCCCATGCCGGAAAGCCCGGAACAGGAAAGCGGCAGCATCCGCCTGCACCAGGGGCTGGACGAGCTGGCCTGGCTGAGGGACTTCCGTGACGGAGACTCCCCGCGCCAGGTGGCGTGGAAAGCCTATGCCCGCGGCCAGCCGCTGCTGGTGCGCGAGTACCACGGTGCCGGCGCACAGCGCCGCGAATTCGACTTTGAAATGCTCACTGGCATGGATGTGGAATCACGCCTCTCGCAACTGACACGCTGGGTGCTGGAGGCCGCCGCCCGCGGCGAAGGCTGGGTGCTGCGGCTGCCGGGTGCCGCCCCCCTCTCCGGTGAAGGCCGGGATCATCTGACCAGATGCCTTGAAAGGCTGGCGCTGCATGGGCAAGCCGGCTAGCCGCAACTCACCGCCACTTGCCGGCGCGCCGGCACGACTGATGCTGCTGGCTTTCGGCGCCGCCTGCCTGCTGCATGTGGACCGGGCTCCGCCCTGGTGCACGGCGGTGGCCGCCATCAACATCCTCGCCTGCTGGCGCGGAGACCTTCGGCGGCTGCCCGGCTGGCTGCGTTTGCCCCTCACCGTCGCCGTGGTGGCCTTTGTGCTGTTCACCTTCGGCACCATCAACGGCGTGGCGGCCGGCAGCGCACTGCTGATGGGGATGGGCGCACTGAAGCTGATGGAGACCCGCACCCATCGCGATGGCGTGGTGGTCACCGTGGTGGCGCTGATCCTGGTGTTGGCGGCGGGCCTGGACCGGCAGGATCTCTGGCGCCTGCCGATGTTCCTCTGCGTGGCCTGGATGGCACTGGCGGCGATCGCATCGATGGGCAGTGCGCAGGCTGCCGGATCCGCGCGCCTGTCCTTCAGGCGTGCGGGCGGCGCCATGCTGGTGGCGGTGCCCTTCGCCGTACTGGCCTTCATGCTCGTGCCACGGCTGCCGGGCGCGCTGTGGTCCATGCCTGGCGGCGGCCAGGGGCAGACCGGGCTGTCGGACGAGATGAGTCCGGGCAGCATCTCCGACCTTGCGGTTTCCGATGCCATCGCCTTCCGCGTGCGCTTCGATGATTCGGTGCCGCCGCCCGCGCAGCGCTACTGGCGCGGGCCGGTGCTGCACGACTTCGACGGCAATACCTGGCGCAATCAGGGCGGTGTCGCCGCCGGACCGCGCCTGGTGGTGGAATACCTCTCCGATCGCGTGGACTACCAGGTCACGCTGGAGCCGCACGGCCAGCCCTGGCTGTTCGCACTCGACACCGCGCAGGGGCTGCAGGGACGGCGGCATTTCCAGATGCCCGACGGACAGTTCCTGGCCTTCCAGCCGGTCAACTCGCCGATCATCTACGACGGTGTCTCGTGGCTGAGCGTGCGGCACACCGGCCCGCTGCC
>JALYWF010000099.1 GCA_030852845.1 Pseudomonadota bacterium
TAAGCGCCACCCGGCATCACGAGCACCGAGCGGCCATTGGGACGTTCCGGCCGGAACACGGTCAGGTCGGGCGTGGCCACCGCCCGCGGGTGGGAATCGGGCCAGCCTTGCGGTGGAGTCGCAGGCCTGAACGTGGATGCGCCGGGCGGCGGGCCGGGCCATAGGGCAATGCGGGGCGCACTGCGCCAGTGTTCAGGGACTGGCAGGGCGGGGGGCGGAGCCGGCTCTTGCGCTGCCGCCACAGCTACCGGGGGCAGTGCACTGACGAGAACCAATCCACTGCCGAACCCCAGCGCATCCCGGCGTGTGAAGTTGGGCGGCACAGTGGTCATGCGATTCCCGCTCAACCCGATCGCGACCGTGTCGTTCTTGGCGCCATTGGTCCTGCGGCAGGGCGTCGCCCGCGTATCGAGGGCAGGGCTCGATGCTGCTCGCGCAGGCTGGAAGCCCGCACCACAAGTTCGGTGGGAATCACCACCGAGGTGGCCGGCTCATGGCGGATGGCGCGCAGCAGGTTTTCCACCAGCAGGCGGGCGCCGGCGTGGCAGTTCTGGCGGATGGTGGTGAGCGGCGGCGTGGTGAAGGCGGAGAAGGGGATGTCGTCGAAGCCTGCAATGGCCACATCCGCCGGCACCTTCAGTTCCCGCTCCGCCAGTGCCCGCATGGCGCTGATGGCAAACACGTCGGAACAGGCCACCACGCCGTCGAATTCCACCCCGGCGCCGGCCAGCGACGCGATCGCGTGGTAGGCGGCATCGCTGCCAAAGCGCACGGGCACCTCCAGCGCGGCCAGGCGTTTGATGCCGGCGCCCTCCAGCGCACGCAGGTAACCCTGCAGGCGCGCACCCACTTCCGGTGCGGCGGGGTCGCCGAGGAAGACAATGCGCCTGCATCCCTGCGCAACCAGGTGCGCCGTGGCGGCATGCCCGCCAGACTCGTTGTCCGAGCCGACGGTGACATACCGCTGGTCAGGCAGGCGCGCCCCCCAGACCACCAGCGGAAAGCCCGAGGTCGCGACGCGGTTCAGCGATTCATGGTGCAGGCTCTGGCCGATCACGATCACGCCATCGGCACGCCGGCCGCGCGCCAGGTCCCCGATCCATCGCGCGGGATCTTCGGTGACGCGCGTGAGCAGCATGTTGTAGCCGCAGGCGGAAAGCTCATCGGCCACGGCGCCGAGGATCTCGAGGAAGAAGGGATCGGAGAAACTCTGCCGCGCCGCATGCGCCAGGGGAATCACCACACCGATGGTGCGCGTCTGTCCCGTGCGCAGGCTGCTGCCGGCCGCATCGACGCGATAATCCAGCTGCCGGGCTACATCCCGCACCAGCTGCCGGGTCTTTTCCGAGATCAGCGGACTGCCGGAGAGTGCGCGCGACACGGTGGAAAGTGAAACCCCCGCGCGTCGCGCGACCTCGGCCATCCTGCTGTGGACGCGTCGCTTGCCTCGCATGATGGGCAACTATAGCAGCGCGCTGCCGCCGCCCTGGTCGGCGACGTTCAGCAGCGCAAACTGCGGCAGGCTGTGGGCGCCTCCCAGCCTGAGCTCGTGCGCGGCAGAACGCAGGTCCACCCGCAGCCGGGCCTGGAAGTCGCCGTTGCGCCAGCTGAGGTCCAGCACCTGCTCCTCTCCCGGCAGCAGCTCGAAGCTGCCCTGGAAGGCCGGATGCGTGTTGCGCAGGCGGATCAGTGCGAAGAGGTCCGCCACCACCGGGCGTGACTGCGCAGCCTCGATCTCCCCGCGCGTGTAGTGGTGGCGGTTGATGTCGCGCCCTACACCGGTGCGGGCCAGCAGCGCCATGTCGTTGTGCCCGGCAAGCAGTCCCGTGTAGTACACCTGCGGTATGCCCGGCAGGAAGAACTGGATGGCCCGGCAGAGCAGGTAACGCACATCATCGCGGGCCAGGGCGTCGTAGAAGGTGCAGTTGACCTGGTAAAGGTCGAGGTTCGAGGCAGCAGCACCGGTGGCGTGCAGGCTCTCCCCGCCGCTGTTGGTGTGGATCTGCCGCACCAGCAGATCGATGTCCTCATCGGGTACCAGTCCCGGCAGGCCGCCCGGGTCATGGCTGTCGGCGCCGATATCGATCACGCCGATGCCGTCATGCGTGTCGAGCACAGTGAGCGCGTTGGCAGGCCGGATGCCGATCCATTCCTTCAGGTACCGCGCAGTGCCGGTGAAGAAGGCGTGCAGCGCCAGCGGCGGCAGCGCGAAGTCGTACACCCAGTCCACCTGGCTGGCCACGCGCAGCTGCATCTGATGGTGTGAATGGATCTCCACCAGCACCTCCAGGCCCAGCGCCCTGGCGCGCGCCGCGAACTCGCGGATGAAGGCGAAGGTCTCCTCCATCATGAAGCAGCTGGTGCCGGCACGTTTCACCGCGTAACCCACCGCATCCAGGCGGATCAGCTTCACGCCGCTGGCGGCGAAGATGCGCAGGATGTCATCCAGATAACGCGCGCCTTCCGGATGCGCGACGTCGATGTCGATCTGTTCGGGCGTGAAGGTGGTCCACAGGATGCGCCGCGTGCCATCAGCCAGCGTCATCGGCGTGAAGGGCAGTCCGGGTCGCGGGCGGTAGATGGCCAGCAGGTCCTGCTCGGAGGCTCCACCGGGGAACACGCTGTCCAGCGTGAGGAAGAGGCCGTCGTAGCGGCTTGTCCCGCCGTGTACCGAATAGTCCAGGAACTGTGGAGAGCGGCTGGAGATGTGATTGACGATCACGTCGGCCATCACTTCCACGTCGCGGGACAGGGCGCGCACCTCATCCCAGTCGCCCAGTCGTTCATCCACCTTGGTGTGGTCGATGGGATCGAAGCCCGCATCCGAGCCGTCGATGGGATGGAAGAAGGGCAGGATGTGCACGCCGCTGAAAAGGCCGGCCAATGGGCCTGCCAGCAGCTGCCGCAGGCCGCGCAAGGTGCCGCCGAGTCGGTCGGCGTAGCAGATCAGCTGGACCTGGTTGCGCATCAGGCCGTCTGCGCGGCGTCGTCCGCACCCTTGAGGCGCGACTGCGCGGGATCGCGCAGCCAGTTGAGCACCAGCCCGGCCAACAGCAGCAGCGCAAACACTGTGGCCAGCACGAAGCCGGCGCGCGGCGTCTGCCAGGCATCACTCACCGCACCCATGGCCAGCGGGCCCGCAGCCGCGGCCAGCGCTGTGAAGAACAGGATCACGCCCGCCGCGGCGCCGTGCTGGTGCCGCGGGAAGCAGCTGATGGCCTTGGAATTGAGCGTGGGGTAAATGATGGACATGAACAGGCCCGTCAGTGGCAGCAGCCACACACCCAGCGCGAGGCCACCGAGCAGCGCGCCGCCAAAGCACAGGAAGATCAGCAGGCTCATCACCACCAGCGCCACGCTCCAGCGCACGCGGTCAAGCACCCATGCGCCCAGGAACCGGCCAGCGGCGCGCAGCACAAAAAACAATGTCAGTGCCCAGGCCTGCAGCCAGCCGTGGGCTCCCTGGTAGCCCTCGAGGTAGGTGGGCATCCAGACGTAGATGGCCACTTCCACCGCCACATAGAGCGCCACCAGCAGCGCAAAGCCCAGGGCCAGGGGATCCCTCATCACCACCAGCATCTGCGCAAGGCTGGCACGTTCGATCTGCGTGCGCGGGGCGGGATTGGGCACGCGCGCTGCCATCACCACCAGTCCCAGGCAGATGGCCGCGGCCACCGCATACAACCATTTCCAGGACACGCCACCGGTGATCAGCGACGCCACCACTGCCGGACCGACGATGGCGCCCACTGCGAACCAGCCTTCCACGTTGTTCATGAAGCGCGTGTGCGCCTGGGAGGAGGGCGTGATGTCGCCGATGAGGGCCAGCGCTGCGGTCTTGAACACGCTGATGCCCAGGCCCGAGATCGCCAGCAGCGCCACCAGCACAGGGAACTGGTCGCTGAAGGCCACCAGCAGCGAGCTGGCGCCATACAGGCACAGGCCGAGGATGATGGTGCGCTGGCGGCCGATGCGGTCGGCGAGGAAGCCCAGCAGCAGCGCACCCACCGCGATGCCCAGCATGGTGGCGTACTGGAAGGCGCCGGCAGCGGTCATGCTGAGGCGGTATTCCTCGATCACCCGCGGGATCACGCTGCCCACGGCGTCGGTGGTCATCGCGAAGGTGAAGAACATCAGGCAGGTGAGCAGGCGCGCCAGGCGCACGCCCCGCGCGTTTTCGAGGTTGCTGGTCATGACGAGAAATCCCCCCTCGGATCTGGCGGCACTCTAGCGAAACGCACAATCGTTTGCACAGGCAGCCATTGCCTGGCTTGCAAACGTTTGCATCGCGGGACTATCTTCTACCGGAAAAGCGCAACAATCCAGTGTCGGAGGGGTCATGACCAGAGCAATGCAATGGCGTGCACATGGGCTGTTCGTGGTGGCGCTCGGCGCCGCGGCAACCTCGGTGCCCGCAGCGGCAGCCGAAGAGGAGGAACTGGAGGAAGTCATCGTCACCGCGCAGCGCCGCACCGAGAGTGCGCAATCCGTGGCGATCGCCGTCACTGCGCTGAGCGGTGAGGAGCTGAATGACAAGGCCGTTTCGCGCCTGGATGACCTGCAGTTTGCCGCACCGGCACTCACCATCACCGATGCCGGGCTGACGCGCTCGGTGAATATCCGCGGCATCGGCCTGGCCAGCGGCTCGCCAGCGGTCACGGCTGGCGTGGCCACCTACGTGGATGGACTGTTCCAGCCGCCCATTGCCACCAGCGCGGGTTACTACGACATCGGCGGCATCGAGGTGTTGCGCGGTCCGCAGGGCACCTTTGTGGGCTCCAGTTCCACCGGTGGCGCCATCTTCATCAACACGCGCAATCCGCAACTGGGTCGCCGGGATGGCCGCATCGAATTCATGGCCGGCAGCCAGGACAGCCTGGGCCTGCAGGCGGCCGGCAACCTTGCCTTGGGCGATACGCTGGCCGTGCGCGTGGCCGGCAACTTCCGCAAGCGCGACAGTTTCTACCGCGACCTGGGTCCGGCCGGCAGCCAGGCAGGGGAGCTGGAGGAAATGTCCGGCCGGGTGGGCCTGCTGTGGCAACCCACCGAGGCCTTCTCGCTGCTGGCGAAGTTCGAATCCACGCGGCGAGACACCGGCGGCTATGCGTACCGTCCGATTCCGACGACACAGTACGCGACCTTGCGCAGTGATGATCCCTTCGAGCTGACCTATGACGACGCCACCGGGAATGACGAGCGTCCCAGGCAGACGTCGCTGGAGCTGCGTTACCAGTTCGGCAACGGCATCACCCTGCGCTCGCTGGGTGGCTACCAGAACAAGCGCATCTTCAACCTGTACGACTCGGATGGAACGGTGCAATCGGATCCGCCAGATCCGCTCCTGCCGCGTGGCACCCAGGACCAGTACGTACGCGAGCGCCTATGGACCCAGGAGTTCAACCTGATTTCCCCAGCCGGTGGAACCTTCGACTGGGTCGCGGGCCTCTATTACCAGCGCAACCGCATCGACGTGGTGATCGACCAGTTCTCGGATGGATTTCCGACGGACATCGACATCCACAATCGCAAGATCGGCAAGGGAGCCTTTGCGCAGGTCGGTTACTTCCTGAATCCAGCACTGAAGCTCAACATCGGTGCGCGCTATTCGAGCTTCGATGTCACGCAGGAAGGCGGGGTCGTGATCGGCGCCGGCATCCCTGTTCCGCCCTTCAATGGCACGGGATTGCAGGTAGCAGACCTGGAAGGCGCCCACGATGATGGACGCGCCACCGGCAAGGTGGGCCTGGAGTGGACGCCAGACGACGGCAACCTGTTCTATGGATTCGTCGCGCGTGGCTACAAGCCAGGTGGCTTCAACTCGGCCACCAGCGAGTTTGATCCGGAGACGGTGATCGACTACGAGATCGGCTGGAAATCCACACTGCTGGACGGGCGCGTGCGCACGCAGGTGGGTGCCTTCTGGAACGACTACCAGGACTTCCAGCTGGATGCGCTGAACCCGGAGTCGGGGCAGGTGCAGACCACGAACATCGCCAATGCCAGGGTGTTCGGCGTCGAGGCGCAGATGCAGGCCAGGATCGCGCGCTGGGCCCTGGATGCGGGCGTGGCATTTGTGGATTCCGAACTCAGCCGGGTGGAGTTCATCAACCAGCGCGCATTGCCGCCGGGCACGAACCTGCCGCAGTGCGCGCCGGGCGCGCCACCGGAGGTACCGCCCACCTGCTTCGACTATGCCCCCTACGTGACCAGTGCTACGGGAAGGCGTCTGCTGTACTCCCCGAAGCTCACCTTCAACGCTGGCGTGGAATATTTCATCGCTCTCGGCGCTTCCACACTGCGCCCGCGGCTGAACTACGCCTACATCGGCAGCCAGTACACCAACCTGCTGTATTCACCGGTGACCGACCGGCTGGCCTCGCGTGGCATCCTCTCGGCCCAGCTCACCTGGGAGCGTGAGGACTGGCGGGTGGAAGCCTTTGGCACCAACCTCACGGACAAGACCTACGTGGGCGGCCAGTTCGGCAACAATGAGTTCTATGGCGCGCCACGCGAGTATGGTGTGCGCGTGTCGAAGCAGTTCTGAGCTGGAGGCGGGGTGGCGTCAGGCAGGGGAGGGGCGCTGGTCGGCGCCATCGAGGGCGGGGGCACGAAGTTCATCTGCGCCGTGGGGCATGCCTCCGGAGCCGTGCTGGAGCGTGCCGTCATACCCACCACGGATGCAGGCACCACGCTCGGTGAGTGCCTGCGTTTCTTCTACGCCGCCGGCGTCCGGCATGGACCGGTGCGGGCCCTGGGCATCGCCTGCTTCGGGCCGCTGCAGTTGCGCAAGGATGCCGGCGATTTCGGCTGTCTCCTGGCCACGCCCAAGGCGGGATGGTCGGGCGTCGATGTGCTGGGTCCATTCCGCGAGCGCCTGCAGGTTCCGGTCTCGCTCGACACCGACGTCGGCGCTGCGGCGCGCGGCGAACTTGTCCTGGGCGCGGGACAGGGGTTTGCTTCGCTTGCCTACGTGACGGTGGGCACCGGGATCGGTGGCGCGGTGGCACCGTCCGTGGCCGGTGCGCATGCCCTGCATGCGGAGATGGGCCACCTGCCAGTGCGTCGCGATGCTCGTGACGGAGACTTCGCCGGCACTTGCCCCTTCCACGGCGATTGCCTGGAGGGGTTGGCCAGCGGGCCGGCCATCCTTGCGCGCTGGGGCAGGCCGCTATCTGCCTTGCCTCCCGCCCACATCGGGCGCGCGATGATTGGCGGCTACATCGGGCAGCTGGCCGCGGCCATCGCGCTGCTGCATTCGCCCGAGGTGCTGGTGGTGGGTGGCGGCGTCGTCTCCGACGCGGCGCTGCTGCCGCAGATCCGTGACTCCACGCTGGCGTGGCTGGGCGGTTACCTGCCGCACCTGCGTGATGCAGCGGCGATGCATGCATTCATCCGCGCGCCGGGGCTGGATGGTGACTCGGCCATTTCCGGCGCACTGCTGATGGCTGCCGATGCGCTTGATTCGAGGAGGGTTCCATCGTGAATCGATTCCAGTCGCGCTGCATGGCCAGTGCATTCCTCTGGGCGCTGTTGCTGGCGCCGGCTGTTGCAGGCGCCGCGCAACCGCCGGTGGGCATGGTGGAAGAGCCCTGTCCGGCCGCTTTGCCCATGCCACCTGCGGCACGGCAGGTGCTTGTCGATCTCTTCATGAAGCCTCGCACCCTGGGTCCGGCGGACTTCGAATCGCTGATGAAGAACGAAACCTTCGCCGCCTATGACCAAGAGCTGCGCCGCCGCGGCAGCAGCGACTGGGCCGGCCTGTGCCGCTATCGCGCGGCCAACGCGGCGCTGCCGCCGGGATCCGCCCGCGTGGTGTTCATCGGGGATTCGATCACCGAGAACTGGCTGCTGGCGGACCCGGAATATTTTTCCGGCGGCATCGTGAACCGAGGAATCGGCGCGCAGACCTCTGCGCACATGCTGCTGCGGTTCCGCGCCGATGTGGTGGCGCTGCGGCCGGCCGTGGTGCATATCCTGGCGGGAACGAACGACGTGGCCGGCAACAATGGTCCCGTGCGCCCCCGCGACTTCCAGAACAACATCGAATCCATGGTGGAGATTGCCGCGGCCAACGGCATCCGGGTGATCCTTGGCAGCATTCCGCCGGCTGCGT
>JALYWF010000161.1 GCA_030852845.1 Pseudomonadota bacterium
GCTGCGGACAGCCGGCGCCACGACGGTAGAGATCGAAGTTGAGGGGGCCTGGCGCCGGAACTTGCGCGGGAAGAGCCCTTCACCACGTCCGCGCTACCAGCGTCGTGCTGGAATTTTCCCGGGTCAGAAATGCGCCGTGCTTGGCTGGGGGGCTGCACAGTCTCCCGACGCTGGCTCCCGGGGCGCCACTTCCTGCGATACCTGACCTGCCCTGCGATGATTACGGTGCCGCTGACGGCGGGGCCGCGCGCAGGCATCATTCCCTGATGCAGTTCCGGAGGGTTGAGGCTCGTCGGTATGTCACGCCGTTGCGTGAGGGCGGGTCATTGCCGGCGATTGTGGAGGGGGATGACGCGGGGTTGTATGTGGTCAAGTTCCGGGGGTCGGGGCAGGGGGCCCGGGCGCTGGTTGCGGAACTGATCGCTGGCGAGATCGGCAGGGTGCTGGGGCTGGATGTGCCCGAACTGGTCGTGGTGCGCGTGGATGGGGAGCTCGCGCGGACGGAGCCGGATCCGGAGATCCAGGCGCTGATCAAAGGAAGCGTAGGGACCAACGTGGCGCTGGACTACCTGCCGGGATCGGTGACGTTTGATCCGCTGGTGCGGCCGCCGGAGGCGGAGCTCGCGTCGAAGATCGTGTGGTTCGATGCGTTCTGCTCGAATGTGGATCGCACGGCGAAGAATGTGAACACACTGGTGTGGCACCGGAAGCTGTGGCTGATCGATCATGGGGCTGCGCTGTATGTGCACCATGACTGGGAGACGGCGCTGGGGCGCAGCCGCGATCCGTTCGCGCGAGTGAAGGATCATGTGCTGCTGCCGCGGGCCAGCCGGATCGGCGAGCTGGATGGTGAGCTGGCTGCGAAGCTCACACCAGGCGTGCTGAAAGACATCATCGATGCGGTGCCTGCCGAGCTGCTGGCCGACTCCGGCGGCGCGGCAAGGCGCGCCGACTATTTCACCTACCTCACGCAGCGGCTCGCCGCGCCGCGCGCATTCGCGATGGAGGCACAACGTGCCCACGACGCCCTGCGCGTATGACTACGCGGTGATCCGCGTGGTGCCGCGCGTGGAGCGCGAGGAGTTCCTCAACGTGGGCGTCATCCTCTCCTGTCCGGCGCAGGATTTCCTCGCCGCAGCGCTGCACGTGGATCGCTCGCGGCTGGCCACAATCGATCCGGCACTGGACGTGGACGAGCTGGAACAGCATCTGGCGGTGATCCCGCTGGTGTGTCGCGGTGATGCCGCCGCAGGTCCCATCGGCCGGCTGCCCGCGCGGCAGCGCTTCCACTGGCTGGTGGCGCCACGCAGTACCGTCATCCAGACCTCGGCCGTGCACAGCGGGCTGTGCATTGACCCCGCGGGCACGCTGCAGCACCTCATGCAACGGATGGTCCTTCCCCCGGTCGCCTGACCTGCACCCGCCTTGTCATGCGGGCGTCACGTCCGCGTCACGTTCGTTCTCCAAGCTGCGGTTCCTCCCGACAACAACGCGGCCAGGAGCCATCCATGAAGGGCAATTCGCACCCCAAGAACGACGTGACCATCAATCCGTCGTCGAACGAATCCATCCACCAGGTGATCGAGCGCATCGATCCTTCGCGCCGCCAGTTCCTGCACACCGGCATCGGCGCCGCCGCACTGGCCAGCGCCGGTGGCCTGACACTGTCGGGCCTCAGCCGCACGGTGGAGGCCCATGGCCTGGACCGCGGTCCGCCCTTTGGCCAGCCGGGCATCGGCTTCGCGCCTGTTCCCGCGCACATTGCTCCGCTGGCCGACAAAGTCACGGTGCCGGCCGGTTACACGGCGCAGCTCTTCGTGGCCTGGGGAGATCCCATCATGCCGGGCGGCAAGGCCTTCCGCGGCGATGCCACCGAGACTGCGCTCGACCAGCTGCTGCAGTTCGGCGAGCACTGCGATGGCATGCACTTCTTCCCGCTGGGCGGTGAGCAAGGTCCCACCGACGCCGGCCTGCTGTGCATCAACAACGAATACACCCACGAGGAAATCCTCTATCCGGATGGACAGGTGGGCAGCGGCTACAACATCGCCAAGACCCGCAAGTCGCAGGCGGCACACGGCGTCTCAGTGGTCGAGGCGCGGCGCGTGGTGGAGAAGGACCGCAAGGGCCGCGTGATGAGCGCGCGCTGGGTGGTCAACCGTCGCTCGCGCTTCGGCCGCCGCATCACCGCGAACACGCCGATGCGGATCTCCGGTCCTGCCGCCGGCCATCCCCTGATGCAGACGCGGGAGTTCCTGATCCGCAGGGACGGCTCGGAGCCCACGGGCGGCACCACCGACGGCCGCTGGGCCTTCGGCACCATCAACAACTGCGCCAACGGCTTCACGCCCTGGGGCACCTTCCTGACCTGCGAGGAGAACTGGAACGGCAACTTCGGCGGCACCGGTGCCGTCGATACCAGCGCAGCCACGGAGATCGGCAAACTCAACCGTCGCTACGGCATCGCGGCCGCCGGCTTCGGCTACCGCTGGCATGAAACCGACCCGCGCTTCGACGTCACCACCAACCCGAATGAGCCGCATCACTTCGGCTGGGTGGTGGAGATCGATCCCCGCGAACCCCACAGCCCGCCAGTGAAGCGCACCGCCCTGGGACGCTTCAAGCACGAGAGCGCGCAGCATGTGGTCGACGAGGATGACCGCCTGGCCCTGTACATGGGCGACGACGAGCGCAACGAGTACATCTACAAGTTCGTGTCCGCCGGCAGGTTCCGCCATCCCAGCGACCGCCGCAACCGCGAGCTGCTGGACAAGGGCACCCTCTTCGTGGCGCGCTTCAACGCCGACCTCACCGGCCAGTGGATTCCGCTGCTGCCGGGCACCTTGGGCATCGACGGCGTGACGCTGCGCGACAACCCGAATTTCGCCGGTGCGGATGATGCTGAGGTGCTGGCGAAGATCCTCATCAAGACCCGCATGGCCGCCGATGCCGTGGGCGCCACGATGATGGATCGCCCCGAGTGGACCGGCGCGCGACCGCGCACCCGCGGCTTCCGCGAGGTGGAGGTGTATTGCACGCTCACCAACAACAACCGCCGCGGCACCAGCACGCCATCCGCGAACGCCGCCGATGGCAGCACCGCCGCCGGGTCCGCGCGTCCCCCGGTGGACGCCGCGAATCCCCGCGAGGACAACATTTATGGCCACATCATCCGCTGGCGCGAGGATGGCCGCAGCGTTGCCGCCACCAGCTTCCGCTGGGACCTCTTCGTGCAGAACGGTGACACCGCCACGGCCAGGGCCGCGAAGCCGACCAACGACTACCGCGGCAACATCGCCGACAGTCCGGAAGGCAGCGCGGACTACGGCGCACCCGATGGTTTGTGGTTCGATCCCTGGGGCCGGCTATGGGTGCAGACGGACCAGGCCGGCAACGCCGCCGGCGACTGGCTCAACATCGGCACCAACTGCATGGTGTGCGTTGATCCTGCGACCGGGGCCACGCGACGCTTCCTCACCGCGCCGCCGAATGCCGAGGTCACTGGCGTCACCATGACACCCGATGGCCGCGCCATGTTCGTGGGCATACAGCATCCGGGTGAAGATTCGACCGCAGCCAACCCGACGCAGTACTCCAGCTGGCCGCAGAGCCAGTGGACGACTACTTCTGATGGCCAGACCGTGCTGCCTGCCGGCCGCCCGCGCTCCGGTGTCGTGGTCATCACCAAGGATGACGGCGGCATCATCGGCACCTGAGCCCGACCCGCGCCGGGAAGAGCCGCTGCGAGGGCTCCACCGGCGCGGCTCCTCTGCTACGCTGCGCCCCTTCGCAAGGAGGGCGCAGGTGGCGCACCAGATCGAAATACGCTACTGCGCGCAATGCCGCTGGCTGCTGCGCGCCTCGTGGATGGCACAGGAGCTGCTGTCCACCTTCGATGGCGACATCGAGTCGCTCACCTTGAAGCCGGGCACAGGCGGTGTATTCGAC
>JALYWF010000170.1 GCA_030852845.1 Pseudomonadota bacterium
GCTGGAAATGGGCGTGGACCCGAACCCGCAGCTGAACATGCACCGGCCGTTCCGGGGCCGTTTCACCGACGACCTGATCACGACCGGCTGCACGCCCCTGCTGCGCGCGGCGCTGTCCGGCGACCGCGAGGCAGTGGCGTTGTTGCTGAAGCATGGCGCGCTGCCTGACCTGCCCAATGTGATGGGCGTGACCCCGCTGATGGCCGCCGCCGGCATCGGCTTCCTCGTAGGCGCCAGTGGTGGCGGGCAGGGACCCATTGCGCGGCTCGACGACGAGGCCAACCAGGACAACGCCATCGCGGTAATCGACCTGCTGATCAAGGCGGGCGCCGACGTGAATGCGCGCATCACCGATACCCGCAGCCACACGGCCGTGATTGCCCGCCCCAGCTCGATGACCGACCGGCAGGGCCAGACGGCGCTGTTTGGCGCCGTGGGCAACGGCGTGAATCCGGAGCGGCCCAATGGCAGGAGCTGGCCGCGGGTGGTGAAGTTCCTGATCGACCACGGCGCCCGGCTCGATGTGAAAGATGACGCCGGCAAGACCATCCTCGATGCGATCGAAGGCAAGGCCGGCGGCCGCGACAATCCCAGCAGCCCGGAGGTGACGAAGATCATCCGGGAAGCGGCGGCCCGCTGATGGTCGAGATCTGGTGGCGCCCCGACTGACTGACTTCGCACGCCGGCATGGCAGCACCCTGCTGGTGGTGCTGGCAGTGGCGCTCGTGCTGGCCGGCTGCTGGCTGCTGTACCTGCACGAGTCCCGTCGCATCGGCGACCAGCAGCGCGAGCGCGAGGTGCTGCGCGTAGGCCTGCTTGCGCAGCTGATGCGCAGCGAGCTGGACCCCGTGGTTGAAACCCTGCGGCTGCTGGCCGATGGCGAAGGCCTGCGCAATCACCTGGACACCGGCAGCGCAGCCGGACTGCAGGCGGCCGCGCGCCGCGCAGCATTCACCATCGAGAGTCGCGCCGACTACGACCAGATGCGCTTCATCGGCGCGGATGGCCGTGAAGCCATGCGCGTGACGCGTGACGGCGTCGTGCCCGCAGGCCAGCTGCAGGACCGTTCGGGCGAGGCGTACTTCCAGCCTGCCATGCAGTTGGGCCCCGGTGCGGTCTACTTCTCCGGGCTGGACCTCAGTGAGGCCAATGGCGGCGTGGAACAGCCGCTGAAGCCGGTGTTGCGCCTGGCGATGCCGGTATTCGACTCCGGTGGACGCCGGCGCGGCATCTACGTGATCAATTACCTGGGCGCGAACCTCATCGGGCACCTGCAGCAGGCCATCCCGGCGTATGGACACCGACTGCGGCTGCTGGATGCAGACGGGTTCTGGATCAGGGGCGCCGACCCAGCTGAGGAATGGGGCTTTGCACTTCCCGGGCGGGAGCACCACACCCTCGCGCGCACCAACCCGCTGCTCTGGGAGCAGATCCAGGCACGGGCGACCGGTCAGCGCGCCGGTGGCGGAGGCCTGTTCACCTGGCTGCGCGTCCAGCCGGAGGAACTGCTGCCGGGCATGCCCGGCGAGCTGGTTTCAGCGCAGCCCTTCTGGATCATCGGCTCGCAGGTTTCGCCAGGGGAATGGCAGGCACTGTTCGCCGGCCTGCGCCAGGTGCTGCTGTTCACGGCGCCGGCACTGGTGCTGCTCACGTTGCTGTCGGCCGGCCTGTTCCGCGCGCGCCGCCGCGTGCTGCTGGAGCTGCGGTCCGTCAACCAGGCGTTGGAGCAGCGCGTGCAGGACCGTACTGCCGAGCTTGCGCGCCGGAATGCGGAGCTGCGCGAACGCGAATCACTGCTGGAGGAAACCGGCCGGCTTGCCAAGGTGGGCGGCTGGGAGTTCGACCCGGCGACCGGGCGGGGTGCCTGGACGCCGGAGATTGCGCGCATCCACGAGCTTGACGTGTCGGTCAGGCCCAGCCTGGAGATGGGGCTGGAGTTCTATGCCAGCGAATCCCGGCCGCTGCTGGAAGCTGCGCTGCGCAGGTCAGCTGCCGATGGAACGCCGTATGACCTGGAGCTGCAATTGATCTCGGCACAGGGCACGCACAAGTGGGTCCGCACCATCAGCCGCCCGGTGGTCAAGGACGGCAAGGTGGTGCGGATGCGCGGGGCGCTGCAGGACATCACAGAACGCAAGCTGTCGGAGCTGCGGCTGCACGCACAGTTGCAGCGCCTGCACCTGCTGGAGCGAACTACCCGCGCCATCGGCGAGCGCCAGGATGTGACGAGTATCCTGGAGGTGGTCATAGGCACCCTCGAGACCCAGATGCCGCTGGATTTCGGCTGTGTGTGCACCTACGACGCGACCGACCAGGCGCTCACGGTCACCGCGCTGGGGGCGCTCAGCGCAGCACTTGCGCCGGGGATCTCCCTGCAGGCTGGCGCGCGCATGGCGGTGGAGGAGAATGGCCTGGCACGCTGCATCCAGGGCAGGCTGGTGTGCGAGACAGACCTGGCCTGCGTTGGCGCGCCCCTCGCGCAGCGCCTGTCCGGCGCCGGCCTGCGCTCGCTGGTGGCCGCGCCGCTGCAGGTGGAAGGCCGTGTGTTCGGCGTGCTGATGGGCGCGCGACGCGCGACCGCAGGCTTCAGCAGCACCGATGCGGAGTTCCTGCTGCAGCTGAGCGGGCATGCGGCCCTTGCCGCGCACCAGGCGCAGCTGCACGCGGCCTTGCAGGCAGCCTACGAAGACCTGCACACCACGCAGCAGGCCGTGATGCAGCAGGAGCGGCTCAGGGTGCTGGGACAGATGTCCAGTGGCATCGCGCATGACATCAACAACGCGATCTCGCCCATCATGCTGTACACCGACTCGCTGCTCGAGACCGAGCCGGGACTCAGCGAGCGTGCACGCCAGAGCCTCACCACCATCCAGCAGGCCGTGAGCGACGTGGCCGAGACCGTCGCGCGCATGCGCGAGTTCTACCGGCCCCGCGAGGCACAGGTGGAACTGGAGCCGCTGCAGCTCAACGCGCTGGTCGCACAGACGCGCGAGCTCACTCGTGCGCGCTGGGAAACCATGCCGCGGCAGCAGGGCATAGTCATCGAGCTGCGCATGGAGCTGGAAGAGGGCGCGCCGCCCGTGCTGGGCATCGCCAACGAGATCCGCGAGGCGCTGGTCAACCTGGTATTCAACGCCGTCGATGCCATGCCCGCCGGCGGAGTCCTCACCCTGCGCACCCGGCGGGCAGGCAGCGACATCATGGTCGTTGAAGTCGTGGACACCGGCATGGGCATGGACGAGGAGACCCGCCGGCGCTGCCTGGAGCCCTTCTTCACCACCAAGGGCGAACGCGGCACCGGACTGGGCCTTCCCATGGTCTATGGCACGATGCAGCGGCTGAATGGCTTTGTGGAGTTCGACAGTGCTCCGGGGGCCGGGACCACGGTCCGGCTGGGGATGGTGATTGCCGCTGGCGAGGCCACTCCCGAGGCGTCGGCACAACTGTCCGTGCCCACCGGCCTCACGCTGCTGCTCGTCGACGACGATCCGATACTGCTGCGCTCGTTGCGCGAGATCCTTGAAATGGACGGCCACGTGATCGAAGCGGCGGATGGGGGGCAGAAGGGAATCGACGCCTTCCGGCTTTCACTGGAGCCGGGCGCAGCACGCTTCACGGCCGTGATCACCGACCTGGGCATGCCGCATGTGGATGGCAGGCTGGTTGCGGCCACCGTGAAGCAGATGGCGCCGCAGGTGCCGGTGATCCTGCTGACCGGCTGGGGTGAAAGACTGCTCGCCGAGGGGCGCCAGGTACCGCACGTGGATCGCGTGCTGGGCAAACCGCCGCGCATGCGCGACCTACGGCAGGCCCTTGCAGAGCTGGCGCCGGGAAGCGCAACGCCGTAGCGTCTGCTTCCCGGCGTCGCCGTTTACATCGAAGGACCGAACGAGAACACCACGCCCAGGGAGATCACGTCCAGATCCCCGATCACGTCGGTGTCGAACTTCTCGTATTCCGCGCGGACACCAAGTCGGCCCAGGTTGAACTGGGCGCCGAGGCCGTAGGCGAACTCGGTTTCCTTGTCGTCAAACAGTACGGCGCCCACATTGCCTTCGGCCTTGATGCGGGCCACGCCCGCCTTCGCAAACAGGTCCACCGGGCCGACCGGCAGGATGCCCACGCCGAACAGCGACAGCGCCTCGGCCTTGGACTCGAACGGTCCACCCACCGCCACGGCAGGGGCCTCGGCCTGGCCGAACTGGGTAAAGCCGCCCTCGATGGCGAAGTGGTCGGTCGGACGCACGCCCACGAACGCCTTCCAGCCGGTGTCTTCCTCATCGACGTCTTCCACGTCGAAATCATCGGAGTCGAAGCGCGACTGCAGCGCGGAACCGCCGAGGTACACGCCCTGTGCGGCCACCGCCGAGGACATGAGCAGTGCCGCAAGCGCCGCCATGATGGAAGCAGATTTGATTGGACTTTTCATCGGATCTCCTTTCTCTGGTTGCCCTTGCTTCAGGCCCGGTTGCCGGAGAGCGTTTCCAGCATGCTGGCGAGCTCCTCGGCGTGTTCTTCCTCTTTGGCGAGGATTCCCTCCAGCATGCGTCGCGTGGTGGAATCGCCTTCGCCGATGTAGCGGATCATCTCGGTGTACGACTCGATGGCGATGCGCTCGGCCACCAGGTCCTCGCGGACCATCTCGGCGAGGCTGTGGCCTTCGACGTATTCGGAGTGGCTGCGATCGCGGATGCCCATCGGGTTGAAGTCGGGCTCGCCACCCAGCTGCACGATGCGTTCGGCGATCTGGTCCGCGTGCGCCTGTTCCTCGGTTGCGTGCTGCATCAATTCGCCCTTGATGGCCTCGCCCATGGCGCCATTGGCCATGAAGTAGTGGCGGCGGTAGCGCAACACGCACACCAGCTCGGTGGCCAACGCCTCGTTGAGCAGCTGCAGCACCACGGTGCGGTCCGCACCATAGCTTGGCGTCACTGCGCCCTGCGACACATGCTGGCGCGCGCGGTCACGGATGGCGCTGATGTCCGAAATGATTCCGTTCTGCTGCCCCGCGGCAGGCGACGCTGGCCTGGTTTCCCTCACGCTGATCGGCATGACCGTCTCCTTGCGCGCTGATCGCGCGTGGCAGTGAGGATGGACAGGTTGCGGGGGCGCCACTGCCGGGAAATCTGCCAACAGGGTGTAGGAGGATTTCCGCGCGGCGCGCCCATATATGCGGACCGGAAGGGCTCCTACACCTTGCAGCGGCGCCCGCCGGTGCGCTGCCTGCACGCAACAAGCGAGCATCTGCACACCGTATGTACGGTGAGAAGCCATCCAAGGAGAAGCACAAATGAGTTCCATCACGAAATACGCGGCCGCTGCACTGCTGGCGGCGGGACTGGCGATGTCGGGGTGCAACGTGTTCCGCGGACAGTCGACCGCTGGGGAGTACGTAGATGACGTGGCGATCACGGCGCAGGTGAAGGCCAAGCTGCTCGACGCCAAGGCAGTGGAAGGTCTTGACGTGAACGTCGACTCCACCAATGGGCGGGTGAAGCTCACGGGCTGGGCTGATTCATCGAGCGAAGCCCGGACTGCCGGGGAGCTGGCCCGCGAGGTCAAGGGCGTCAAGTCGGTGGACAACCAGCTGCAGGTGAAGCAGTAGCTGGCACCGGGAACCATCCCGGCAAGAAGAAGGCCCTGGTGATGAACCAGGGCCTTTCCTTTTTTGCGCGTTGTGCGGGAAGTCAGTTCAGCTGGGAAAGGTCACGTTCGACTTCATCGCGCGAGAGGCCGTAGGCCTTCTGGATCTTGCCACAGAGTATGTCGTAGTTGCCTTCCACGCGGTCAAGCTCGTCATCGGTGAGCTTGCCCCAGCGGGCCTTGATGCGGCCCTTCATTTCCTTCCAGCTGCCTTCGATCGTGTCGCGGTTCATTTCATGTTCCTCAGCGGTTGTCCTGGCTCTGGGTCTGGTCGGAACGGCGGCGCTCCGCCTCCAGCACGCTCTGCGCTTCGGCGCGCTTGGCCTGGTAGGTCGCCTCCGCGCTCTGCTTGCACGAAGACTGGGCATCGCCACGCAGCGACTCGCAGCCCTGCTTGGCAACGTCCAGGTCGCCCTGGGCTGCGGCCATCGTGGTGTTGTACTGCGCTTCGGCACGATCCTCCATCGCATCGCCACGATCATCCGGATCACGCGAAGCGGCAGCCTCCGCGGTATCGGCCTGCAGTTCGGACTGGTCCTGCCGTGCGTCGGCAACGGATTCCTGGCGGTCGGCCTGCGCCTCGGCCACGTCCTCGCGCACCTCTGCGGGGGATTCAGCACGCTGGCATGCCGACAGCATCGCCAGCGAGGCGCATGCAGTCAGTGCGGTCAGTAGTGACTTGTTCATCGGAGAGACCTCCTCGGGTTTGCAATTGGGTCTGGGTCAACCCGATGCTGGCTGGCTGCGGTGCGGCATGCTGTAGGCGCAGGGCGAGTTTCCGCATAGGGTCATTCCTAGTGCCTGCAAGGAGGCATCCGGCGCTCCGGCCGTGGGAACGTTCCTACCGGGTTAGACGTTGCCCGACTACGGTGGCCGTGGCTCTGCTGGCCGAGCATCACACCGGGACAAGTCCTGCAGCTGGAGGAGTCACGATGTATCACCCCATCATTGCGGCGATCGCCGGACTCCTGCTGGCACCGGTGGCGATGCCGGCAGGGCAGGATGGCCCGGCCGATGCGCCCCTGCCTGCTCCTGCCGCGCCGAAAGACCCGCTACTGGCGGCCGAGCAGGTGAAGTCGGCCTTGCGCGGTGCTGCCGGTGTGCCCGGGTCTGTTGTCGTGTCCACACATGCCGATACCGTTGTGCTCACCGGGCTGGTGGACAGCGAACTGGAGGTATCGCGCGCCATGTCCGTCGCCGAACTGGCCGCTGGGGGCATGCGCGTCTCCAGCCAGCTGGAAGTGCGGCCGGGAGGACAGGCGGCGCAGGTGACCAGCCGTGTGCGCGAGGTGGAGAAGGCATTGCGCGAGGACCCGCGTACCGCGGAACTGGGCATTTCGGTGAGCATCGATGAGGCGCAGGTAATCGGGCTGCATGGCCTGGTGGCATCCGCGGAGAAGCGGCGCATCGCGGAGCAGGTTGCCGGCAGCGTGCCCGGCGTGAAGCGCGTCAGCAGCCACCTGGTGATACCCGGAGAGTGAGCGCGGCGCCCTTCGGCTTGCTACCGGCGCTGCGCAAGCAGTAGCCTGCCACCGACATGCACAAGCGACTGATCGAGGAAGGCTTCAACCGCCGCTACGTGCTGGTGCCCATGTTGCTGGCGATCCTGCTGGTGATACTGGGTTTCTGGGTGGGGGAGACGCGGCGCGTGCAGGCCGCGGAACTGGCCAGGGAACTGCGCGACCGTCAGGCAGTGATGCGCGTGATCGCAGAGACCGTGTACGGCGCCATGGAAGCCGAGAGCGCGCAGCGCGGTTTTCTGCTCACCGGCGAAGAGCAGTACCTGCCTCCCCTGGAAGCCGGCCTTGCCATGACGCAGAACCGGCTGCGTGACCTCGAGGCCCGCCTGGGCGGACTGGACCCGGAGGAGCTTCCCATCATCCAGGGCGTGGAGGAAGACCTGGAGGTGAAGGCGCGGGAAATGCGCGAATCAGTGCGCCTCTACAAGGAAGGCCGCGCGGACGAGGCGCGCGCATTGGTGAAGCGGGGCCTGGGCCTATACCAGATGTTTGCCATCAGCCAGGCGCTCGATTCGCTGCGCAGCCGCGAATTCCAGCGCCTCGAAGACCGGCTGGCCGACTGGGAGCAGGCCACGCGGGCGAACTTCTTCATCAACCTGGCCAGCATGGCGTTCACTGTGCTGCTGCTGCTGGTGGTGGGGCTGCTGGCCACGCGCGACATCCGCCGCCGCGAGACCTTCGCCTCGCAGCTCGTGGCCCAGATCGACGAGCGCACGGCCGAGCTGCAGGACCTCAGCCGGCACATGAGCCGGGTGGCGGAGTCGGAAAAGCACGCCCTTGCCCGCGAGCTGCATGACGAGCTGGGCGGGCTCCTGGTGGCCATGCGCATCGACCTTGCGCAGCTGCGCAAGCGCATTGGGCCGTTCACCGATCCGGACGTGGTGACGCGCTGGGAGCGTGTTGAACAGGCGCTGGCGCAGGGGCTGGAGCTCAAGCGTCGGGTGATCGAGGACCTGCGTCCCACGCTGCTGGACAACATGGGACTGTTCACGGCGCTGCGCTGGCTGGCACAGCAGCGCGCCGAACAGGCCAGGCTCCGCCTGGAGCTGGAGGGGCTCGACGAGGATGTCGAAGTGCCGCCCGAAGTGGCAATCGCCGTCTTCCGCACCGCGCAGGAGGCGATCTCCAACATCGTGAACCACGCGGGCGCCAGCGGGTTCTCCGTGCATGCCAGGACGAACGGGGAACTGACACTGGAAATCATCGATGACGGCAAAGGCATCCCCCAGGGGGCCGAACGGCGCGTGGGTTCGCACGGGCTCAAGCAGATGCGCTTCCGCATCGAGGCAGTGGGCGGATCGCTGGCGGTGGAGCCGCATCTTCCCCGCGGCACCATCGTCACCTTGTCGGTGGCGCTTGATCCTGTGCAGCCGGCTGCGCCGCTTGTCTCCTAGCCCCGGCAGCTCAGGCCATGCCGGCGCGGATCTCTGCCACGATCTCCGGCAGGCGTTCGAAGTCCATGGCCTTGTTGAGGAAGTGCTCCACGCCGAGCTTGCGGGCGCGCTCGCGGTACTGCGGCAGCGCATAGTTGGTCATCACGATGGTCGGTGGTCGCTGGGGCCCGACGGCTTCCAGCACCCCGAACCCGGTGCCCGTGCGCAGCTGCAGGTCGAGGATCAGGACGTCCACGGGCATGTCGCGCAGGGCCTTGATGGCCGACGGTTCGTCATCCACGGTGGCCAGCACGCGCAGCCCCTCCTGCTGCAGCAGTTCGCGCATGCGCTCGGCGATCCGCGGCGAATCCTCGACGAGTAATACGCCGAGGTCGGCGGAGTCGGAGCCGCGCATCAGTTCATCAGGCCGTTGCGCAGGGCG
This sequence comes from Pseudomonadota bacterium, assembly GCA_030852845.1. Taxonomy (GTDB): domain Bacteria; phylum Pseudomonadota; class Gammaproteobacteria; order Steroidobacterales; family Steroidobacteraceae; genus ZC4RG30. The sequence continues at coordinate 8,979 of JALYWF010000170.1, forward strand.
TACGAGGTGATGTCGGCGTTCGACTTGAAGCACATCTTCTCCAGTACCCGTGTGCGATAGGTGCTCACGGTCTTCACGCTGAGCGAGAGTTCATTGGCGATTTCCGACACCGACTGGCCCGAGGCCAGCTTGCAGAAGATCTGGAACTCGCGCTCGGAAAGATCGGCGTGCAGGGGACGCTCGTGGTCGGTGTCCAGTTCCTGCACCAGAAGTTCGGCCAGGCTCGCGCTCACATACCGCTTGCCCGAAAGCACCTGCGTCACCGCCTTCAGCAGCTCTTCCGGCGCGCTCTCCTTGGAGAGGTAGCCGCTGGCGCCGGCCTTGAGGACGTTCACGGCGTATTGCCGTTCCGGATAGGCACTCAGTACGAGCACGCGCACGCCGGGATGGCCGGCCCGCACATGCTTGAGGATGTCCAGGCCACCGCGATCGGGCATGTTGATGTCCAGGATCAGCAGATCGAAGTTGCCCCCACGCAGCATGTCGAGCACCTGCAGGCCGCTGCCGGCTTCGGCAATGGTGGAGAACCTTCCGCTCTCCTGCAGGTACTGCCGCAATCCGGCGCGCACCAGGGCATGGTCATCGGCAATGAGAACCTTGGTCATTTCCTTCTCCCCTGCATACCGAACGCCGCACATCTTCAAGTTCCCGGGCGCGAACGCAGACAGGCCGCGACCCAGACAGCATGTAGGAATATTCCTACAGATTTCGGCCCCCGGGGTAGGTTTCCGTCCTACCCGTCCTACACGGGCTCGCGCGGCCCGCTCACAGACCATGTGGCTGCGCACAAGCACTCTGCAGCCAGGGCCGGGAGTGTTCCCGGGCTCCAATTCAAATTCAAAAGGAGAACGCGATGCGCAACAAGGGATACCTGACGGTGTTGCTGGCCCCCATGCTGGCACTGGGCCTGACAGCCTGCGAGAAGAAGGGCCCGGTGGAGCAGGCGGCAGAAGAGATCGATGAGGCCGTCGACACAGCCAAGCGCGGCGAGGAGTCGGCGACGACAAAGGTGGATGACGCAGTGGACGAACTGCGCGACTGACCACACGAATCACGGTGGGCCTGAACCGCAGGGAACAGGTTCCACCGTCAGCCGCCCGAGGGACGGATGACAGGGCGCCTGCGCGTGGTACGACGCATCCGCCAGCGGCGCGTCTCCTCCATGTGGCATTCGATCACCGCGCCCCTGCCCAGTACCTGGCCCCAGCGACGATGGCGCGGGTGCGCATCCAGTGCCACCTTCACGGAAGTGAGTATCGGCACGGCGAGGAACGCACCACCGATACCCCAGGCAGTGGCGCCCACCAGTACACCGGCGATCACGATCAGCGGATTGATCTGCAGCCGCCTCCCGAGCAGCGTCGGGGTGATGAACTGCGACTCGAGCAGGTGCAGGAGCAGGAAAACCGCCACCGGCGCCAGGATCGCGGCGCTGGCTCCATGTTCGGCCAGGCCGCTGGCCAGCAGCATGCCCGCCGTGATCAGCGCACCCACGATGGGAATGAAATTCATCAGGCCGGCGATGACGCCGAATGCAGCCGCGTCCGACACGCCCATCACCGACAGTGCCAGCCCGACGATGAGGCCGAAGGCCACGTTGATGGCCGTGACCAGCTGCAGGTAATACGCGGCCTGGGTGCGGATGGCGCCGAACACACGCAGCCAGGCCCGCCGGTCATGCCGGCCGCGCACCGCAGAGAGCGCGGCCCGGCCCACGCCAGTGCCGCAGGTGAGGATGAAGAAGCAGAGGATCAGGCTGGTGCCCACTGCCACGAAGGACTTGAACAGGCCCGCCGCCAGCGGTGCCAGCATGTCCGCCAGGGGTGGCTGTTCGCCGGGAGCGGGCCGGGCCGCGGCGGGCTCACCGGCAAGATTCGCCAGCAGGTCGCGGCCGGCATCCAGCAGGTCGGGGCCGCGGGCCGCCAGCTGCGCCAGTGGACCGCGCACGCCGTAGATGACGGCGATGCATGCCGACACCAGCGCCACCAGCACGGCCACGGCCGCCAGCGCGCGGGGTACCTCCAGCCGCGCGAGGCGATTGACGATGGGGAACAGGGCGATGGCCAGCAGCACTGCGGCCAGCGCGGGCACGGCAATCGTGCGGCTGAAGATGATGACGCCAATGAGCAGCAGGACAACGCAGCCGCGCACGAGGCGCGCGACGCGATCCTGCTCCGGTGTCGAGGTCTGCTCGGTGGAAGTCAGTGCCGTATCCGTCCAATGAGATTGCCCATTGTCCTGCTGACCATGGGCCACAGGCCCGTGGCCTTCACGGCCCTCTGGCTGGCAAACATTGCCCCTACGGACACCGCGGTCAGGGCCGCCTTGCGTGCCAGGGGATTGAAGAGCACCCGCATCACCAGGCTGCGCGGAAATGCCTCGCGCCGGCCCATCCCCTGCTCGGGCACGAGCAGGGCGCGGATGCGCGTGCGCGTCGCTTCCAGTTCTGCTTCTACAGTGTGCGCTTCCATTCCTGCAGCAGCTCCATGTCCTTGCGCAATTCCGATCGCAGCACGCCGCTGGAGGGACCCGGCGAACGGGCCGACAGGGCGTAGTAGAGGCTGGCACCGGCCACCACCAGCAGCAGCAATGCACTGCCGCCGACATAGGCCAGGCGCCAGGGTGTGTCCCAGAGCGCAACAAGGCCCGTGGCCCAGGCGGCGAAAAGTCCCGCCAATGCAGTGAGCATTCCCACGGCCAGCAGCATCAGGCGCCGCGCCAGTGCGGCGCGATACTCGGCCGCTGCCGACACGGCCAGCTCTGCATAGGAGCTGGCATGACGGACAAGCAGGCCAAGCAGGGCCTTGATGCGCAGCAGGTTCACCGCTCGCCGCGCAGCAGGGCCCCCAGGGCGAGGCACGCTACTGCCGTGGCTGCGATGGCCATCCACGGCTTGCGGTGCACGTACTCGTCGGTAGCCATGGCTGCCGATTTCGCACCGTCCACAGTGGCCTGCACGCCATCGCGTGCCGCCGAGCGCACATGCGAGATGGAGGATTCCACGCGGCTGCGCAGCCGCGAGATCTCCGAGTCGTCCAGGCTGGACACGCGACCCAGCAGGTCCTCGACGTCGTCAAAGAACTTCTGCAGCTGCGTGGCGCGCCTGCGCAGTGCCTCCTCGGCGCGGGCGCCAGCCTCGCTGGCTGCACCGTTCATGTGTTCTGCTGCGGTGACCATCGTCAGATCCTCCGCTTCTGGCCAAGGATGAACGTGACCAGGGCCACCACCAGGAACACGAAGAACAGGATCTTGGCGATTCCGGCGGCACCGGCCGCGAGCCCGGTGAACCCGAACAGGGCGGCGATCAGGGCGATGACAAAAAACACGACTGCGTAGTAGAGCATGGCGATCTCCCGTATCGGCGTGGTGCCGTTGGAAGAAGATTCGCGTGCCGGGGAAAACCGCGCCGTCGGGCGCGCCCGGTCAGTTGGCGTAGGAGTCCCCCGACAGGGGCGGGCCCGCGGGTTCGGCGCGCTGCGCGCGCGCGGTATGCGCGCCTACGCGTGCAAGCAGTATCACCGGCACCAGGCCGGCCAGCACGATCAGCAGTGCGGCTATCGCTCCATCCTCGTATGTGCCGCGCACTGCCTCTGCATACAGATGGGTTGCCAGGGTGTCCACGTTCAGCGGCCGCAGCAGCAGGGTGGCCGGCAGTTCCTTCATGCAGTCCACGAACACCAGCAATGCGGCGGCCGCCAGTGCCGGGCGCAGCAGTGGCAGCTGGATGCGCCCGAGTACACCGGTTGGGCTGCAGCCCAGCGTGCGGCCAGCCTGATCCAGCGCTGCCGGAATGCGGCCGAAGCCGGCCTCCAGGTTGCCTGCCGCCACGGCGAGGAAGCGCGTGGCATAGGCGTACACCAGCGCAAAGCTGGTACCCAGCAACAGCAGGCCGGTGGTGCGTCCCGTGACACTTTCGATGGCATCGGCCAGCAGGTTGTCGGCAGCGCCCATCGGTCCCAGCAGTCCAATGCCAAGTACGGTGCCGGGGATGGCGTAACCCAGGGTGGCCACCCGTTCAAAGCTGGCGGCCGCGGCGCCGGCCCGCAGGCGCAGCGCATAGATCACCGCCATGGCGGCGGCCAGAGTGCAGGCGGTGCCAAGCGCCGCCAGTTGCAGCGTATGGAGGGTGGCCTGCAGCAGCTGCGGTGGAAAACCGGCAAAGCGCAGCCGCTCGACAGCCTTCACCAGCAGGTAGCCGGCGGGAGCCAGGAATCCCAGCAGCACCGGCATCGCCAGCAGCGCAGCCACACCCACGGCGTGTCCGCCGCCGATCCGTTGCGGGGCCATGCGCCGTGACTTCTGCGCACCGGCCGCATAACGCTGGCGCCGCCTGGCCACGCGTTCGATGATGAGCAGCAGCACCACCACGGCGAGCATGGCCAGCGCTATCTGCGCGGCGCCGGCGAGGTCGGCGCGGTTAACCCAGGTGGAATAGATCGAAACCGTCAGCGTGCGCACACCCAGCAGTTCCGAGGCGCCGATGTCATTGAGGGTCTCCATCAGCGCCAGCGCCGTGCCCACGGCGATCGCCGGGCGGGCCAGTGGCAGCGCCACGCGGAAGAACACCGCACCCGGTCCCTGTCCCAGCGTGCGTGCTGCCTCGAGCAGCCCGCTGGCCTGCATCAGGAACATTGCGCGTGTGGTGAGGTACACATAGGGATAGAGCACGAAGCCCAGCACCAGCACGCATCCGGGCAGCGAACGCAGGTCCGGCAATTTCAGGTCCTGGGGACCGGCCAGTCCGAGCAGCGAACGCAGGCCTGTCTGCAGCGGCCCGATGGGATGCAGCAGGTCCATCCAGGCATAGGCCATGATGTAGGTGGGCACTGCCAATGGCAGCAGCAGTGCCCATTCGAAGACGCGCCGGCCGCGGAAGTCATACGCCGTGACCAGCCAGGCGCTGCCGGTACCCAGCACCACCACCAGCACGCCGGTACCCAGCAGCAGCAGCAGCGTATCCTTCAGCGCCGCCGGCAACACGTTGTGCAACAGGTGCGGCCACAGGCTGCCGTCTCCGCCCAGCGCGGCGAATGCCAGCGCGCCCACCGGCAGCAGCGCGAGCAGCGCCACGCAGAAGGCCGCCGCGAGCCAGCCTCTGCCCGATCGCAAGCGGCCGGTCACGCGCGTGTCAGTTGTCGAAGCCGACGCGTTCGGCAAGCAGGCTGGCCGTCTTGCGATGCAAGGCGATCTGCTGCAGCGACAGGGTGTCCGGCACCAGCGTGCCCAGTTCCGCGATCAGTGGCGCTGCCTTCACTCCCGGCTTGACCGGATACTCGAAGTCCACCGCGGCGTATTCCTGCTGTGCCGCGTCGGACACCAGGTATTCCAGCAGCTTCACGGCCGAGTCGCGGTTCGGGGCATTGCGCGCCAGAGCGGCGCCAGAGATGTTCACGTGCGTGCCGCCGTTCTCGAAGGTGGGCAGTACCACCTTGATGGCTTCGCCCCACTTCTTCTGTTCCGGCCCGCCGCTGCCGCTGCGCATGCGCCCGACATAGTAGGAATTGCCCAGGCCCACGTCGCACAGCTGCCCGAGTATGTCGCGGGCCACTTCGCGGTCACCGCCACCGGGCCGGCGGGCCAGGTTCTGCTTCACGCCGCGCAGCCAGGCTTCCGCCGCGGCCTCGCCGTGGTGGGCAATGTAGGCGGCGATCACGGCAGTGTTGTAGGGATGCTGTCCGGAGCGGATGCAGATGCGGCCCTTCCACTCCGGCTTCGCCAGGTCCTCGTAGCGGATCTGCGTGACCCTGGCGCGATCCTTCGACGCATAGAGCACGCGCGCGCGAAGCGACAGCGCGAACCACTGGCCCTGGGCGTCGCGCAGCTGCGCGGGGATGGCGGACTCCAGCACCGGCGAGCGCAGTGGCTGCGTCACGCCGCGGTCGACCAGGTCGACCAGGTTGCCAATGTCCACCACCATCAGCACATCGGCGGGAGACCGGCGTCCCTCCGCCGCGACACGCTCGGCGAGGCCATCACGCACGAACACCGTGTTGACCTTGATGCCGGTGGAAGCCGTGAATTTCTGCAGCAGCGGCTGGATCAGCCCCGGCTCGCGCGTGGTGTAGAGATTCACTTCGGCCGCCGTGGCCGTGGCGGCGATGCCCAGCATGGCCAGGCAGGCAGTCAGCAGGCGGAGCCGTGGATGTGCGGTTTTCATGGATTGCTCCTTGGTGTCAGGCGGCGCCGAAAACCAGCGCCGCGTGCGTGTCGACAGTAAGGTGGACGCGGTTTCCAGGCCTGGCCGGGCAAGATGCGTCAACATTCAGCAGCAAAGGTGCCGCCAGTCCCTCCACGCCCAGTCGCAGCTGCACGGCGGGGCCCAGGAAGGTCCGCGCCTGCACGCCCGCGGCGAGCCCGTCCGCTGCCAGTCGCAGATGATGCGGACGCAGCGCCAGCGTCGCCTGTTGTCCCTCGGGCAGGCTCGACGCATCGAAAACTCCCAGTGGCGTGACCACCCGGCCATTGCGGACTACTCCACTGAGCTCGATCAGCTCGCCGAAGAAGCGCGCCGCATACAGGGAGGCGGGGCGGCAGTACAGGTCCTCCGGCACTGCGTCCTGCTCAACACTGCCGGCGCGCATCAGCACGATGCGGTCGGCAATGCGCAGCGCCTCCTCCGGGTCATGCGTGACGATGATGGCCGTAGTGCCCTCCTCGCGCAGGATGGCCAGCGTCTCGGCGCGTACGCTCTCGCGCAGCCCGCGGTCCAGATTGGAGAACGGCTCGTCCATCAGCAGCAGTCGTGGCCGCGGCGCCAATGCACGCGCCAGCGCCACGCGCTGCTGCTCGCCGCCCGACAGCATGTGCGGGAAGCTCCCCGCGCGCTCTTCCAGGCGCACGCGCGCCAGGGCGGCGCGCGCCGCCGCCTCGCGCCCCCCACGCGCGCCGCGCAGTCCAAAGGCGACATTGTCGAGCAGGGAAAGATGGGGGAAGAGAGCATAGTCCTGGAACACCAGCCCGATGCCGCGCTGCTCCGGTGGCACGAAGGTCTGTGCATCGCTCAATGCCATGCCATCCATCCGGATGCTGCCGCCATCGGGCATTTCAAGGCCCGCGATCAGCCTCAGCAAGGTGCTCTTGCCGCAGCCCGAGCTGCCAAGCAGGCACAGTATCTCGCCTGGCGCGGCGTGGAAGCTGACTGCGCGCAGTGCAGCCAGCGCCCCGTAGCGACGGGCGAGCGACTGCACTTCGAGTGCGCATGGAGTGTGGGGCAGGGGGCGGGCGCTCACACGCGCCTCAGGTGGTTGTCCCAGGACATTTCACTCGCAGGCTGCACCAGCTGCCGTGGCCGGACTTTCGGCCCGGCCGACATCATGGCGCCGAAACCATCACTGACGAGGAAGCGGCCATCACCCAGCGCCGCGACCCCACAGCCATCGGGACGTTCGATGCTGCCTGCGCTGTGGCCATCGGCCGCATGCCAGAAGGCCACGTTGCCGCCGACAGGACTGCTGGTCGCGATGAGGCCGGCATCCCTGTCGATGGCGATCGATCCCAGGTAATTGCGCATGCCGCGCAGCACTGCCGGCGGACCCGCAAACAATTCCGGCGCAGTACCGCGCCGGTGCCGGCCGAGCAGGGGAGGCTGCTCGGTGGCGGGCCCCTCGTGCTGACAGGCAAACCACACCGCATCGGTGCCTTCGACAGCCAGGTGTCGTATCGACAGCTGGAACAGTCCGGGCGTGAGTTCCACCTTTTCGAGCAGCTGGCCGCTGACCGCATCGAGGTACACCAGCGACGGTCGCATGGTGGTCCGGTTCAGCGGCTCCTTGCCATAGTCAGGATGGGTGAGCAGGCCGCCGTTGGCCACACACAGGGTGCGCGCGTCAGCCATCACCACTTCATGCGGACCGATGCCGGCGGTATCGAATTCACCCAGGCGCTGCCAGGCCGCACCGGGTCGTGCGTCGTAGACGCCTATCACGCCACGGCCAGCTTCGAAGTCATTCTCGGTGGCGTAGAGGCGCGTCCCGTCCGCCGAAAACACGCCGTGGCCGAAGAAGTGGCGTTCCGCGGGCAGCGGCAGGGAACCCAATCCACGACCATCCTCCAGGCTCATGCCCTGTGCGAAGAAGCCGGGCTGGCGCCCGAAGACCACCGCCCGTTCGCTGGCGGCATCGATGGCAAAACTGTGGCCGCGATCCGGCAGCGCCAGCACTGCCAGGTCGCGCGCCTGGCTGTCGATCAGCGCGGCCTCGTGGCGGGTACCGTGGCGTCGTGCGGCGAGGAAGCGCGGGCCATCGGCGGGCATCACCATTCCGGCGTGGGCGCCCACGGTCGTTGCGGCAATGCCAGCCAGCAGCGCACGCCGTGAAATGCCGGCGGCTGCAGTGTGCGGGCTTTGGCGCTGCCCGGCCATCAGTCGCCGTCCAGGGAGTTGAAGCCGAGGTTCACGTCCAGCGCCGGCGCCAGGTATTCATCCACCATGCTGCGCGCATTTGCCAGCACCAGGCCGGCATGCACAAGCAGGTCGCGGTGGCTCCCGTCTGCCAGAGCCTGTGTGGCAGGCACCTGCAGCTGCGCGAAATCCTCCTGTGCGCGCCGCAGCTCGTCGCGGATGCCCACGTCGATCCATTGCTTGTCCTCGCCGAGCGCGGCACCGAAGCGCGCCGCCTCATGGAATTGCGACAGCCCTTGCGTGCCGGCTGCCAGGTAGCGTGTGGTCAGGCCGCTCCGATGCAGCGGCAGCAGCGTGCCGCGCGATGCGGCGGCGTCTTCACCCAGCGCGGGCAGCAGATTCTGGTCGCGCGCCACGTGCAGGGCCGTGGACATCGCCTTCAGTGCCTCGGTGGCGACCTCCCCGCTGCTGCGATATACCGCATGCCTGGCTGCGGGGCGCGCGAACTCCACTGCCAGTGGCGCATCGCTGCTCCATCCGGCCGCAATCTGCGTGGCCAGGCGCACGAGGTTTTCCGCCACGGCCGAAGAAAACGCGCAGCGGTAGCGGCCTGCCGCCTCTCCCGCGGCGATCACGCGCGCAGCGTCATCGGCGTAGAGCGCATATTCGAGCGCGGGAATGCCCTGCACCGCGGCGCTCTGCTGCCGCAGCTGGTCCGGCTGCAGCAGGCTGGCATCCGCGCCTGCCAGCATGCTCCGCATCTGCCGCTGCACCACGCCACGCGGGTCTGGCCAGAAGAAAAAATTGTCGGCGCGGTTCTGCTCCACCAGCGGTCCGAAGCGCAGGAATTCCACCTGCGCCCAGGCGGCCACCACATTGCCGAATTGTTCTTCGGCCGCAGCGCGGCGCGCGCCATCGGAAGGTCGAGCGCAGTACTCCGCCAGTGCCGACTGCAGCTGGCCGGTGCGCTGGCGCAGCGCTTGCGTGCGCGGCTGCATGTAATCGTGCAGCAGCCGCTGGCCCAGTCCGGGCAGCCTGTCGCCCGGCGTGTTCCGTGGCGCCGACGCACAGGCGCCCAGCAGCAACGCCAGGCAGCAGGCCAGGGTGTGCTGCACGAGGATGCCCTTGATGCGCGGCATGTTCACAGCGAGTCGATGAAGCGCAGCAGGTCGGCGCGCTGCGCCGGCGTCATGGCCACGACACGGTCGCGCGCCGCACGACCCTCGCCCTCATGCCACAGGATGGCCTCCAGCACGCTGCGGGCGCGGCCGTCATGCAGGAAGGAGCTGCGCTCGTTCACCGTGCGTGCCAGGCCGATGCCCCACAGCGGTGGTGTGCGCCATTCGCGTCCGCTGGCATTGCCCTCCGGCCGGTTGTCAGCCAGGCCTTCTCCCATGTCGTGCAACAGCAGGTCGGAGTAGGGCCAGATCAGCTGGAAGGCCAGCTCCGGCTGCGCGGCATCGCGTCGCGTGACGAACTTGGGCACATGGCAGGCGGTGCAGCGCGCCTCATGGAACAGCCGCTTGCCTGCCAGCACCGCGGGATCATCGACCTTGCGGCGTGCCGGCACGGCGAGGTTGGCGGAATAGAAGGCGACGAAATCCAGCAGTTCGCGCGGCACTTCCTCGGCACCGAGGTGGGCCTGCGCGCCATGCGGCAGATGGCGGCAGGCGGCCTGGCCGGGCGTGCATTCCCCGGCGTGCTGCGGATGCAGCGGCGAGGAGAGGCCCATGTCATCCAGGAAGGCACGCGCGCTCTGCTGCTCCACCGAGGGCTGCCCGCCCTTCCAGCCGAAGCGGCCCAGCACTGTTTCGCCGCTGCGCGCATCGCGCACCCTGCGGGCCTTGCCGCGCACGCCGTCGGGGTCGCCCCGGCGATTGGCATTGGCAAGGATGTCCGCTTCATGCACCGCTTCCAGCAATCCAAGTCCTGTCATGCGCGGTGCGATGCGCGGCGAGGTCATTACATCCGGCCGCAGCGGTCCGTAAGCAGGATCCTCGATGCGGTAGTGCGGCTTGCGCAGCCTTGCGTGCTCGCCGCCATTGAGCGCGATGCTGATTTCTTCCCACTCGATGCGCAGCGTTGCTTCAGCGGGCAGGCCGGGAACAGCGAAGGTCTGCAGCTGGCCGCCATACACCGGCTCGGGCAACACCGACAGCGAGCGGGCGAGTTCGGCGCGTCCGGCTGCGTTGGTGGGCGGAACCGACAGGCGCAGGAACAGCGACACCGGCACCTCGCCGTCATCGGGCACCACGCCGCCGCCATCCTTTATGTGGCAGCCCTGGCATGAGCGCGCGTTGAACAGTGGCCCCAGTCCGTCGGAGGCCAGGGTGGAGGAGGGCGCGGGCACCCAGTCCTTGCGGAACAAGCCGTTGCCGATCTGGAAACGCTGCCGGCCATCCAGCGACAGGTTTGCCGACGGCTGGGAGTAGATGTCGCGGTTCACGAGTTTCTGGCGCACCGTGGCCGCGCCACCGCTCAACGACTCGAACTGCTCCGCGGCATCGAACTGCGCCGCCGGGCGCGTGATCTCGCGCACCCGCGCCAGGTCGGCGGCATTGAGGTCGGTGCGCTGCACGGGCGCCGGACCTGGCACCGACTCTCCCTGGTTTGCAGCGCAGGCTGCCAGCAGGGGCAGCAGCAGTGCGACAAGGCGGCTACTGGAATACGGCATCGGGGTTGTCGAGACTCGCCGAACCTTCGATCGTGATGCTGCCCAGTCCCAGGGCTTCAACCACGCGCTCGGTGGAGCGCGTCTGCGCCACCAGTGCATCGATGGCGGCCTGGACCAGCGCGTTGCCCTGCGTGTTGCCGGCGGCAATCAGCTGGTCATAGGCCTCGCCGCTGGCCGCGCGCTGGCGGATGCGGTCCAGTGCCGCCACCGTGGCGTCGAGGCGGGAGCGCATCTCTGCATCCAGCGCGGGATTCACACGAACCACGAGGTCCGACAGCGAGGGGCCCGCCAGCACAGAACCATCGCTGCGCTGGTAGCGGCCAAGGTACACGTTCCGGATGCCAACCTGGTCGTAGTAGTGGGACTGGTGGGTGTTGTCGGAGAAGCAGTCATGCTCCTCCTCCGGGTCGTGCAGGATCAGCCCGAGCTTCATGCGCTCGCCTCCCAGCTCACCGTAAGACAGGGAGCCGATGCCGGTGAGCATGGCCGGGATCGCTGCCACCTCGCCCTCGCCGGTCAGCGCACGACGCGCCGCGCCACCGCTGCGCCAGTTGTCCACCATCTCCGCAAGGTCGGTTGCCAGCAGTGTGGTTGCCGCCTTCAGGTAGTCCACGCGCCGCTGGCAGTTGCCGCCCGTGCAGCGCGCCGTATCGAAATCCGTGGCCGGCCGCTTGCCGGCGCCGGGACCGGTGCCGTTCAAGTCCTGGCCCCACAGCAGGAATTCGATGGCGTGGTAGCCGGTGGCCACGTTCGCCTCGATGCCGCCGATTTCGTGCAGGGCGCCAGCCAGCAGTGCCGGGGTGATCTCGCGCGCATCGATCTCGCGCCCGCCCACGTGCAGGCGCTGGCTGGCAATCAGGTTGGCCGTGTACCAGGCGTTGGCATCCGAATCGCTGCCATAGGACGCATCCACGTAATCAATGAGACCTTCGTCCAGCGGCCAGGAGTTCACCCGGCCCTCCCAGGCATCGACCACGGGGTTGCCGAAGCGCAGCACCTCGCTCTGCATGTACGGGACGCGAGCGTCGATCCAGCCCTGCCGCGCGGCGGCCAGCGTGGACTCGGAGGGATTGGCGGCCAGCGCATCCACCGCCGTGCCGAGGCGGCGCGCGGCCGCCAGGGAATCCTCGTACACCGCCAGGGCCATTGCCGCGTAGTGTTCGATCACGGCGCCGCGCTGCACGGGAGCGGTGGGCGCCGCCGCCTGCACCCCCCAGGGAAGTGCGGCACAGGCGCCTGCGAGCAATGCGCGGCGCAGGAAGTTCGACAACATGGATGCCGGTCTGTAACTGTAGATGAGATTCATTCTCAACTAGGAAGGGGGGCTTGTCCAGTGCCCGCGGGGCCCTGTAGTCGGCTTCCTACCGCAAGAACGGTGCCCCGACCTGCGTCCAACGTCCTGCTCGCCCGTAATATGACTGCCAGCCATGCCAGAGGCGGGGAGAAAGGACCATCAACAACACGACGGAGAGAAAGCCTGTGGTGCGTGTCGTCATTGCCGAGGATAACGACGACCTGCGCGCCGTGATGCCGCCACTCATAGAGGAGACCAGCGACCTGTGCTGTGTGGCGACCACCGCCTCACTGGGAGAGGTGGGTCCGCTGATCGAAAGGCACCAGGCCCATGTGGCGGTGCTCGACATAGAGCTCCACGGCGGCTCCGTGCTCAAACACCTGGCCACCATGTGCAAGCAGTTTCCGGCCACGCGCTTCGTGATCCACAGCGGTCATTCCAATGCGGAAGTGATCCGTCGCGTGCACGAGGCAGGGGCCTCGGCCTACGTGCTGAAGTCCGGTGATTTTGATGACCTGATCGCGGCGATCCGCGGCGTCGTCGCTGCCTGAGGCCGGCGGCGCCGCGGCCCCGCGCGGCTGCACTATACTGGCCGGATGCTTTTCTACTCCTGGAATGTCAATGGCATCCGTGCCGTGGTGAAAAAGGGCACGTTCCAGAAATTCATCGCCGAGCACCAGCCTGAGATCCTGTGCCTGCAGGAGACCAAGGCGGAGAAGGGCCAGGCCGAGATCGACCTGCCGGATTACCGGGAATACTGGAATTCGGCCGAGAAAAAGGGGTATTCCGGCACCGCGATCTTCACGCGCCGGGAGCCGCTGGACGTCACCTGCGGATTTCCCGCCAGCTTCGCCAGCCGTTTCAGCTTCGCCGATGAACTCAAGCGCGATGCCTGGAACGAGGGACGCGTGGTTACGGCGGAATTCGACCGATTTTTCGCCGTCACCGTGTACACCCCCAATGCCAAGGACGACCTGTCGCGGGTGCCGCTGCGCCACAAGCAGTGGGACCCGGCCTTCCTGGCCTATGTAAAAGAGCTGGAAGCACGCAAGCCGGTGATCTTCTGTGGCGACCTGAACGTGGCCCACACCGAGCTGGACCTTGCCAACCCGAAGCCCAATCGCGGCAAGAAGGGTTTCACCGACGAGGAACGCGAGGGTTTCCAGAATTTCGTCGATGCCGGGTTCATCGACACCTTCCGCCTGTTCACCCAAGGCAACGGGCACTACTCCTGGTGGTCGCATTTCGCCAACTCCCGCGCGCGCAACGTGGGATGGAGAATCGATTACGTGCTGGTGTCCGCTTCGCTGCGCGACAAGGTGAAGGCCGCAAGGATCCACGCGGACGTGATGGGCTCGGACCACTGCCCGGTGAGCATCGACATCGACCTGTAGCCCGGCTACTGCTGCATCAGTTCGGTGGCGAACAGCAGCGCCATTGCGCCGCCGCGTGGATCATTGCCGAGGATGGCCGCCCGATCCAGGTACTGCTGCAGCGTCGTGAGGTTTGCCGTGGACTCGCAGACATCGACCAGGCTGCCCGTGGATGAGGTGCGCGCATTCACGGCCTGCCAGGCCTGTTCGACGGCGCGCTGGTAGGCGCGACCGCGGATCCAGCCGCGGTCCAGCCCGCGCTGCAGGGCGAAGCCGATCATCGCCGTGCCGGAGTACTCGGCAAAGGCGCCAGGGTGGTCCACTACATTGCGCCACAGGCCGTCCCGGTTCTGCCAGGGCAGCAGCGCGGCCATCAGATTGCGATAGCTTTGCCGCACGTGGGCGCGACCCGGCGCATCGCGCGGCATTTCCGACAGCGTGAGCGCCAGCCCCAGCGCCGCAAAACCATTGCCGCGGCCCCACGCCACATCGGCATCGGAGCGATGGCGGTACAGACCGTCGGGCCGCAGCACCAGAGCCTGCATGTAGCGCAGGTGACGCTCGGCCATGGCGAAATAGCGGCGCTCGCCGGTGAGCGCACCGGCCTGCGCGAGGATGGTCGTGCCCATGAACACCGAATCGCTGTAGCGGTCGTGGTAGGGCATGGCTTCCAGCATCTGGCCGGAAGCATCGAAGCCCAGGTCCGCGACCTTGCGCACCAGCGCGGTGTAGCGGGGATCGCCCGTGGTGCGCGCAAGTCCGGTGAACACGATGTGGCCGGCCATCACCAGTGCGTTCGGGCGCGCGAGGCTGTCCTTCGTGCCATCCACCCAGGGCTCGGCCAGGCGCTGCACATCCTGCACATGGCCCAGCCGCAGTCGCGCCACCAGCGCCACCGCGGCGATGTACCAGGGTTGCTCGAAGTCGCGGCCATAGTGCTGCGCCAGCTGTGCGGCGAGTTCACGCGGCGTGCGCGCGAGGCGACGCCGCAGCTCAAGCCGCGCCTCCGACCGGGGCGGACGGGAGGATGATGACCACAGCTGGCGCTCCAGCCAGGACAGCAGGCCATCCGTGCCCGGCCAGTTGCGCGCCGGAATGCGCCCCATGTCGGCCACGGGCTGCGCGCCGAGTGCATCGACCAGGCCGCCGTCCTGCTTCGATGCCACCACGACGAGGTCCGGCGCCTGCGTGCCCAGCCAGCGCCACAGCGCATGCGATTCGCCCTGCTCGCGATAGGCCACGCCAGTGGGTGGAAACCGCACCGTCGCGCCATCGGGATTGGCCAGGGGCACGGCCAGCAATCGCACCGGACGCCGTGACCGTCGGCTGTAGTCGGCGACGGCTGTGCGGATCGCCACCGAACCGGCATCATCGCCGGCAAGTCCGCCCACCAGCGCCAGCACCGGCGCATCGCGCACGCTGGCTTCCACGATCACCG
>JALYWF010000178.1 GCA_030852845.1 Pseudomonadota bacterium
CCTGCTGGTTTGCCTCGGCTGGTGGGGCACCCTAACATGCGCTTCCCCCGTGCCAGACTCATGCCAAGGACACTCAATGAGCAATTTCGAGCAGCAGGCCGCCCGCATCCGCAACCAGGCCGGTTTCATCGCGGCGCTGGACCAGAGCGGTGGCAGCACCCCGAAGGCACTGAAGCTCTATGGCATTGCCGAGGGCAGCTATTCGGGCGACACGCAGATGATGGATCTCATCCACGCCATGCGCTCACGCATCATCACGAGCCCGTCCTTCGGCGGCAACCGCGTCGCCGGGGCCATCCTGTTCGAGGCCACCATGGACCGCGAGATCCAGGGCGTGCCCACCGCCGAGTTCCTGTGGACACGCAAGCAGGTGGTGCCGTTCCTGAAGATCGACAAGGGCCTGGCCGACGAGGCCAATGGCGTGCAGCTGATGAAGCCCATGCCCACGCTCGACGCGCTGCTGGTGAAGGCGAAATCCAAGGGCATCTTCGGCACCAAGGAACGCTCGGTCATCAAGCAGGCCAACGCCGATGGCATCCGCGCCGTGGTGGCGCAGCAGTTCGAAGTGGCGCGCCAGGTGCTGGGCCACGGACTGGTACCCATCGTCGAGCCGGAAGTGGACATCCACTGCCCGGAAAAGGGCGCCGCGGAAAAGATCCTCAAGGGCGAACTGATCCAGCAGCTGGACAAGCTGCCCGCGAACCAGCAGGTGATGCTGAAGCTCACGCTGCCCGAGGTGGACGATTTCTACAAGGAACTGGTGGCGCATCCGCGTGTGCTGAAGGTAGTGGCGCTATCCGGCGGTTACTCGCGTGACGAAGCCAATACGCGCCTGGCACGTCAGAAGGGCGTGATCGCCAGCTTCTCGCGCGCGCTTACCGAGGGCCTCACCGCCCAGCAGTCCGACGAGCAGTTCAACACGGCGCTCGACAAGTCGATCGAGGGCATCTACCAGGCCTCGAAGACCTGACGCCCGTGAGTGCCAGCCAGGCGCCTGCGGCGCCACCAGTGGTCGAGGTCCGCGGGGTCGCCTACAGCGCCGGCCCGCGGCGGATCTTCGAGGGTCTCAACCTGACCGTGCAGCAGGGCAGCATCACCGCGGTGATGGGGCCCAGCGGCACGGGCAAGACCACGCTGCTGCGCCTGCTGACGGGCCAGGCCAAGCCCACTGACGGTACCGTGCGCGTGCTGGGCCAGGAGGTCACGGGCCTGAACCGCCGCGAACTGTTTGCGCTGCGGCGGCGCATGGGCATGCTGTTCCAGAACGGCGCGCTGCTCACCGACCTGGACGTGTTCGAGAACGTTGCCTTCCCCGCGCGCGAACACGCGCGTCTGCCCGAGCCGGTGCTGCGCCGGCTGGTGCTGATGAAGCTGGAGGCGGTGGGCCTGCGCGGCGCCGCGAAGCTGAAGCCGCAGGAACTCTCCGGCGGCATGGCGCGCCGCGTGGCGCTGGCGCGCGCCATCGTGCTCGACCCGGAACTGCTGGTGTATGACGAGCCCTTCGTGGGGCTCGATCCGGTGTCGATGGGTGTGGTGGTGCGGCTGATCAAGCATCTCAACGATGCGT
Source organism: Pseudomonadota bacterium (assembly GCA_030852845.1). Lineage (GTDB taxonomy): Bacteria > Pseudomonadota > Gammaproteobacteria > Steroidobacterales > Steroidobacteraceae > ZC4RG30. The sequence continues at coordinate 1,568 of JALYWF010000178.1, forward strand.
TGGGCATCACCAGCATCGTGGTATCGCACGACGTGCCGGAGGTCGGCAGCATCGCCGACTACAGCTACCTGCTCGATGGTGGCAGGGTGATTGCCGAGGGCACCACTGCAGAGCTCAACGCCAGCGCCGACCCGGCCGTGCGCCAGTTCATGCAGGGCGCCAGCGACGGTCCCGTGTCCTTCCATTATCCGGCCGGTGACTATGCCGGCGAGCTGCTCGCATGAACGCGCTGCGTACCATCGGTTCCGTCACCATCTTCTTCCTGCAGGTGCTGGCCGCCTGCCTGCCGGCACTGCGTCGCCCCGGCCTGATCGTGCGCCAGATCTACAACAGCGGCGCGCGCTCGCTGATCATCATCATGCTCTGCGGCCTGGTGGTCGGCATGATCATGGGTCTGGCCTTCTCCGACATGCTGGCCCGCTTCGGCAGCGAGTCCGCGCTGGGCGTGGCCGCGGGGCTGGCGCTGCTGAAGGAACTCGGGCCCGTGCTCACCGCGCTGCTGTTTGCCGGACGTGCCGGCACTTCGCTGGCCTCGGAGATCGGCCTGATGCGGGCCACCGACCAGCTCACCGCGATGCAGGTGATGGCGGTTGATCCACTGCGTTACGTGGCCGCGCCGCGATTCCTCGGCGGCGTCATCGCCATGCCGCTGCTGGTGGGCATCTTCAACATCCTGGGCCTGTTTGGTGCGCAACTGATCGGCGTTTCGGTGATGGGGGTCGACGCTGGCACCTTCTGGTCGCAGCTGCAGAATAGTGTCGACGTGACCGACGTCCTGGAGGGGCTGGTGAAGGGCGCGGTGTTCGGCGCCTCCTGCACCCTGCTGGCGGTGTATTACGGCTACCACGCGGCCCCCACGGCCGAGGGCGTGGGCCTGGCCACCACCCGTACCGTGATCGCCTCATCGGTCCTGGTACTCATTTTCGACTACATGCTGACGGCAGCCTTCCTCTGACCGGGTTAAGCCCCGGTTCAGTGCTTCTGACGGAGAATTTGCACGGATGAAAAACGAACGCAGCCTTGAAATCGGCACCGGCCTGTTCGTGTTGCTGGGCTTCGCGGCGCTGGCTTTCCTGACCACCCAGCTGCCGGGCAGCAAGCTGGGCGTGCTGGCACAGGCCTCGGGCTATGTGGTGACGGCACGCTTCGACAATGTGGGCGACCTGCAGGCCGGCGCGCCGGTGAGCATGGGTGGCGTGAAGGTGGGCAGGGTCACCTCGGTGGGTTTCGACTCCACCGACTACAAGGCCGTGGTGGGCCTGAGCATCGATCCGGCCTACGACCGCATTCCCGACGACACCTGGGCCAATATCGAGACCGCGGGCCTGCTGGGCGCCAAATACGTGGGCCTTGATCCGGGTGGCTCAGAAACCTTCCTGGCCGCGGGAAGTCAGATCGAGAATACCCAGTCCGCCATGGTGCTGGAGAAGCTGATCAACCGCCTGTTCTCGGCCATTGCGGGCCAGGGCAGCAAACAGGACGAGGAGCAGTGACAATGAAGTCGATCCACATCGCCCGCCGGGCCGGCCTCATCGGCGCGCTACTGGCCCTGGCCCTGGCCCTGCCGGTTGCCGTACTGGCGCAGAATGCCGTCGACAGCAGCACCCCGCAGAAACTGGTGGAGACCAGTGCCCGGCTACTGCTCGCCGACCTGGACAAGAACCGCGCGGCCTACCGCAAGGACATCACCGGCCTGTACAAGGTGATCGACACGCAGTTCCTGCCGCACGTGGACGTGCAGTTCGCCGCGCAGCAGGTGCTGGGCAAGCACTGGCGCACTGCCACGGCAGAGCAGCGCAAGCGCTTCGTCGACGCGTTCTACCGCTCGATGCTCACCACCTACGGCAATGCGCTGCTGGAATTCACCGCCGATGACCTGCGCATCAAGCCCTTCCGCGGCGATGCGAACGCGGAACGCGCCAGTGTCGATACCGAGATCAAGCGCTCCAATGGCGCCTCCGTGGCCGTGCAGTACAGCCTGCGCAAGACCCCGCAGGGCTGGAAGGTGTGGGACGTGGTGATCGAAGGCATCAGCTACGTGAAGAGCTTCCGCGAGGACTTCGGCCTGGAGATCGACCAGAAGGGCCTCGATGCGCTGCTGGCCCGGCTCGAGAGCACCAAGGGCGCCACGAAGTGACCGCGGAGCGCGGCATCTCGCAGCTGGCCGATCGCGGCCAGGGTCGCTGCGAGCTCTCCGGCCCGCTGACGCTGGAGACCGCGCCCTGGTTGTGGAAGGAACTGGAGACCACGGGCCTGCTGACCCAGGCGCGCGCTGCGGACCTCACCGGCATCGCCGCCTCGGATAGCGCCGGCCTGGCATTGCTGCTGGCCTGGAAGGCCGAGTGCCGCCGCAGCGGCAACACGCTGGAATTGCGCGGCGCGCCCGCGCGTCTGCGTGCATTGGCAGCCCTGACAGGTGCCGAAGTGCTGCTGGAGACCGCTGCCTGACTGCGGCTGGAGCCGCTGTTCCGCCTGATTTCAATGCGGTGGTTGCCGCGGCCTCAAGGCTGCGGGGCATCGCGCATCGCACCCCCGTCCTGACCTCGCGGCTCACCGACCGCGAGCTCGGTGCCAGCCTTTTCTTCAAGTGCGAGAACCTGCAGCGTGCGGGCGCATTCAAGTTCCGCGGCGCGTACAACGCGCTGTCCCGGCTCGATTCCGACCAGTGCCGGCGCGGCGTGGTGGCCTTTTCCTCCGGCAACCATGCGCAGGCCGTGGCGCTGGCGGCGCAGCTGCTGGGGATTCCGGCCACCATCGTGATGCCGCAGGATGCGCCGGCGTTGAAGCTGGCGGCCACGCGTGACTATGGCGCAAACATCCGGCTCTACGACCGCTACCGCGAGGACCGCGCCGCGATCGCCGCCGGGCTCGCACGCGAGGAAGGCCTGGCGGTGATACCGCCGTTCGATCATCCCGACGTCATTGCAGGGCAGGGCACCGCTGCCCTGGAGCTGTTCGAGGAGACAGGCCAGCTCGACATGCTGCTGATGCCGCTCGGAGGTGGAGGCCTGCTGTCAGGCAGCCTGCTGGTAGCAGAGGCCCTGCATCCCGCTTGCGAGGTCTACGGGGTGGAGCCGGAGGCGGGCGATGACGGCCTGCAGTCGCTGCAGCGGGGAGAGCGTGTGCATATCCCCGTGCCCCGGACCATCGCCGATGGCGCGCAGACCCAGCAGCTGGGTGTGCTGACCTTCCCCGTGATCCAGCGCGCAGTGGCGGGCATCCTCACGGCGACGGACCCGGCGCTGATGCAATGGATGAGCTGGCTGGCCACCCGCATGAAGCTGGTGGTGGAACCCACCGGCTGCCTCGGCCTGGCCGGCGCGGAGCAAATGCGCCCCCGCCTCGCCGGCAAGCGGGTGGGAGTGATCCTCAGTGGCGGCAATGTGGATCCAGGCATCTTCACTGCCAGGGCCTGAGTTGACCGCACCGCCTGTTCTGGCAAGCTGGCGGCAGGGCCCGGGATAACACCATGAACATCGGGCCGGGGAGCAGGGAATGCGCACATTACGCTGGACCGGCCTGGCCTCGCTGCTGCTTCTGACGGCGGCCCGCGCGCAGACACCCACCATCGGCGCGGACAGGCAGCTTTCGCTGACTGTCTACAACACGGACCTCGCACTCATCGAGCACGTGCGCCCCGCAAACCTGCCGGCCGGGCGCCACCGCATCGAGTTCAAGGGTGTATCGGCGCGCATCCTGCCGCAGACGGTGAGCTTCGGTGCCGCGGGGCTCGACCTCATCGAGCAGAACTTCGACTACGACCTGCTCACGCCCTCGAAGCTGATCGAAAAGGCGGTGGGTCAGACCGTGCGTATTGTGCGCACCAATCCAGGCACCGGCGCTGAAACCATCGAGACCGCCGAAGTGCTGTCTGCGGTCGGGGGCGTGGTGCTGCGCATCGGCGAGCGCATCGAGGTGCTGCGCGATGACGGCATCCCCGCGCGCGTGATCTTCGACAAGGTGCCGGAGAACCTGCGCGCCAGCCCCACGCTGTCGGTGCTGGCCGAGTCGCGCGCGCCCGTGAACTCGGATATCCGGCTTTCCTATCTTTCGCGCGGACTTTCGTGGGCTGCGGACTACGTGGCGGTATTCGACGAGACCGCCGGGCAGGCCTCGCTGCAGGGCTGGGTCACGCTCACCAACAACTCCGGCACCGGTTTCGCCGACGCGCGCATCCAGCTGGTGGCCGGCGACATCAACGTGGTGAACAACGAGGCGCAGTGGCTGCAGCGCTTCAACAGCCGCCGCAATGCCACCACGCGGCGCGGCGGCACCGAGAGCACCGAACGCACCCAGCTTGCGGACTACTACCTCTACCCCATCGCACAGCCGACCACGCTGGCCAGCAACCAGACCAAGCAGGTGAGCTTCCTGGAGGCGCCACGGATTGCGGCGACAAAGGGGTACGAACAGTCCTTCACGGATTTCTCCACCCTGGAAGAACCCGTGTCCGCCGAGGTGCGCGTGAAGTTTTCCAACTCCAGGGCAGCCGGGCTGGGCGAGCAGCTCCCCAGCGGCGTGGTGAGGGTCTATGCAAGGGATGGACAGGGCCAGCCGCAGTTCGTGGGAGAGGACCGCATTGACCACACCAGCGCGGGCTCCGAGCTGGCATTGAAGATCGGTGAGGCCTTCGACGTCACGGTGCAGTCGACGCTCGAATCCACCAGCCGGGTGAGTGCCCGCCGCAGCGAATACGTGATGCGGTACGTGGTGCGCAATGCACGCAACGCGCCCGTCACCGTCACGTTGCGCCAGACCGGGCTGTGGCGCTTCAACGAGGTCATGCAGCAGTCGCGTGAAGGGCGGCGCACGGATGCGCGCGGGTTTGCGTGGGATGTGCCGGTGCCCGCCAATGGCGAGACCGAGCTGAGGTTCACCATCGCGCAGTGGCTGTGAGCGCCTGGCGGAAGCTGCTGCTGCTGGCCTTCGGATGCCTGCCGGCAGGCATGGCGCTGGCCCAGGTGAGTGTGCTTTCCGCGGCTGCCGACACCGTCTCGCTGACCATCTATCGCGACGACCTGGCCCTGGTGACCGAGACGCGCCAGGTAAACCTTCCCGCCGGCGAGATCACCCTGCAGCTGCAGGGCGTGGTGGAGTCGCTGCTACCGCAGTCTGCGGTGATCAGTGGAACTGGCCGTGCACTGGTGGAAACCGATTACCGGTTCGAGCGCCTCACGCCGGCATCGCTGCTGCGACGTTCGGTCGGCAAGCCGGTCACAGTGGTACGCACCGCGCCTGGCACCGGTGCGCTGACACGCCAGCAGGCCATCATCGAGTCCGCCGGCCAAGGCGTGGTGCTGCGTGCAGTGGATGGCAGCGAGGCCTGGCAGTGTTCCGGTCTTCCGGAAAGACTGGAGTTCAGCTCGGTACCCGGCGAGCTCAGCGCAGCGCCCACGCTGTCGGTGCGCCTGGCCGGCGGCGCGGCTGGCCCGCGCACCGTGACCGTGAGCTACCTGGCGCGTGGCTTCTCGTTCGAAACCGATTACGTCGCAAAGCTGAACAGCAGTTCCACCCGCATGAACCTGGATGGCTGGATCACGTTGCGCAATGATACGGGCGCGTCCTTCCGGCAGGCAGC
>JALYWF010000108.1 GCA_030852845.1 Pseudomonadota bacterium
CACCGGCAACCTCCCGCAACCGCTGGCGAAGGTGGTGGTCGTGACCGAAGGGCGTACAGTGGGAGAGCTGCCGCTGGCCATGGGCCGCACCATCATCGGCCGCACACCCGACAACGACCTGCAGATCGACAGCCGTTTCGTGAGCCGGCACCACTGCCAGATCATCACCAAGCCCGATTCCTGCCTGGTCGAAGACCTCAACAGCACCAATGGCATCGTGATCAAGTCGCGGCGCGTGCGGCGCCACAACCTCAACGACGGCGATGTGATCTCCATCGGCAAGCACGACCTGATCTACGTGGACCAGCGTGCCGGCGCCTCGGGCAACCATCCGGCGATTTCACCCGCCGCAGCGACTGGCGACGCCGCGCATGCAAACGAGGAGGCATCCGCCGATGACGCGGATGATTCCGCGCACGGCTCGACGCAGCGGCTCTAGCGGCCCTTGAACGCCGCCACCGCCTGCTGTGCGGCGCGGCGCATCAATCCCTGGTCCGATGCCACGATGAAGGCACTGACCCCGAGTCCACGCAGCCAGGCCACATCCGGTGAATCGGCGCGGTCCACGTGCGCGCACAGTGCCTTGCCGGCGGCACGCGCCGCGGCGGTGATCTGCTCGGTGGCCTTCACTACCGGCGCCGCGCCCGTGCCATCGCAGCCCAGTGCGCACGACAGGTCGCCCCGGCCGATGAACACGGCATCGAGCCCCGGCACCGCCATGATGTCCGGCAGCACGGCCAGCGCCGCCACATCCTCCACCATGGCCAGCACCGCCGTGCCGGCATCACCCGCCGCGATGTGATCCTGGAAGCCGGCACGTCCGTAGCCGCCGGCACGCGATGAATTGGTGAAGCCGCGTCGGCCGCCGCGGTAGCGCGCCTCGGCCACCACCGCCTCCGCGCGGGCACCTGAATCCACATGGGGCACCAGCACGCCCTGTGCGCCGCAGTCCAGCGGCGGCAGGATGTCGCGGGCCGTATCACCCGGCACGCGCACCAGCACGGCGATGTCCGCAGCGCGTCCGGCCAGGATCAGCGCATCCACCGTGACACGGTCGAAGGGCGCGTGCTCCTGGTCGATCACCACGAAGTCGAGCCCGGCGGCGCCGGCCACTTCCACCACATGGCAGGCTGGCGTCTTGATGAAGGTGCCCAGCAGCGGCTCGCGTGCCAGCAGGCGCGCACGGAAGCGCTCATCGATGCGTGCGGTGACCATGCTGCAACCCTAGCTGAAGTAGAGCCGGAGGGCGGTATCGGTGATGCGGCGACGCGCCGCCGCCGAAGGCACCCACTGCTCGAACCAGCGCAGCGTGTCGGCGTAGGTGACGCTCTCGTGGCCCACGAAGGGACAGTCGCTGCCCCACAGCAGGCGCTCGGTGCCGGCTTCGCGCAGCAGCCGCTCGGCCGTGGCCTGCGCCAGGTCCATCGCCACCGCATCGGGTTTGCCCGTGCCCTTCGATTCCCAGGTGAGCCTGAAGCCGGCGGAAAGCTTCACCCAGGTGCGCCCGCGCGCGACGGAACGCAGCACGGCCTGGAAGCCTTCGCCGTCCAGGCCCTGCGCCACGTCGGGATGCGCGAAGTGATCGAGCACCACGCGCGCGCCACTGGCCTCCAGTGCCGGCAGCACCTGCGGCATCAGCCGGCCCTCCAGCGCCACGTGCACATGCCAGTTGAGGTCGGCCACGCGTCGCAGCAGCAGCTTCCAGTTTTCGGCGCTGAAATCGGGCAGCTCGCGCCGGCGCGAGAGTTGCAGGCGCACCCCCACCACGCCGTCGGCCTGCAGGCGCTCGAGCGTATAGCGGTCGGTGGCCGGGTCGATGTTGACCGTGCCGCGCAGGCGCTTGTGCCGGCGCAGCGCCTCGATCATGTAGTCGTTGTACTGGCCGAAGATGCTGATGCCGGCGATCACGCCGAAATGCACGCCATGCGCATCCAGCACCTTCAGGTAGTCCTCGGCCGTGAAGCCGTACTCCGGCCGCATCCACGCCGAGTCCGCCAGCGGCATATCCGGCGTGAAGATATGCGCATGTGAATCGACGACCGGTGCTTCTGCCACCGTCACGCTCATGCACCACCTTCCGGCATGGGATATTCGGCCGCATTCAGCACCCAGCCCGCCTGCCGGGAGAAGTCCATGCGCGGCGGTGCGAAGATGTCCACCAGCTGGTTGCCGGCGGTTTCGGTGGCAGCCGAAGTGTGGATGGCCGGCGGCGGGATCACCGCGATGGACGGCGCCGGACAATGCTCATGGTCATCCGCGCGCCAGTGCTGCTGGTTGGCTGTCCACGGCCAGCGGATGTGGTGCACGAAGGCTCCCTTGATCGCCAGCGAGCATTGTTCGAAATCCTCGTGGTGGTGCGGCGAGAGCTTCGAGATGTCGCGCGGCGCCGGCTCGTAGGGCAGCATGTTGATCATCATGGTGGTGCAGCGGAAGATGCGGCCGAACCGGCCCGGTTCCGGCGGCACGTCGAGGCTGTAGTGCCGGATGCGGAAACCTTCCGGCGGCGCAGGCCAGGTCTGGAAGGGCGGAATGTTCGGGTGCGCCTCGGCATAGGCATCGGCGTTGGCGCACAGTGCGGCCAGATCCGCATTGCGGGTGGAAAACACGCGGATCAGCTGGCCGCCCTGGCGCAGCGTGATGCGGCTGTCACCCGGCGGCAGGATCGCCAGGGTGAAGCCGGCAATCTCCACACGCTGCTGCCCCGCCTCGAGCACCGCACCTGCACCGGTCTCCGGCAGCACCAGCATGAATTCATCCGGCTGGGCCTGGCGCGTGAACTGCGCGCCTGGCTGCACTTCCGAATAGGCCACGACCATGTTCTGGCCGCGCCCATACCAGGTGCGCGCCTGCGGCGTGGCCTCGGCGGCGGGCAGGTCGTGGAATTTCACGTATTCGGCGGCGGCGAAACCCCCGGGCACAGCGGCCGTGCTGCGCGCCTGGGGCGCAAGTCGGGAACGCGGATCGTATGACTCGTACATCGCTTCGGTTCCTGTTCAGAGGCGGACGCGGTCGGCGCCCTTGAGCTTCAGGCGGGTGCGGGCCTCCGCAGGCGTGGCCGGTTCCAGCGCATGTTCCCGCAGTATGCGGCAGATTTTCGCCACCTGATCGGCGTTGGAACGCGCCAGCTGCCCGGGGCCGATATAGAGGCTGTCCTCCAGGCCCACGCGCACGTTGCCGCCCAGCAGCGCGGCATGGGTGCACATGGCCATCTGGTGGCGGCCGGCGGCCAGCACCGACCATTCCAGCTCACGGCCGAACAGCCGCTGTGCGGTACGCGCCAGGTGCAGCAGCTGGTCCAGCTCCGCGCCGATGCCGCCGGGAATGCCCAGCACGAACTGGATGAACAGCGGCGGAGCATAAGGACGCTTTTCCAGCGCGATGGCCAGGTTGAACAGCTGGCCCACGTCGTAGCACTCGAACTCGAAACGCACGCCATGGCCCTCGCCCAGCCGCTGCATCACCAGGTCGATGTCCTCGAAGGTATTGCGGAACACGTGCCGGCGCGCGATGTCGCGGTAGCCACGCTCCCATTCATGCTGCAGCGAGGGCAGTTTCTCCAGCGCCATGAAGCCGGCGAAGTTCATCGTGCCCAGGTTCAGCGAGGTCATCTCCGGGCTCACCCGCTCGGGGGCTTCCAGCCGCTCCTCCAGCGACATGCCCGGCCCACCGCCGGTGGTGATGTTGATGATGGCGTCGCAGCGCGCGCGGATCTGCGGCAGGAACTGCATGAACACTTCCGGATCCGCCGTCGGGCTGCCATCGGCGGGATTGCGTGCATGCAGGTGCAGCACGGCCGCGCCGGCCTGGGCCGCCGCCACGGACTCCTCGATGATCTGCGCCGGCGTCAGCGGCAGATGGGGAGACTGGCTGGGCGTGTGGATGGAGCCGGTGACGGCGCAAGTAACGATGACGGAACGGGACACGATGACCTCAGGGGGGTAGCAATTCGGGCGGCGCGCGGCCGGAAACGGGATTCGGGTAGTGGAATGCCATGGTAGCCAGACCGGGGTATGGCGCGCTCTGGGCGCCGCGCAGTGGTCCGTCCGGGGCCGGCATCGTGCGGCCGGATGCGGCTGCGCCGCCGCGGGCGGGCGCAGCC
>JALYWF010000055.1 GCA_030852845.1 Pseudomonadota bacterium
GAAACCGGCCTGGTTGCGGATGCGGGCGGCCTGCTGCTCGAAATTGCTCATTGAGTGTCCTTGGCATGAGTCTGGCACGGGGGAAGCGCATGTTAGGGTGCCCCACCAGCCGAGGCAAACCAGCAGGGCAATTCGGGCAGGGCCAGATTCCGGTGACAGCGACGCTATATGGGACTAAAATCGTCCTGTATTCCCCCTCGCCGGACCGGTCGTGCTTCGCATCAGCAAATTGTCGGATTACGCCACGGTGCTGCTGGCCACGCTGGCCCGTGATGATGCCGGCCGCCGTGCCGCCGCCGACCTTGCACGCCAGTGCCACCTGGCGCTGCCCACGGTCAGCAAGCTGCTGAAGCAGCTGCATCGTGCGGGGCTGGTGGAATCCACCCGCGGCCTGCACGGCGGCTACCGCCTGGCGCGCCCCGCCCGGCAGATCAGCGCCGCGGCCATCCTCGACGCGCTGGAGGGCCCGCTGGCCCTCACCGAATGCGCCACCGGCGCACACAGCCGCTGCGACCTGCAGGCCAGCTGCAGCGTGGGCGGCAGCTGGCAACGTATCAACCAGGCCATCCGCCAGTCGCTCGAGGAAATCAGCCTCGCGGAGCTGGCAGGCCTTGAAAGCAACCCCCGCCACTTCGCGCTGTTCGACGTGAAGCTGCGCAATGGCGTGGTTGCCGGAGTGAACAGATGAGTACCGATCCGCAGCTTTCCGATGTCCTGGCCCGTGGCTACCAGCACGGGTTCGTCACCGACATCGAGTCCGACACCATCCCGCCCGGCCTCGACGAGGAGACGGTGCGGTTCATCTCGGCAAAGAAGAACGAGCCGCAGTTCCTGCTCGACTGGCGGCTGCGCGCGCTGGAGCGCTGGCTCACCATGCGCGAGCCGCACTGGGCGAAGGTGAACTACCCGCCCATCGACTACCAGGCCATCTCCTACTACTCCGCGCCGAAGCTGAACAAGGACGGGCCAAAGAGCCTTTCAGAGGTGGACCCGAAGCTGCTGGCCACCTACGAGAAGCTGGGCGTACCGCTGCATGAGCGCGCGCGGCTGGCCGGCGTCGCAGTGGATGCGGTGTTCGACAGCGTGTCGGTGGCCACCACGTTCAAGGAGCGGCTGGCGGCGGTGGGCGTGATCTTCTGTCCCATCTCCGAGGCCGTGCGCACGCACCCGGAACTGGTCGAGCAGTACCTGGGCACCGTGGTGCCCTACGGCGACAACTTCTACGCGGCGCTGAACTCCGCGGTGTTCACCGACGGCTCCTTCGTTTATGTGCCCCCTGGCGTGCGCTGCCCGATGGAGCTGTCGACCTACTTCCGCATCAACGCGGCCAACACCGGCCAGTTCGAGCGCACGCTGATCATTGCCGACAAGGGCAGCCACGTGAGCTACCTGGAAGGCTGCACCGCGCCCATGCGCGATGAGAACCAGCTGCACGCCGCGGTGGTGGAACTGGTGGCGCTGGATGACGCGCAGATCAAGTATTCCACGGTGCAGAACTGGTACCCCGGCGATGCCGAGGGGCGCGGTGGCATCTACAACTTCGTCACCAAGCGCGGTGAATGCCGCGGGCGCAATTCGAAGATCTCCTGGACACAGGTGGAGACTGGCTCGGCCATCACGTGGAAATACCCCAGCTGCGTGCTGCGCGGGGAGAACTCGGTGGGCGAGTTCTATTCCGTGGCGGTGACCAACCACCGCCAGCAGGCCGACACCGGCACCAAGATGATCCACATCGGCGCCAACACGAAGAGCACCATCATCTCCAAGGGCATTTCTGCTGGCCATGCGCAGAACAGCTACCGCGGCATGGTGTCGGTGATGCCCGGTGCCACCGGCGCGCGCAACTTCACGCAGTGCGATTCGCTGCTCATCGGCGGCAACTGCGGCGCGCACACCGTGCCCTACATCGAAGTGAAGAACCCGCAGGCCGTGGTGGAACACGAAGCCAGCACCTCGAAGATCAGCGAGGAGCAGCTTTACTACTGCCTGCAGCGCGGCCTCTCCGAAGAGGACGCCGTCAACATGATCGTCAGTGGTTTCTGCCGCACCGTGCTGCGCGAGCTCCCGATGGAGTTCGCCGTCGAGGCACAGAACCTGCTGGCCGTAAGTCTCGAAGGAGCCGTTGGATGAGTACGCCGATCCTCAGCATTCAGGACCTGCACGTGAAAGTGGGCGACCGGGAGGTGCTTCGCGGCATCAACCTCACGCTGCCCGCCGGGCAGGTGCACGCCATCATGGGACCCAATGGCTCGGGCAAGAGCTCGCTGTCGCATGTGCTGGCCGGCAAGCCCGGCTACACGGTCACGCGCGGCACCGTGGGCTACAAGGGCACCGACCTGCTGGCGCTGCCGGCAGAAGAACGTGCCCGCGCCGGACTGTTCCTGGGCTTCCAGTACCCGGTGGAAATTCCCGGCGTGAACAATGCCTACCTGCTGCGCGCCGCGCTCAACGCCGGCCGCCGCCAGCGCGGCGAGCCGGAGATCGATGCCTTCGACTTCCTCACCCTGGTGAAGGAGCGCATGGCGCTGATGAAGATGGATGAATCCTTCCTCTCGCGCGGCGTCAACGAGGGCTTCTCCGGCGGGGAGAAGAAGCGCAACGAGATCCTGCAGATGCTGGTGCTGCAGCCGCAGCTGGCGGTGCTGGATGAAACCGATTCGGGCCTGGACATCGACGCGCTGAAGGTCGTGGCCACCGGCATCAATTCGCTGCGCGCGCCGGAGCGCGCCATCCTGCTGGTGACGCATTACCAGCGCCTGCTCGACCATGTGACGCCGGATGCCGTGCACGTGCTGGCAGGCGGCCGCATCGTGAAGAGCGGCGATGCCGACCTGGCGCGTGAACTGGAACAGCGCGGCTACGACTGGCTGCTGGAGGCGGCGTGATGCCGCAGCATTGCACCATCGCCGGCCTGCGGGGCAGCAGCACATGAACGCCGTCGCCCGTGCCCCCGTTCCCGGCAGCATGAGCAATGCCGCCTACGAGCAGCGCCTGCGCGATGCCGTGATGGATGCGGCCGCCCTGCTGAATGCGAAGCTGCTGCCCGTGAGTGTGCGCAGCGCGGCGCTGAACCGCGCGCTGGCCGCGGGCCTGCCGCAGCTGCGCGATGACCTGTGGCGTTATGCAGACCTGCGCTTCCTGGCCTCCGCGGCACTGGCCCCGGCGGGGCCGGATGCGGCTGAGTCGGTTGCCGCAGCTGTTGATCCCCTGCTGCCTCCGCGGCTGCCCGGGTTCATCCGGCTGGTGTTCGCCAACGGCAGGCTGTACGAGCGCGGTTCCGATGCCAGTGACGCACTCGACCTGGCGCTGCCACCGCTGGTGCCCGAGCGTACCCGCCACGAGCGCTTCGGCTGGCTCAATGACGCCTTCGCCACGGGCGTCGCACGGCTCAAGGTCGATGCACCGCTGCGCGTGGAAGTGGTCTTTGCGGCCACGCCGGGTGCCGTACGCCAGGCCGTGTATCCGCGACTGGAAGTGCAGCTGTCTCCCAACACGCAGCTGGTACTGGTGGAACGGCATGTGGGCACCACCGGTGCCGAGGGCACCATCAATGCGGCCGTGCAGGTGTTCGCCGGTGCAGGCAGCCAGGTGAACCACCTGCGCTGGCAGGCGCTCGAAGCCGATGCGCAGCTGCTGGACACCGTGCAGCTGGCCATGGACCGGGACGCCCGCTACGAACTGGTGCACTTGCAGCTGGGTGCCCGCTCTGCGCGCACTTCGCTGCGTGCCTCGCTGTTCGGCGCCGGCGCGGCCTTCAACCTGCACGGCCTGGCATTGGCGAAGGGCCGGCGTACGCTGGACCACTCGCTGCTGGTGGACCACCTGGCTGCGCGCACCCAGAGCAACCAGGTGTTCCGCACCATCGCCGGTGACCATGCCCACATCGCCTGCCGCAGTCGCGTGGAGATCGGCCGCGCCGCTCCGGGCTCGCTCTCCGCGCAGTCCCTGAAGGGCCTGCTTGGCAATGCCGGCGCCGAGATAGACCTCAGGCCGCAGCTTGAAATCCACACCGACGACGTAAAGGCCAGCCACGGCGCCACCACCGGCGCGCTGGACGAGAACATGCGTTTCTACCTGCTGTCGCGCGGCGTGGACGCAGC
>JALYWF010000062.1 GCA_030852845.1 Pseudomonadota bacterium
GAACACGATGCGCTCCTGAGCAGCGTCACCAAGGGAGCGGCGGAGCTGCTGGGTGCCCATAACAATGATGAGGCGATCGACGCGGTGCTCGAGCTGATCGGCAAGACCGTGCAGGTCAGCCGTGTGCAGCTGCTGACCCTGCGGCAGGACACCAGCGGCCAGTTCCACGCCAATCCGTCCCACGAGTGGTGCGCGCCGGGTCTCGACCCGCTGATGCATGATCCGGCATTCCTGGATGTGAACCTCAGCCAGGAGTTCCCCTCCGAGACGGGCCGGTTCTTCAACCAGGGTCTTGCGCAGGTCCACCTCGAGGACATCGAGGAAGCCCGGCGCGAACGCTATGCGCGGGCACAGATGCATTCCACCCTCCATCTGCGCGTGATGGTGGAGGGGGAGATCTGGGGGAGCCTGTGCTTCATCGACTCGGTGCGCCGGCGTCGCGAGTGGAGCTGGGCGGAGACCGATACGCTGCGCACCCTGGCCGATCTCGTCGGCGCGGCAATGACCCGTTCCCGCTACGTGAAGGAACTCGCGGCTGCCAACACCATCGTGCAGAACAGCCCGACCATCCTGTATCGCCTGCAGGGCAAGCCTGCCTTCCCGCTCATCTACATCTCGCACAACATCACCAAGTTCGGACACGATGCGGCGACGCTGATGGATCGCAGCGACTGGATCGATCTGCTGGTGGAAGAGGCCGACCGCGGTACCGTGCGTGAGGCGATGAGCCGCATGCTGGAGTCCGACGGCCGCGGCGCGGCGCTGGAGTTCCGCCTGCGCACCGGGTCTGGCGACACCCGGTGGGTGGAGAACCGCTACACGCCGATCCGTGATGACAAGGGGCGCCTCGAGGAAGTCGAGGGCATCATCATCGACATCACGGAGCGCAAGGCCGCCGAAGAGAAGATCGCGGCGATGGCGCGCACCGATGGGCTGACGGGCCTGGCCAACCGCAACACCTTCAACGAGCGGCTCAAGCTGGCATTTGCAGCGACGCGCCGGGGTGGCGCGCCATTCGCCGTGTTCTACATGGATCTGGACCGGTTCAAGTCCATCAACGACACGCTGGGTCATGCCGTCGGCGACGAGCTGCTGAAGGAAGTCGCCAGCCGGCTGCGCAGGGCAACGCGCGATACCGACCTGGTGGCGCGCCTCGGCGGGGACGAGTTTGCCGTGCTGCAGATGGACATCAGGGAGGCGGCGAATGCCGGTGACCTGGCTCGCACCATCCAGCAGGAGATGGCCCGACCGCTGCACATAGACGGCAACGAACTGCACGTGAGCTGCAGCATCGGCATCTGCCCCTGGAGCTCCAAGGACAAGGATCCGGAAAGCATGCTGGTGCAGGCCGACCTTGCCCTCTACCGTGCGAAGGAGGATGGCCGCAATTGCTACCGCTTCCACTCACCTGAACTGGATCGCGAGGTGCAGGAGAGCAGCGCCCTGGCGGAGGAACTTCGCGCCGGCATCGAACGGGGTGAGCTGGAGCTGGGCTGGCAACCGCAGGTGTGCATTGGCAGCAACGACATCGCCGGCATGGAGGCCCTGGTCCGGTGGCGGCACCCGCGGCGCGGCCTGCTGACGGCCTCCGCGTTTGTCCCCGTGGCCGAGAAGGCCGGTTGCATCATGGCATTGGGCAACTGGGTCCTGGAGACCGCCTGCAGCCAGCTGCGAGCCTGGCGTGACGAGGGAATCCGGCTGGATGAGATCACGATCAACCTCTCGCTTGGGCAGCTCAAGCACGGGCGCGACCTGATCGACAGCATCCAGGCCATCACCCGCAAGTGGCAGCTGCAGCCCGCGGACATCGAGTTCGATGTCACGGAAGCCATGCTGGCGCAGGCGACCTGGACGCGCAATGACGTGCTGACCCGCCTGCGAGAGCTGGGCTACAAGATCGGCATCGACAACTTCGGCACCGAGTATTCATCGTTCGAATACCTGCATGCGTACTCGGTGAACCACCTGAAGGTGAGCCGCGTGTTCATCCAGGATGCGGCGAGGAATCACGCGCACGTCCACATCCTGAAGGCAATCATCCAGCTGGCCAACGAGCTCGGCCTGGGCGTCATCATCGAGGGCGTCGAGACCAGCGAGCAGGGCGCGCTGCTGCACGAGCTGCAGTCATCGATCAAGGCACAGGGTTACTACTACTCCCAGGTCGTGGGCGGTGCGGACGCAGGAAAACTGCTGAAGATCGGCCACACCAGGACCTTCGGAACAACACTTCCATCTGGAGTATCGGGCAAGGAGCCCGGCGACAATGACCAGAAATAAATTCATGCAAGTCTGTTTCCTGCTGGGCTGTCTCCTGCAGGTGCCCGCGGCACTGGCGGAGACCGAGGCCCGCAACCTGCAGGTGCTGGCGCGCACACTGGGATTCATGGATCCGCCGATGAAGGGCCGCCTGACGGTCGGCATTCTCTACGATCCGGCCAGTACCGCCGCCTACCGTGATGCAGGCCTGCTCCTGGGCCTGTTCGCGGGTGGACTGCGCACCGGCGGGCTCACCCTGGATGCAAAGCTGGTGCCGATGGGAGACTCCGGCGCGGCTGACGTCGACCTGTTCCTGCTGAGCAGGGGCAACGGCGATCGCGCGGCTGCGCTGGTGCCCGTGCTGAAGTCCCGCAAGCTGCCTTGCCTCACCGCGGATCTGGACCAGGTGCGCGCCGGGCACTGCACGATCGGCCTGCAGTCAGCGCCGCGCGTGGAAATCCTCCTCAATACAAAGCTTGCGGCCCAGAGCGACATGGCGTTCGCCTCGGTATTCCGCATGATGGTCAAGGAGCTATGACGATGTCCGCCTCACGTTCGCTTCCCGCGCTGCTGCTTCTGGCCAGCGGCCTTGCCAATGCCCAGGCCCTGGACTATGGGTCGTTTGAAGAATTGTTCGGCGAGCCAGTCACGACCAGTGTCACCGGCTCCCCGCAACGCACCAGCGTTGCGCCTGCCACGATCGAGATCATTACCGCCGAGCAGATACGGCGCTCCGGCGCCGTCTCGCTGCCCGGCATACTGCGCCAGGTCAGCGGTATCGATGTCCTGCAGTGGACGGCCAGCCACGCCGACGTGGCCGTGCGCGGATACAACAAGGCGTTCAGCTCGCGGTTGCTGGTGCTGGTGAACGGGCGCCAGATCTATGCCGACCACTACGGCTATACCCCCTGGGCGGCGCTGCCGGTGGAGCTGGGAGAAATCCGCCAGGTCGAGATCGTCAAGGGACCCAACAGTGCCTTGTTCGGCTTCAACGCCGTCGGCGGTGTCATCAACATCGTCACCTACAGTCCGCTCCACGACGATGTGGATTTCCTGACCGTCCGGGCAGGCACCCAGGATCATCGCCAGGTCTCCGCCGCCGCCACACTGCGCGCCGCTGAAAGGCTGGGTGTACGCCTGTCAGCCGGGCTGCGCGAAAGCGATGACTTCAATACCCCCCTCAGCCTGCTGAACACCGGGGTGCGCGGTGGCGACGAGCGCCGGTCGGCGCGCCTCGACCTTCACTACCAGGCAACGGATTTCCTGCAGCTGGAACTGGAGGCAACAAGCACGAGCCTGCTGCAGACCGCCATGTCGCCTTCCTACAGCATGGCCTACGAGGACAAGCGCATCCAGTCCCTCAGGGGCAATGCATATGCCGACACGCGACTGGGCCTTACCCAGTTCCAGGTGTATCGCAACTGGATCCGCAACGACGTGTACGCCGGCACGTTCAACTTTGAAACCATGAGCGTCGGCCTCACCCAACTACCGGTTGCCCGGTTCGACAACGAGCTGAGTGTCGCGAGCCTGCAGCATATTTTCCGTCCCGCCCCGGCACACACCCTGCGTGTCGGAGGTGAATACCGCGAGAGCAGGCTGCCGACGACTCCCTTCGAAGGGGCGGTGGTGAGCTATGACGTGCTGGCCGCCAGCGGCATGTGGGAATGGCGCCTGGTGGATGCGCTGACGCTGACGCTGGCTGCGCGCCGGGATGACCTGCAGCTGCGGCGGCGCGGCCCGATTCCGGCCGCGCTCCCGCTGACCAATGCGGACTGGGATGTCGAGCTGGGAACCACCAGCTTCAATGGCGCGCTGATGTGGCAGCTGGACGAACGCAATGTGCTGCGTCTCAACGCGGCGCGCGGCGCGCAGTTGCCGAGCCTCTTCAACCTCGGCGGGAGCCTGATCGAAATCGTGCTGCCGCCCGAAGCCCCGCCGCCGACCACACTGTTTGTCATGGGGCTTCCGACCGTTCGTCCCACCACGGTGGATGCCGTCGAACTGGGCTGGGAGCACGCTTTCAGTGCAACGCCTTACACAATGCGTGTTGCGGCGTTCAAGGGCCGGAGTCGCGGGGTCATCGCGGATTCCGGCGAAACCGGGCCTGCCGCTTCCATCGTGAGTGCGCCGGCCAACATCGGGGACAGCAGCACCAAGGGCGTGGAGTTCGCGTTCAATGGCCGCCGGAACACCGGCCTCGGCTGGGCGCTCGGCTATCTCTACCAAGAGATCGACGATGATTTCGGCGACCGCCCCGACTGGCTCACTTACGCAAACTACGAGGACACTACACCCCGGCATCTCCTCAGTGGCAGTGTGCACTGGACACGGGGAGACTGGGAGGCAGACGCCTACCTCTCCTACAAGAGTGACTTCGGTGGGCTGCGCCTCGACGAAGACTTCGCCTTCAATCCCATGGATCCAACTGTCGTGCCAGAGGCCTTCACCCCGCTCGACAGCGTCGTCACCATGGACCTGCACCTTGGCTATCGATTCAATGACCGCCTGCGGTTTGACCTGCAGGCGACCAACCTGCTCGACAGCCCGCAGACGCAGACCAGTGGTCCCCGGGTGGAGCGTCGGGTATTCGGGTCGCTTAGGCTGGACTTCTGAGCGGACGCGGGCCGTCAGTCCTTCCAGAGCTGCCGCAGCAACCAGCTGGCCCCTGCCGCGGCCAGGGTCCATCCGATCCACTGTGGCTGCGTAGCTGCGGAGAGCCAGACCACTCCTGCCAGCAGCACGAGTGCCGCGGCGACCGGTGAACGCGCGGCACGCCGTGCAGGTGGATCCTGGCGGACCACGGCGCCCCTGTGCGCATCCGCCGCGAACGCCGATGCTGACGGCCTCGGACGTGCCGCCTCCATCACGGTCTGCCTGGCCGCCAGCGGCGAATTCTCCAGCGCCGTCAGCAGCTCCGGCATCTGCTTCCACAGCCGGCGCGCCACGTTCACCGGATGATGCTTCTCCCGCATCCACTCGCGCAGGATGGGGCTGGCCGTCTTCCAGATGTCGAGGTCCGGATACAGCTGCCTTCCCAGCCCCTCGATGTTGAACATGGTCTTCTGCAGCAACAGCAGCTGCGGCTGGATGCGCGCATCGAAGCGTCGCAGCGCCTCGAACAGCCTGAGCAGCACCACCGAGAAGGAGATGTCTTTCAGCGGCCGGTCGAAGATGGGCTCGCAGATCGTGCGGATGGCCGACTCCATGTCTTCAACGCGGATGTCATGCGGCACCCAGCCGGATTCCACATGCAGTACGGCCACGCGCCGGTAGTCGCGGTCAAACACGGCGAGGAAATTCTGCGCCAGGTATTCCTGGTCGCGCGTATCGAGCGTGCCGACGATGCCGAAATCCACCGCCGCATAACGCGGCTCGGCCGGATCATCCGCAATCACGAAGATGTTGCCGGGATGCATGTCGGCATGGAAGAAATTGTGCCGGAACACCTGCGTGAAGAAGATGGCCACGCCATTCTCCGACAGCCGGCGGAAGTCCACGCCCAGCGCGCGCAGCCGGTCGATGTCACCGATGGGAATGCCGTGGATGCGTTCCATCACCATCACGTTGTCGCGGCACAGGTCCCAGTACACCTCGGGCACATGCAGGCGCGGGTCGTTGGCGAAGTTGCGCTTCAGGTGCGCGGCATTGGCCGCCTCGCGCATCAGGTCGAGCTCGTCGAGGATGGTGCGCTCGTATTCGCGCACCACGTCCACGGGGCGCAGGCGCGCGGCTTCGGTGGAGTGCCGCGCGGCGAAGCGGGCGAGGGCGTACAGCACCTCGATGTCGCGGGCGATGAGCTCGCGCATGCCGGGACGCAGGATCTTCACGATCACTTCCCGCCCATCCACCAGCGTGGCGGCATGCACCTGGGCGATTGAGGCCGCAGCCAGCGGCGTGATATCGAAGCTGCTGAACACCGACGCCAGCGGCACGCCCAGCGCCTCTTCTGCCAGGCGCCGTGCCACCTGGCCATCAAAGGGCGGCACGCGATCCTGCAGCAGCACCAGTTCATCGGCGACATCCGCCGGCAGCAGGTCGCGCCGGGTGGAGATGGCCTGCCCGAATTTCACGAACACCGGACCCAGTTCCACCAGCGCCTCGCGCAGGCGCGCGCCGCGGCTGCCACCGTGCCGCCCCTGGAACCACAGCCAGGGCGACACGGTCTCGATCAGCCGCAACCGCCCATGCACACCCGTGCCGCGTGCGAAATCGATGAGTCCATGGCGGGCGAGGGCACGCTGGATCGCAATGATGCGGGCGAGCACACGCAGCTTCACGGCGCGTTCCCCCGTGACTCCAGCGCAGCGATGCGCGCCTCCAGCCGGTCCACATGCTCGCGCAGCACGTCCACACCTTCGATGAACTGCCGCGCCTCGGCCTGCGACACCAGCAGGCGTTTCTCGTGTGCCAGGTATTCGCCCACGTTGGCAGCTTGCGTGTTCACGCTGGCACGGCCGAAATCCAGCGCCTTGCGTACCAGCGAGCCGATGCCGAAGGCCGGCACGTCACCGATCACCCGCGCCAGTCCCGCCTCGATGTCGGGTCGCAGCAGCACCGCCAGCTCCTGGAAGCGCGCGCCGGCCTCGGCATCGCCCGCCAGCGTGACATCACCGCGCCGGATCACCGCAGCCGGATCATCCGTCCGCAACAGGGTGAGCATCGACAGCGGCGTGCCGCTCAGGGTCACATCCGCCGCACTCGTATCGCCCCGCAGCAGCTGCAGCCGGCCTTCCTGCGCAAGTGCCGTGACCTCCCAGGGCGTATGCCGCACCAGCACCCGCATGCGCCGGCCTTCCAGTGAGGCCAGCAGTTCGCGGGCGCGCGGCGAACCTTCCACTTGTGCGTCCAGCACATGCTGCAGTCTTTCGGTGAGCATCAGTACACGTAACCGCGGTGCACGGCGACCACGCCGCCAGAGAGGTTCTGGTAACTGCAGTTCTCAAGGCCCGCCTCGCGCATCATGCCCAGCAGCGTCTCCTGGTCAGGATGTTTGCGGATGGACTCGGCGAGGTAGCGGTAGCTGTCCGCGTCGCCGGCTACCACGCGGCCCAGCAGCGGCAGCACGCGGAAGGAATACATGTCATACAAGGGCCGCAGTGCCGGCACCGCCAGCTGCGAGAACTCCAGCACGATGAGCTGCCCGCCGGGGCGCAGCATGCTGCGCATCGAGCGCAGCGCGGCGGCCTTGTCTGTCACGTTGCGCAGCCCGAAGCCGATGGTCACGCAATCGAAATACGCGGTGCGGAATGGCAGGCACTCGGCATTGGCCTGCACCACGCGCGAGCTGGAAACATAACCCGCATCGATGAGCCGGTCGCGCCCACGACGCAGCATCTCGCGGTTGATGTCGGTAAGCACCACCAGTCCGTTCTCGCCCACCTGCTTGAGCATGCCCAGCGACAGGTCACCGGTACCGCCCGCTACATCCAGCGCGCGCTGGCCCGGCCGCAGGTTCGTGCACGACAACGTGAAGCGCTTCCACAACCGATGTGTGCCCGCTGACATCAGGTCGTTCATCAGGTCGTAGTTGCCCGCGACCGAGTCGAAGACGCCGCGCACACGCCGCGCCTTGTCGCTCCAGGTCACCTGTTCGAATCCGAAGTCCGTTTTTCCCGTGTTCTGTTCCATCACCAGTCCATTAAACACTGCCGCGGCAATTTAAATCTATTCGATACGCCGCGTTTCCGGCACGCGGGTTGCTTAACCACCAAATCTGTTGCCCGAAAGACTAGCTTTCTGGTCATAGCTGGCGCATGATCGCTCGCGGTTCGGCGCTTGGGGAAAGCATCGAGCCAATGGGGGTCTTGTCAAAGTTCGGCCGGACATGAAGTCCGGCCTTTCTTTTTTCAGCGACAGAAACACCGCCACTTCAGACCCGCCACTACCCCAGCATCCATCGCGCGGAAATCCCGCATCGTCAGGGCATTGTGGACAGTCCGTGCGGTGTTTCCTAGACTGCGCGGCCTTTACGAACTGCTTGGGAGAAACACGTGGGAAAAGGTGATCGCAGGACCCGCCGCGGCAAGATCTACGCTGGCTCGTTCGGCAAGTCGCGGCCGAAGGACCCGAAAGCCAAGGCCAAGACCGGCGCGGCCAGGCCCGCCGCAGCTGCCGCCGCTCGCGCTCCGGCCAAGTCCGCCGCCCGCCCGGCCCGCAAGGCCAAGGCCTGACCAGGGCCTGACCAAGTCCTGCTGCAGCGCAGCAAGACCGGCCGCTACAGGATGTAGCGGCTGAGGTCCTCGTCCTTTGCCAGCGCCGTCAGGTGCTGGTCCACATAGCCCGCATCCACAGTGACCGACTGGCCGGGCTTGTCGGCGGCCTCGTAGGAGGCCGCATCCAGCAGCCGCTCCATTACCGTGTGCAGCCGCCGGGCGCCGATGTTCTCGGTGCGCTCGTTGACCTGCCAGGCGACCTCGGCGATGCGCCGCACCCCCTCCGGGGTGAATGCCAGCCCCACCGACTCTGTGCCCAGCAGCGCCTTGTACTGCGCCGTGAGCGAGGCATCCGGCTCGGTGAGAATGCGGACGAAGTCATCGGCCGTGAGCGCCTCCAGCTCCACACGGATGGGCAGGCGGCCCTGCAGCTCGGGAATCAGGTCCGAGGGCTTTGACATATGGAAGGCGCCGGAGGCAATGAAGAGGATGTGATCGGTCTTGATCGCACCGTACTTCGTCGACACCGTGCA
>JALYWF010000114.1 GCA_030852845.1 Pseudomonadota bacterium
TGCGCGGGGAGCCGATGGTGACCTGGATGGGATAGGCGGCAGCCTGCAGTCCGTAGCGGATGCGGTTGCCCCAGCCATCCTTCTGGTCGAAATACATCAGCACCAGGGAGATGAGCGCAAAGAAGAAGAAACGCGGACCTGGTGCCAGGTCGCGGGCCGAAGGCCGGTTCATTGCACCGCCGGCAAGCGCCATGCGGCCTGCTCCTTATTCGAGGCCGAAGTGCCCGGGGCCCAACTCGTCCATCAGCTCGAGGATGCGACCGCCGCCGCGCGCCACGCAGGTGAGCGGGTCTTCGGCGATCACCACCGGCAGGCCGGTTTCTTCCATCAGGAGCTTGTCGATGTCGCGCAGCAGGGCGCCGCCGCCGGTGAGCACGATGCCGCGCTCGGCCACGTCGGCGCCGAGCTCCGGAGGCGTCTGTTCCAGTGCCTGCTTCACGGCGCTGACGATGCCCTGCAGGGGTTCCTGCAGCGCCTCGAGGATCTCGTTGCTGTTGAGGGTGAAGCTGCGCGGCACGCCCTCGGAGAGGTTGCGGCCCTTCACCGAGAGTTCCTTGACCTGCTGGCCGGGATAGGCCGAGCCGATCTCGATCTTGATGCGCTCCGCAGTGGCCTCGCCGATGAGGATGCCGTAGTTGCGGCGCACGTAGTTCATGATGGCGTCGTCGAAGCGGTCGCCACCGATGCGGGCGGAGTTCGCGTAGACGATGCCGTTGAGCGAAAGCACCGCCACCTCGCTGGTGCCGCCGCCGATGTCGAGCACCATCGAGCCGCGCGGCTCGTGCGTGGGCAGGCCGGCACCCACCGCCGCGGCCATGGGCTCGCTGACGATGGCGACGTTGCGCGCACCGGCGCCCTCGGCCGACTCGCGGATGGCGCGGCGCTCGACCTGGGTGGAACCGAAGGGCACGCACACCAGCACACGCGGGCTGGGCTGCAGGAAACGGTTGCCGTGCACCTTCTTGATGAAGTACTGCAGCATCTTCTCGGTGTAGGTGAAATCGGCGATCACGCCGTCTTTCATCGGGCGCACGGCATTGATGTGCCCGGGGGTGCGGCCAAGCATGTTCTTGGCGTCTGCGCCCACCGCCACGATCACCTTGCCGCCGCGGTTGGCTTCGTCCTGCACGGCGACCACGGAGGGCTCGTTGAGCACAATGCCCTTGCCACGCACGTAGATCAGCGTGTTGGCCGTGCCGAGGTCGATGGACAGGTCGCTGGAAAAATAGCCGCGCAGGCGCTTGAACATTGAGGGGTGAACCTTGGCGGGCGTTGAGGATTGAAGCGGGCGCTAACATAACAACGGCAACGACATCCCGCAAGGCTACGGTGTATCATTTGAAGCTGTTTTTTCCGAAGTTTGCGGGCCTCTTCACATGAGCCTCACACCCAGTCAGATCGAAACCATAGCGGGCCTGGCGCGCCTGTCGCTGAAGGCCGAAGAGATTCCCGCGTACGCCGACTCGCTCAGCCGCATCCTCGGCATGGTGGGTGAGTTGGAAAAAGCCGACACCGGCGACGTCGAGCCGATGGCGCACCCGCTGCAGGGTCAGGTGCAGCGCCTGCGGCCCGATGAGATCAGTTCCGCCAACGAGCGCGCGCTCTACCAGCGCAATGCGCCGCAGGTGGAGGCCGGCCTTTACCTGGTCCCGCGGGTGATTGAGTGACGGCGCTCACACTTGCCGGCCTGTCCGCGGGCCTCGCAGCGAAGAAATTCTCCTCGGTGGAACTCACGCGCGAGGCGCTCAAGCGCGCCGAAGCCACGCAGCCGGCCCTCAACACGCTCATCACCGTCACCGCCGATCAGGCGCTTGAGGCCGCGGCTGTCGCGGATAAGCGACGGGCTGCTGGCGATGCCGGTGCGCTCACCGGCGTGCCCATGATCCACAAGGACATCTTCTGCACGGCCGGGGTGCTCACCACCTGCGCCTCGCGCATGTTGTCGAACTTCGTCTCGCCCTATGACGCCACCGTCGTCGCGCGCCTGAAGCAGGCCGGCATGGTGATGATCGGCAAGGCCAACATGGACGAGTTCGCGATGGGCTCCTCCAACGAGACCAGCTGGTACGGGCCGGTGAAGAACCCCTGGGACGTCACGCGCGTGCCCGGCGGCTCCTCGGGCGGGTCCGCGGCAGCGGTTGCCGCGCGACTGGCTCCGCTGGCCACGGCCACCGACACTGGTGGCTCGATCCGCCAGCCGGCTGCGCTCTGCGGCGTGACGGGCATCAAGCCCACGTACGGGCGTGTGTCCCGCTACGGCATGATCGCCTTCGCCTCCAGCCTCGACCAGGCTGGCGTGATCACTGTGTCGGCCGAAGATGCCGCGCTGACGCTGCAGGCCATGGCCGGTTTTGATCCGCGTGACTCCACCAGCGTCGACGTGCCTGTGCCCAACTACCGGGCCGGCCTCGATGCGCCGCTCACCGGCACGAAGATCGGCATCGTGAAGGAGTTCTTCGGGGAGGGCCTGGCGCCGGAGGTCGAGGCGCGGGTGCGTGAGGCACTGGCCATCTTCCAGAAGATGGGCGCGACCGTGAAGGAGGTCAGCCTGCCCAGCCTGCCACTTTCCGTGCCTACTTATTATGTGGTGGCCCCGGCAGAGTGTTCCTCGAACCTGGCCCGCTTCGATGGCGTGCGCTACGGCTATCGCTGTGATGACCCGCAAGACCTGCGCGACCTGTACACACGCTCCCGCGCCGAGGGATTCGGGCCGGAGGTGAAGCGCCGCATCATGACCGGCACCTATGTGCTGTCTGCCGGCTATTACGACGCCTACTACCTGAAGGCGCAGAAGGTACGGGCGCTGATCAACAGCGACTTCCTGCGCGCCTTTGGCCAGGTAGACCTTCTTCTCGGACCCACGGCGCCCACGGCGGCCTTCGGCCTGGGCGACAAGACTGCAGATCCCATCACGATGTACCTCAACGACATCTACACCATCGGCGCCAACCTGGCGGGACTGCCGGCCATGTCCATCCCCTGCGGCTTCGCCGGCACGCTGCCGGTGGGCCTGCAGCTGATCGGCCCGCATTTCGGGGAGGCAAGGCTGCTGGGTGCGGCGCACCGCTACCAGCAGGAGACCGAGTGGCACCTCGAAGTGCCGGCCGGCTACGTGGCGGGATTCGTATGAGCGCGGCACAGCACATGGAATGGGAAACCGTCATCGGGCTTGAGATCCATGCCCAGCTGGCCACGAAGTCCAAGATCTTCTCCGGCTCGCCCACGGCCTATGGTGCCGAGCCCAACACCCAGGCCGACCTGGTCGACCTGGGTTATCCCGGCGTACTTCCCGTGCTCAATGCCGAGGCGGTGCGCATGGCGGTGCAGTTCGGCCTGGCCATCGGTGCCGCCGTGACGCGCCGCTCGGTGTTCGCCCGCAAGAACTACTTCTATCCCGACCTGCCCAAGGGCTACCAGATCAGCCAGTACGAGCTGCCCATCGTGGCCGCCGGCCAGCTGGAAGTGATGCAGGAAGACGGCTCGGTGAAGCGTGTGGGCATCACCCGTGCGCACCTCGAAGAAGACGCCGGCAAGAGCCAGCATGAGGGCCATGCCGGCGTGTCGGCCATCGACCTCAACCGCGCCGGCACGCCGCTGATCGAGATCGTCTCCGAGCCCGACATGCGCTCGGCGAAGGAAGCGGTCGCCTACATGAAGAAGGTGCACACGCTGGTGCGCTACCTGGGCATCTGCGACGGCAACATGCAGGAAGGCTCCTTCCGTTGCGATGCGAACGTGTCGGTGCGGCGCAGGGGTGAGGCGAAGTTCGGCACGCGCGCGGAGCTGAAGAACCTGAATTCCTTCCGCTTCGTGGAGAAGGCCATCAACCTCGAGGTGGAGCGGCAGATCGACATCATCGAGTCCGGCGGCAAGGTGGTGCAGGAGACGCGCCTGTACGACGCCGACAAGGATGAGACGCGCTCCATGCGCACCAAGGAAGAGGCCAACGACTACCGCTACTTCCCCGATCCCGACCTGCTGCCCGTGGTGCTCGATGAGGCATACATCGAGGCCCTGCGCGCGCAGCTGCCTGAGTTGCCGGACCAGAAGGCCGCGCGCTTCCAGCAGCAGTACGGCCTGCCGGCCTACGACGCGCAGGTGCTCACCGCCAGCCGCGAGCTGGCGGCCTTCTACGAGGCGGTGGCCGCGGCCGTGCCGCAGGACGCCAAGCTGGCCGCCAACTGGGTAATGGGCGACTTCTCCGCTGCGCTCAACAAGGACGGGCTCGAAGTGACCGCCAGCCGGCTCGGCGCCGCGCAGCTGGGCGGCCTGCTGGCGCGCATCGCCGACGACACCATCTCCGGCAAGATGGCCAAGGAAGTGTTCGAGGTGATGTGGGCCGAGGGCAGCGATGCCGATACGGTCATCGCGGCGCGCGGGCTGAAGCAGATCACCGATGCGGGTGCCATCGGCAAGGTGCTCGATGAGATCATCGCGGCCAACCCGAAGCAGCTGGCCGACTATCGTGCCGGCAAGGACAAGCTCTACGGCTTCTTCGTTGGCCAGGCGATGAAGGCCACCGGCGGCAAGGCCAATCCGGCCCTGCTCAACGAGTTGCTGAAGCAGAAGCTCGCGCCGTGAGCACCGAGGATCGCCTGCGGCGCTTCCTGTTCGAGGATGCGCCCGTACGCGGGCACTGGGTGCGTCTGTCGCGCAGCTGGATCGAGGCGCGCGAGCACCAGCAGCTGCCCTTGCCTGCATTGCAGCTGCTGGGAGAAGCACTGGCGGCGGCATCACTGCTTTCGGCCTCGCTCAAGTTCACCGGCACGCTCACATTGCAGCTGTCGGGCAGTGCGGGTCCGGTATCAATGCTGGTGGCCCAGGCCACCGACACCCGTACCCTGCGCGGCGTGGCCCATGTCGTCGACGAGGCGGCAGCAGCAACTGCCGATTTCTCCTCCCTCATTTCGGGCGGCCGGCTGGTGGTCAGCGTGGAGCAGGGCGGCGGCGCATCACCGTGGCAGGGTGTGGTGCCGCTGGAAGCAGCGTCGCTGGCCAGCTCACTCGAAAACTATTTCGCCGCTTCCGAGCAGCTGCCCACGCTGATCCTGCTGGCCGCCGATGAAACACGGGCCGGTGGCCTGCTGTTGCAGAAGCTGCCCCAGGGGTCGCAGGATGCAGCCGTGATCCAGGACCAATGGGATGAAGTGGCGGCACTGGTGGGTACTGTCGGTGCACAGGAATTGCTCACCGCCGAACCGGAGCAGCTGCTCGGCAACCTCTTCGCCGGACATGACGTGCGGCTCTTCGAGGGCGAGCCTGTGCAATTCGGCTGCCGCTGCGATCGCGAGCGGGTTGCCGCGATGTTGCGCGGACTCGGACGCGAAGAGGTTGAATCCATCATCACCGAGCAGGGCCAGGTCAGCGTGACCTGCGAGTTCTGTCGCCGTCCCTACATCTTCGATGCCGTGGACGCTGCGCGGCTGTTCCTGCCTGCCGTGGAACCAGAAAATCCCAGCCTGAACTGATCAGCGCTGCAGCTGCGCCCGCAGCCAGGCCGTGCCTCCCAGGGCCGCCATCTGCCGTTCGATCTCTCCTTGCCGGCGCACCATATAGGCACCAGGCCGGGCGGCGCTCATCCGCTTCGGGTTCGGCAACACCGCAGCCAGTCGCGCGGCTTCCGGTCGCGACAGCCGTGCAGCCGGCTTGCCGAAGAAGGCCTGCGCCGCGGCTTCCGCGCCATAGATGCCGGGGCCGAACTCGGCAACGTTCAGGTACACCTCGAGGATGCGCTGCTTCGACCACAGCGCCTCGATCAGCACGGTGAACCAGGTTTCGGCACCCTTGCGTATCCAGCTGCGGCCGTTCCAGAGGAACACGTTCCTGGCTACCTGCTGCGAGATGGTGCTGGCGCCGCGCATGCGGCGGCCTTTCTCCGCTTCATCGAGTGCGGCCCTGATCTGCCTGAAATCGAAACCCCAGTGCACGGGAAAACGCTGGTCCTCGGAGGCGACCACCGCCAGTGCCAGCTGTGGGGAAACCTGCGGGTAGTCGCGCCACTGCTGGCGCAGCGTGAATGGCCGTGGATCATCATCGAACCAGGAGTGGATGCGTGCCTGGACCATGAAGCCGCTGGTCCAGGGGTCCACGAAGCGCAGCGTTGCCACCATCAGCACCGACAGCAGCACCGCCCCGGCCACCGACCACAGTGCGAGGCGCAGCAGGCGCCGCACGACGCTTCGCCTGCTCACAATCGGTCAGGCCAATGCCTTCAGGCTGCCTGCCCGACGCGCTTTGCCGAGTTGATCACCACCGGAGTGGCGGGCACGTCATCGTGGCCCTTGGTACGGCCGGTGCGCTCCTTGGCGATGCGGTCGATGGTGTCGAGGCCCTCGACGACGCGGCCGAACACCGCATAGCCGTAGCTGGCCGGACCCTGGTGGTCGAGGAAGTCGTTGTCCGCCAGGTTGATGAAGAACTGCGAGGTGGCCGAATCGACCACATTGGTACGCGCCATCGCGATGGTGCCGCGCTTGTTCTTCAGGCCGTTGGTGGCCTCGTTCTTGATAGTGCCCTTGCCTTCCTTCTGCGCCATGTCGGGGGTGAAGCCGCCCCCCTGGATCATGAAGCCGGGGATCACGCGGTGGAACACCAGCCCGTCGAAGAAGCCCTCATCAACATAAGAGAGGAAATTGGCCACGGTAATCGGCGCCTTTTCGGCATCCAGTTCGAGGGTGAAATCGCCGAGGGAGGTTTCGAAGCGGACCATGGCAGTTCCTTGCAGGAGTGGAGGGGCGCAACACTACCGCGCCGACGGCCTCAGGGCCAGACAGCGCGCGTGACGCGATCGTGTCCGGCCAGGTCCTTGTGCACCGTGATGCCGTGGTACCCGAGCCGGGTCAGCTCATCGCGCAGCCTCGCGGCCTGCGTGGCCCCGTGCTCCAGCAGCAGCAGGCCGCCGGCAACCAGGTGGCCGCGTGCGCAGCCGGCAATGGCAACGAGGTCCGCGTGACCTGCATCGTCGGCGACGAGCGCAGCGGTGGGCTCGTGCTGCAGGGCAGGCAGCGCCGGATCACCGGCAGCGATGTAGGGTGGATTGCTGAGGATGGCATCGAAGCTGCCCTCCAGCGCCTCGCACCAGCTGCCCGGGCGCAACTCCACATTGGCGATGCCCAGCCGGCGGGCATTGATTGTCGCAATCTCCAGCGCTGCCGCGGAGCGATCGGTGGCCACGATGTGCCACTGCGGCTGCTCGCGCGCCAGCGCCAGCGCAATCGCACCGCTGCCGGTGCCCAGGTCGGCGACACGGGGTGGGGCGGCGCTGTCCTCAACGGCGCCCGCGGCGTCTGCGCGCGCGCGGAAATGTGCCAGGCACAACTCCACCACCAGCTCGGTTTCCGGGCGCGGCACCAGCACGCCCGGCGCCACTGTCAGCGGCAGCGACCAGAATTCCTTCACGCCGGTGATGTATGCCAGCGGTTCGCCCGCGGCCCGGCGCGCCAGGCCAGCCTCGAACATTGCCGCGGTGAGTGGGTCGACGCGGGCCTCATCGAAGGCCAGCACCTGCGCCCGGTCACGTCGCAGCAATGCCGCCAGCAGCAGCTGCGCATCCAGCACTGCCACACCGGTGGCGCGCGCGCGCGCCAGCAGTGCCCGCACCGTTTCCGGCTCTGCTACATTGCCGCCGCCGTCTGTCTGCACCTTCGGGAAGTCCTCTTGTCCAGTTCCGGTTCATCCGCTTCGCAGCTCGCGCGGCCGTCATTGCCGGTCGCCGCCAGCCTGGCCGCGCGCGACGTGCTCGGCGCGGCCTGGCCCCTGTTCAAGGCGAGCCTGCCGATGTGCCTGCCGCTGGCCGTGATCGGCGTGGCTGCCGGTGCCACGCCAGGAGCAGAAGCCAGCAGCAGCGGCATGCGCGACATGGCCTACACGCGCGACTGGTGGGGCCTTATGGCGGCCTGCCTGCTGCTGACGCTCATCTGCTACGGGGCCGTGCTGCGCCAGCAGTTTGCCATCGCGGCGGGCCAGCCGCAGCGCCTGCTGGAATCCCTGCGCAGCGCGGCCACTGACATACCGCAGGTACTGGCAGTCCATGTGCTGATGCTTCTGCCGCTGGTCCCGGCCATGCTGGCCACCGCCTGGCTGGATTTCGGCGTTGTGCCGGCACTGCTGACACTGGCGGCAGGCGGATTGCTGATCTATGGCTGGTTTGCCTGGCCGGCGGTGGTGGCAACACCCACAGGTCCGGTTGCAGCGATGGGCCGGAGCATCGTGCTGGTGCGCGGGCGCTGGACCGCCTTCGCGCAACTGGCCTTCGCGCTGCTCGCCAGCGTGCTGGTGTTCGTGCTGCTGGTGGGCATCTTCATCGGCGTGGTGATGGGTCTGGCCGGACAGGCCACGCCGGATGCCAATGGCCTCGCCCTGTCGCGCTGGCTGATGGGTCTGGTCCTGGCAATGCCGGTGGTCTACGCCAGCGCCGTGACGGTGAGTGCCTGGCGGGCCGCAGTCAGCGGCGGGCCGGCCAGCCGTATCGGCGCAGTGTCTCCGCCAGCGCGGTGAATTCTTCCGCTTCCACGTAGGCCTGCCCGCACACCCGCAGCAGCAGCCTGCTGCCCAGCGTGATGCAGCGGACCTGGATCCGCGCCCGCTCCCACAACATGCGCATCACTTCACCGGCATCCTCAGGCACCGCCGGACGGTGCTGCGGCAGATGGAAACAACGCATCGCCGCAGACAGTTCCGCTGGCGCGATGGCTTCGGCACCCACGCCAACCAGCGCGCGGCTGGCATGTGCGATGAGCGACGCCTGGTACGCGCGCAGGCGCGCGACGCCGAGCTGCTGGTGGAAGCGCAGCGCAGCCGGCGCCGCCAGCCAGGCGGTGTAGTCGCGGGTGCCGAGGTAGTCAAAGGAGCGCGGGAATCCCAGCTCGATGAAATGACTGGTGACCAGCGGGCGGGTGAGGGCGGCGGCGGTGCCGGTGGCATGCAGCAGCGCCGTGCCGCGTGGCGCGAACTGCCATTTGTGCAGGTTGCTCACGTACCAGTCCGCGCCAATCGCGGAGAGGTCCAGCGGAACCTGTCCGATGGCATGCGCCCCGTCGACAAGCAGCAGGATGCCGCGCTGGCGCAGTTGCGCGGCCAGCTCCCTCACCGGGAACACCAGCGCAGTGGGGGAGGTGATGTGGTCGAGCAAGGCCAGGCGCACGCGCGCTCCGGCCGCTGCGAGAACCCGCTCGATGATTTGGTCTTTGTCGGCCGGCAGGGCAATGGGCACCACCACGGGCTCGGCGCCGCACTGGCGACAGCGCGCTTCGAGCACCAGCTGTATGGCGTCGTACTGCTGGTCTGTCACCAGCACCTGGTCGCCCCGTTGCAGCGGAACACTGTTGAGCACGGCCTGCACGGCGCTGGTGGTGTTCTCCACCATCGCAATGTGCCCAGCCGCCGATCCCACCGCAGCGGCCACTTCGGCGGCGACGGCGCGGACCGCTCCACCCTCCAGCGGGCCCACGCGCAGCATGAACGCGTCGGGATGCTGTTCCATTTCCGCGCGCAGCCCGGCCTGCGCCTGCTGTACCACACAGGGCACGGCGCCATGGGAGCCATGGTTCAGCAGGATGGCATCTTCGCGCAGGGACCACAGGGCGCGCGCCGACCTGCCGAGCGCGGTGTCAGCCGGCGATTTCTCCATCACCTTCTCCGTCAGCGCAGCATCCATACCGCGGTGAACGCCACCGCCAGCGACATCGTGCAGGCATACACCTGCCGTTCCCGCGGCCGGCGCAGCACCTTGTCGATGCTGGCGCCCCAAAGGGTCCACACCAGCATGCTCGGCGTACCCACGGCCACCCAGGCAAGGGCGGCCACCGCGACGTCGGCGCCGCGCGGAGCACTGGCACCGTAGAACGCGCTGGTGATCGTGATGGCCATCATCCAGGCCTTGGGATTGATCAGCTGGAACAGCGTGGATTCATACCAGTGCATGGGCCGCCCGGCGGGGCTGCCAGCGGGCTGACCCGCCGCGCTGCGGGTGCGGCCATCGCGCAGGATGGCCCAGGCCAGCCACAGCAGGTAGGCGAAGCAGGCCCAGTGCAGCAGCGTGAAGGCAGCGGGAAGGGCGACCAGTACGGCGCCGATGCCGAGGTAGCACAGCAGCAGCAGGCCTAGACAACCCAGCTGGATACCCAGCATGTGGCCGGTCGAGCGGCGGATGCCGAAGGCGGCACCAGAGCGCATCAGCAGCAGGTTGTTGGGGCCGGGAGTGATCGAAGCCACCAGGCAGAACAGCAGCAGTGGACCCAGGGTGATGCTCAGGACATTCATGCCACGCAGCATTGCCCAAGGACTCTTGGGGGTACAGATACACAAAACTGAAACTCGATAGAGTACAGTTGGCTGGTGCACGAAATCGCCGAACCCCTTTACCAGGTCGTGGCTGACGACCTGGCCGGACTGATCGCTTCCGGCCAGCTGCCGCCACGCAGCCGTGTACCGTCGGTGCGCAGGCTGGCCCGCCAACGCGGCATCAGCGTCACCACGGCAGTGGCGTCTCTACGCGTGCTGGAGCAGCGCGGCCTGATCGAGGCGCGACCGAAGTCCGGCTATTTCGTCGTGCCGACACGGGCGCCACCCGCTCCACCCACCCCCGTCAACCTGCCGCGCACCGCGCGGCTGGCCGGGGCGCAGGCCATGCTCAAGCGCTTCGCCGAGGCGAGCCTTGATCCCGCGATGGTGCGGCTGGGAGAGGCCATCCCGGATCCCGCCCTGTTTCCGCAGGCGGCATTGCGGGCCAGCCTGGTGCGCGCGGCGCGCCGCAATCCGATGGAGCTGGCCACCTACGCGCGCCGCATGGGTGGCAGCGCCGCACTGCGCACGCAGATCGCCGCGCACTACGCCCATATCGGCATGCGGCTGGAAGCCGGCGAGCTGGTCATCACCAACGGCTGCATGGAGGCATTGACGCTGGCGCTGCGCGCCGTGGCGCGCCCGGGCGACACCATTGCCGTGGAATCCCCGACCTATTTCGGCTTCCTGCAGCTGGCAGAAAGCCTGGGCATCAAGGTGCTGGAAGTGCCTGCCCATCCGGGGGAGGGCATGTCGGTGGCGGCGCTGCGTGAACTGCTGGCCAGCCGCGCCGGCAGCGGCGTGCGTGCGTGCATGACCATCGCGAATTTCAGCAATCCCACCGGCAGCTGCATGCCCGAGACGCGCAAGCGCGAGCTGGTGCGGTTATGCCGCGAGGCGGACATCGCGTTGATCGAGGACGACATCTATGGCGACCTGCCACTGGAGGGACCCAGGCCATTGCCATGCAAGGCTTTCGACACCGATGGCCGCGTGCTGCTGTGTTCGTCCTTCTCCAAAACCCTGGCTCCGGGCGCGCGCATCGGCTTCATCGAGCCCGGTCGCCATCGCGACACGCTGCGCGCGATGAAGAACGTGATGTCAGGCGCCACGGCGGTGCTGTCCCAGGAAATGCTCGCGGACTACCTGGCCAGCGGCCGATACGAGCGGCACCTGAAGAAGCTGCGCGAGCGCTGCGGCCGGCAGGTCACGCAGCTGTCGCAATGCGTGCAGGATCACTTTCCGGAGGGCACGCGGCTCACGCGACCGCAGGGCGGCTTCGTGATGTGGGTGGAACTGCCGGGCGCCATCGACTCCATGGCGCTGTATGAAAATGCCGTACGCGTGGGCGTGCAGTTCGTGCCCGGCGCGATGTTCTCGGCCTCCGGCCGTTACGCCAATTGCCTGAGGCTCAATGCAGGCTTTCCGGTGACCGCTGCCACCGAAACCGCGATCCGGCGACTGGGGGCATTGCTGGCGGGTTGACCCTGGCTGCCCGGATCACTCCGCGGTCTGCGCGGCCAGCTCCTCGGCCTGGAATTCCGTCTGCAGCGCGGTGAGCAGTTCGTCCAGCTCGCCATTCATCACTGCGGCGAGCTTGTACAGGGTGAGGTTGATGCGATGGTCGGTGATCCGCCCCTGCGGGAAATTGTAGGTGCGGATGCGCTCGGAGCGGTCGCCGCTGCCAACCTGGAGCTTGCGCGAGCGCGCCTGCGCGCTGGCCTGCTTTTCCTGCTCGGAAGCCAGCAGCCGCGCCTTCAGCAGCGCCATCGCGCGCGAGCGGTTCTTGTGCTGCGAGCGCTCGTCCTGGCATTCCACCACCAGCCCGGTGGGCAGGTAGGTGATGCGGATGGCCGAGTCGGTCTTGTTCACATGCTGGCCGCCGGCGCCGGAGGCACGGAAGGTATCGATGCGCAGGTCGGCCGGATTGATGGCGATGTCGTCGATCTCGTCCAGCTCCGGCAGCACGGCCACCGTGCAGGCGGAGGTGTGGATGCGCCCCTGGGCCTCGGTCTCAGGCACCCGCTGCACGCGATGCGTGCCCGACTCGAACTTGAACGCGGAAAAGGCGCCGCGCCCCACGATGCGGCTGATCACTTCCTTGTAGCCGCCATGCTCGCCGAGGCTCTCGGAGAGGATCTCCACCTGCCAGCCCCGGCCTTCCGCGTACCGTGTGTACATGCGGTGCAGGTCGCCGGCGAAGATGGCAGCTTCGTCACCACCCGTGCCGGCGCGCACCTCGAGGTAGATGTTGCGCTCATCGCGGGGATCCTTCGGCAGCAGCAGCAGCGCCAGGCCATGCTCGTGTTCGCCGAGCAGGGCGGCGAGGCGCTGGCTCTCTTCCTGTCCCATTCCCCGCATTTCGGGGTCGGCATCCTCTGACAGCTCAAGCGCCGCAGCGAGCTGTGATTCCAGCTCCAGGTGGGTGTGGAATTGCGCTGCCACCGGCTCCAGGCGTGCGTATTCCATCGAAAGTTCGCGGAACGTATCCGAGCCGCCGGCAATGGCCGGGTCGGCCAGCAGACGCCCGACTTCCTCGAACCGCTCGGCTGTCTTCTCAAGTTTCTGTCGGATCGAGGCTTTCATGGGGGAACAGGCTATAGTGGCGAAATGATGCCTGAATCGCCCCCCCCAGCGGCAGCCTTGCGCGCCGGACTGTTGGCCGTTCTCGTTCTCTCCACTGCCTGCACGGTGCCCACCCGGGCTCCGGAATCCACGGCCTCCGCCCAGGAGGCTGCCGCACCGCGCGGCGAATCCGAAGCGATGATGGCGGCGCAGAACGCCATGCGCGACGGCGACTGCCGGGGCGCCACCGACAGCTACCTTGCTGCCGCAGGATTCTCCGAGGATCCGCAGGTGGCGATGCGTGCCGCGCAACTGGCGCTGACCTGCGACCAGCTGCCCGCAGCCACCGCCGCGGCGGACCGCTGGCGTGCGCTTTCCCCCTATTCGGGCGAGGCCGCGCTGACCACTGCCCTGGTGGCGATGAAGCGCTATGACGTGGATGCGGCTCGCGCCGGTCTGCTGGAGTGGCGCGAATCCGGCTCCTCCGGCAACCAGGATCCACTCACATTCGCCCAGGCGCTGGCCGAAGAGGCCGATGCCACGCTGCTATGGCGTCTCTTCAGTGAAGTGCTGGTGGGAGATGATCCTTCCTTTGAAGTGCTGCTGGCGCAGGCCCGGCTGGCGATGTCCGCCTACAACATGGGTGCCGCCATCGAGGCTGCCACCCGTGCGTCGGCGCTGGCGCCCGAGCTGGTGGAGCCGCAGGTCATTGTGCTGCGTGCTCTTTCACTGCTGGGCGAACATACCGCGGCCATGGCCGGGGCGGTCAGGCTGCCCCCGGAACAACTGCAGGGAGAGAATGCCTTCCTGCTCGCGGACCTGCTTCAGTCGGCCGGCCGCAACGCGGATGCCGAGACAGAACTGCAGCGCCTGGCAGCCAATCCGGAGACCAAGGCCACTGCCGAAGGTCGACTCATCGCCATGGCCATGCGGCAGGGCAAGCTCCAGGTGGTGGAGCAGATGCTGGCGTCGATGCTGGGTGAACGCGCCGATTCGGCGCTGGGCGTGCTCTACCTGGCGGAACTGGCCGAGCGGCGGGGTGACCCCGCACGGGCCGTGCAGGCCTACGGACTGCTGGCCGGATCGCCTCTGGAACTCAGTGCACGTACCTCGGCCGCACGCCTGATGCTGCGCGAGGGGGCAGGAGCAGACGGGCTGCGACTGCTTGATGAGTTCGCCGATGCCAATCCGGATCGCGAGCTGGAGACCGGTCTCGCCCGCGCCCACCTGCAGGTGGAAGCCAAAGACCTGAAGGGCGCGCTGGCCACGCTCGATTCCCTGACAAAACGTTTCCCGGATCATCCGGACGTCGAATACACCCGCGCCACGGTGCTCGAGAGCGGCGGCCGCACCCGTGATGCACTGACCCAGTTCGATCGTGCGCTGAAGCGGCGACCCGAGGATCCGCAGCTTCTCAACGCTTACGGCTATACGCTGGCCGACCACAGCCAGCGGCTCAACGACGCGGAGGCCATGATCCGCAAGGCGCTGGAGGTGTCACCGGACAATCCGGCAATCCAGGACAGCCTGGGCTGGTTGCTGTTCCGCCGCGGCCGCACCAACGAGGCGCTCAAGATGCTGGAGCGCGCCTGGCAGAACACCGCGGATGCCGAGATCGGCGCGCACTTCGGCGAGGTGCTGTGGAAGTCCGGCGATGAAAGCCAGGCACTCTACGTGTGGCAGCAGGCGCTCAATGGTTCTCCGGACCACAAGGGAGTCCGCGCGACGATGGCGAGGCTTACGGGCGAGGATGATTCGCGCTGAGAGCTGGCTTCCCGCCACTTCCAGCAGGGCGGGAATGATGTGGGGCGTGCGCGGCGGAGCGCGGGCCGGCGCCCTGGTGATGTTTGCCCTGCTGCTGGCTGGCTGCGCCAGCCTGCGCGGCACCGGCACGCCCCTGCCGCTGGAAGCACAGCAGCAGCTGCTCCGCGAACTGCCGGGATTCTCCCTGCGGGGCCGCACCAAGATCATCGTCACCGATCCGGTCACCGGTGAAAAAAACGGCCCGCCCAATCCCTACCTCACCTGGAAGCAGCAGGGCGAGAAGGCATCGTTCAAGCTTTCGGGTCAATTCGGCGTCGGCCAGCTCACCGTCACGTGGCAGCCAGGCGCGCTGCGTCTGGAGGCGGGCGACCAGGTGTATGTCGATGCGGATGCCGAGCAGGTGCTCATCAACGAGATCGGATTCGTGCCGCCGTTCGAGGCCCTGCGTTACTGGATCCTCGGACTGGATGCTCCGGGCGAGCCACCGGCGCGGCGCGAACTGGCCGGCGATGGCCGCATCGCCACGATGGAGCAGCAGCAATGGCATCTCAGGTACCGCAGCTGGCGCAGCGCGCGCGTGCGCGGCGGCACGGTGGAATTGCCGCGCCGGCTGGACGTCACGCGTGACAACCTGAGCCTCACGGTACTTGTCGACCGGTGGAACCTGTGAGGCCGGACGGACCGCGACCCGGCAAAGGCTGACGGCCGCATGCGATACCTCGCACCTGCCAAGCTCAACCTGTTCCTGCACGTCATCGGTCGCCGTGACGACGGGTTCCACAACCTTGAGACCGTGTTCCAGCTGGTCGGGCTGCATGATGAGGTTTTCATCGTTCCGCGCGATGACGGACGCATCCTGCGCGACCCACCCCCTGAGGACGCCTTGCTGGCGGAGCTGGCCGACGATAATGACCTGACGGTGCGCGCCGCGCGGCTGCTGCAGCAGGCCAGCGGCACCTCGCTGGGCGCCTCGGTACATGTGCGCAAGCGCATTCCCGCCGGCGGCGGACTGGGTGGCGGCAGCTCGGATGCCGCTTGCGTGCTGCGCGCGCTCAATGAGCTGTGGAACCTGAACTGGCCAGTGTCGCGGCTGGCGCAACTCGGCCTGGCGCTGGGATCGGACGTGCCGGTGTTTGTGCACGGACACAATGCCTTTGCCAGCGGGCGCGGCGAGGTGCTCACCCCCGTGGAGCTGCCCGACCGCTGGTTCCTGATCGTGCACCCGGGCATTTCCGTGGCGACGGCGGCGGTCTTTGCCGCGCCGGACTTGACCCGTGACACGCCGCCGCTCACCATCCGCGCCCTGCCGCCGGACGGCGGCCGCAATGACTGCGAGCCAGTGGTGCGGCAACGTTACCCGCAAGTGGCGCAGGTGCTCGACCAGCTCGCGCCGCTGGGTGCGCGATTGACGGGCACCGGGGCCTGCGTATTTACTGCTTTTGAAGAGCGTGCCGCTGCCGAAGAGGCGGCACGCACGCTGGCCCCGCAGTGGCGGAGCTTCGTGGTGCGCGGGCTGCGGCAGTGACTGGACGGATGGGGTGTCGCCAAGTGGTAAGGCAGCGGGTTTTGATCCCGCCATACGGAGGTTCGAATCCTCCCACCCCAGCCAGTCAGCGCCCCTGCTTGCCCAGCGCCTGACGCAACGCGTCGGCCATCATCCCGTTGCCCTGAGGTTGTTGCGCAGGCCTGGACTGCGTCCGTGCGGGGGCGCCGCCACGATGGCCCTGGCCGCGGGGCGGGGGTGATTCACCCGGCGCCCGCGTGCGCGGCACGGCATCGTCCAGCCGCATGGTGAGTGCGATGCGCTTGCGGGCGAGGTCCACCTCCAGCACCTTCACCGTCACCACGTCGCCGGCCTTCACCACCTCGTGCGGGTCCTTGATGAAGCGGTTGGACAGCATCGATATGTGCACCAGGCCGTCCTGGTGCACGCCGATGTCCACGAAGGCGCCGAAGTTGGTGACATTGGTCACCACGCCTTCCAGCAGCATGCCTGGTGTCAGGTCTTTCAGTTCTTCGACGCCGTCCTTGAACGCCGCCGTCCTGAATTCCGGGCGCGGATCGCGGCCAGGCTTTTCGAGCTCCTTCAGGATGTCGCGCACGGTGGGCAGGCCGAACTGCGCATCGGTGAAGCGTGCGGCATCGACGCGCGCGAGCAGGGCGGAGTTGCCCAGCATTTCCTTCACCGGGCGCTTGATGTCCACAAGGATCTTCTGCACCACGCCGTAGGCCTCGGGATGCACCGCCGAGGCATCCAGCGGATCCTCGCCATCCACGATGCGCAGGAAGCCGGCAGCCTGCTCGAAGGCCTTGGGTCCCAGCCGCGGCACATCCTTGAGTCCCTTGCGGTTGCGGAAGGCGCCGTGCTGGTTGCGGTGGACCACGATGTTCTCGGCCAGCGAAGCAGAGAGGCCCGACACACGGGCCAGCAGCGCGGGAGACGCCATGTTCACGTCCACGCCCACCGCGTTCACGCAGTCCTCGACTACGGCATCCAGTGAGCGGGCCAGGCGACCCTGGTTCACATCGTGCTGGTACTGGCCCACGCCGATGGACTTCGGATCGATCTTCACCAGCTCGGCCAGCGGGTCCTGCAGGCGTCGCGCAATGGAAACGGCGCCGCGCAGGCTCACGTCCAGCGCTGGCAATTCCTTCGAGGCAATCTCGGAGGCGGAGTACACCGAGGCGCCCGCTTCGGACACCACCACCTTCGTGAGGTGAAGCTCCGGACAGCGCTTGATCAGCTCTGCCGCCAGCCGATCGGTCTCGCGCGAGGCCGTGCCATTGCCGATGCCGATGAGCTGCACCTTGTGCTTGCGTGCAAGCGCGCCCAGGGCGTGCAGCGCGCCTTCCAGGTCATTGCGCGGCGGAAAGGGATAGACCGTGGCGGTATCGAGCACCTTGCCGGTGGCATCGACAATCGCCACCTTCACACCCGTGCGGATCCCCGGATCCAGCCCCATGGTGACACGCGCGCCGGCTGGCGCGGACAGCAGCAGGTCGCGCAGGTTGAGGCTGAATACGCGGATGGCTTCTTCCTCCGCGCGCTCGCGCAGCGCGACGAACATTTCCGCCTCCAGCTGGAAGACGAGCTTGAATTGCCAGGTCCAGCGCACCGTCTCCACCAGCCAGGCATCGGCGGCACGCCCCCGGTCGGCAATGCCCACGCGCGCCGCAATCTTGATCTCGCAGGAGTTCGGCACGTGTTTCCCGGGCACCGGTTCAGTCGCCAGTTCCTCCTGCAGCTTCAGCGAGACCCGCAGCACGTCCTCGGTGCGGCCGCGGAACAGCGCCAGCGCGCGGTGCGAGGGCACGGACGACAGCGGCTCGGAATAATCGAAGTAGTCGCGGAACTTGGCGCCGGCTTCTTCCTTGCCCTCTGCCACCTTCGACACCACCACGCCATGCTCCTGCACGTGCGCGCGCAGCAGTCCCAGCAGCTCCGCGTCTTCGGCGAACTGCTCCATCAGGATCTGCCGCGCGCCTTCCAGGGCAGCCCGCACGTCGGTTACGCCCGGGTTGTCGCCTTCTTCGCTGGAGAACGGTTCCTTCAGGTAGTGCGCGGCCTCTGAGGCCGGATCCAGCGAAGGATCGGCCAGCAGGCTCTCTGCCAGCGGCGCCAGGCCCGCCTGCCGTGCGATCTGCGCACGCGTGCGACGCCTGGGCTTGAAGGGCAGATACAGGTCTTCCAGTCGCTGCTTGCTGTCTGCAGATTCAATGGCGGCCCGCAGCTCCGGGGTGAGCTTGTTCTGCTCCCCGATGCTCTTCAGTACCGCTGCGCGGCGTTCTTCCAGCGCCCGCAGGTAGCCCAGGCGCTCGTGCAGCGTGCGCAACTGGGTGTCATCGAGTCCGCCGGTGGCTTCCTTGCGGTAGCGCGCGATGAAGGGCACGGTCGCTCCCCCGTCCAGCAGCGCCACGGTGGCTGCTACCTGTGCCGGCCTGACCGCAAGTTCGTTGGCAAGACGGATTTCAATCGAGGGCAGCAAGGCGGGCACCAGTGACGACCAGAAGGGACGCGAACTATGCAGAAGCCGACCCGCAGCAACAAGGCTTGCGGTGCGCCTTGACTCGGCTCTTCAAATTACTATGCTCGACCATGACATGTACGCCGTAGGGTCCACAGCGCCAGCCGGCAAGGTTCCGGCCGCTCCTGCCCGGGTTTCCCCGGTCGCGGGCCGCATCGTCGTGCCGGGTATGAATCCGGATTCATGCCCACCGGCGCTGCCCATGCGCAGCCCGAGACGAGGGATCGTTCTCTAGAAGCCCCGTTGCCGGCCTTTTTCCAGGCCGGTGCCAGCTTCCCTCGCAGGTCCCTCACGGGCCCGGCACACACTTCCACAGCCGAGAACCAAATTGCCCCAGATCCACGCCCGCATCGAGCAGATCATCGACGACGTCATCCGCCGCAACCGTGGCGAAGCCGAGTTCCACCAGGCCGTGCGCGAGGTGGCCGGCACGCTCGGGCCAGTGCTGCGCAAGCACCCGCAGTACGCCGACCAGAAGATCATCGAGCGCATCTGCGAGCCGGAGCGCCAGATCATCTTCCGCGTGCCCTGGCAGGATGATCGAGGCATCGTGCAGATCAACCGTGGATTCCGCGTGGGCTTCAACAGCGCGCTGGGGCCCTACAAGGGCGGGCTGCGTTTCCACCCATCGGTGTACCTGGGCATCGTGAAATTCCTGGGCTTCGAGCAGGTGTTCAAGAACGCGCTCACAGGCCTGCCCATCGGCGGCGCCAAGGGTGGTGCGGACTTCGACCCCAAGGGCAAGTCCGACGGCGAGGTGATGCGCTTCTGCCAGAGCTTCATGACCGAGCTGTATCGCCACATCGGCGAGTACACCGACGTTCCCGCTGGCGATATCGGTGTGGGCGCACGCGAGATCGGCTTCCTGTTCGGGCAGTACAAGCGCATCACCAATCGCTACGAATCCGGCGTGCTCACTGGCAAGAGCCCGGAGTGGGGCGGGGCGCTGGTACGCCGCGAGGCCACTGGCTACGGCCTGGTGTTCTTCGTGGAGGAGATGCTGCGCGCGCGCGGGGAATCCCTCGAAGGCAAGACATGCGTGGTCTCCGGTTCGGGCAACGTGGCGTTGCATGCCATCCAGAAGCTGCAGATGCTGGGCGCCAACCCGGTGGCCTGCTCGGATTCAGACAGCGTGGTGCACGATCCGGCGGGCCTCGACCTGGCGGTGTTGCGGCAGCTGAAGGAAGTGGAGCGCCGGCGCCTGCGCCACTACGTGGACCAGCGGCCCGGCGCACAGTGCCTGCCGGTGGATGCACTGTGGAAGATTCCCTGCCAGGTGGCATTGCCCTGCGCCACGCAGAACGAACTGGATGCCGGCGGCGTGCGTCACCTGCTCGGCAACGGCTGCATTGCCGTGGGCGAGGGGGCCAACATGCCCACCACGCCCGAGGGCATCCACCTGCTCTCGGAGGCAGGCGTGGCCTTCGCGCCGGGCAAGGCCGCCAATGCCGGCGGTGTGGCCACCTCGGCGCTCGAAATGCAGCAGAACGCCAGCCGCGATGCCTGGAACTTTGAATATACCGAACAGCGCCTGCACGGGATCATGCGGGGCATCCACCAGGAGTGTCATGGCGCGGCCGAAGAGTTCGGCAGCCCGGGGAACTACGTGCTCGGAGCCAACATCGTGGGTTTCCGTCGCGTGGCCGAGGCCATGCTGGCCTTTGGCGTCATCTGATGCGACGACCTTATTCGATGCCCAGCTTCTTGATGCGGTAACGCAGCGCGCGGAAGGTCACGCCAAGCAGCTTGGCCGCTGCTGTCTTGTTGTAGCGGGTCTGTTCCAGTGCCCGCATGATGGCTTCACGCTCCATGCCTTCGAGCCGGTCTTCCAGCGCGCCAGTGCCGGCGGCAAGGGGAGCGGCGACGGGATGCGCCGCCCCCGCTGGCGCGATCGCCGCGGCTGGCGCAGGCGCTGGAGCAGCAGCCGTCTCGACGCGTGGCATCGCGCGCAGGCGGATTTCCCCGGCGTCGATCTTCCCTCCCACCGACAGCGTGAGCGCCCGTTCCAGGATGTTCTCCAGCTCACGCACGTTGCCCGGGAATGAATAGGCGCACAGTGCTTCCAGCGCCTCAGGCGTGAGTTCCACCGGCTCGCTGCCGGTGCGCCGGGCCAGCCGCGCCAGGATGTCGGCGGCCAGCTCGGGAATGTCGCCCGGCCGCTCGCGCAGCGACGGCACGCCCAGCTCGATCACGTTGATGCGGTAATAAAGATCTTCGCGGAAGGCACCGTGTGCCACCAGGTCTGCCAGTCGCTTGTGCGTGGCCGAGAGCAGCCGCACGTCCACGCCCTGTTCGCCGGTTTCACCGACGGGGCGCACCGACTTCTCCTGGATCACGCGCAGCAGTTTCACCTGCATGTGCAGGGGCAGGTCGGCCACCTCGTCGAGGAACAGCGTGCCACCGTCGGCGCTCTGCACGAGGCCTTTCTTGTCGGCCACGGCGCCGGTGAAGCTGCCGCGCTTGTGGCCGAAGAATTCGCTTTCCATCAGCTCGCCCGGAATGGCGCCGCAGTTCACTGCGATGAACGGGCCCTCGCTGCGCGGGCCGGAAAGATGTATCAGCCGCGCGACCAGCTCCTTGCCGGTGCCGCTCTCGCCGGCGATATGCACGGGTGCCTGCGAGCGGGCCACGCGGGCAATCATCTCGCGCAGCTGGCGCATCGGCGGTGAATTG
The DNA here is from genome assembly GCA_030852845.1 of Pseudomonadota bacterium. GTDB lineage: Bacteria > Pseudomonadota > Gammaproteobacteria > Steroidobacterales > Steroidobacteraceae > ZC4RG30. The sequence continues at coordinate 21,309 of JALYWF010000114.1, forward strand.
CCGAGCAAGCGCGGCCCGCGCGTGGTGTAGCCGCCGCTGTCCGTGCGTTCTGCCAGCTTCAGTGCACTGGTGATCAGCCGGCGCAGGGCGGCGAGGTCCAGCGGCTTGGAAACGAAGTCGAAGGCGCCGAGCTTCAGCGCACGCACGGCGGTCTCGACATTTCCATGGGCGGTGATCACGGCGCAGGGCAGGCCGGGCAGGCGGGCCTGGAGCCACTCGAGCAGGTCGAGGCCATCGCCGTCGGGCAGCCGCATGTCACAGAGCACGAGGTCGAAGGACTCGGCCAGCAGCTGCCGCTGCGCCTCGCGCACCGAGCCGGCCGATTGCGAGGCCAGTCCCATGCGCTCCAGGGTCAATGCCACTAGTTCGACGAGGTCGGGCTCGTCGTCGACGATGAGTACACGCGCTTGGGCCATGCTGCGCGTATGTTAAATCATTCTTCCCAGCGGGCCGGGTCCGTGAACACCAGCCGGAACAGGCTGCCACCCTCCGGCCGGGTCTCGTGCAGCAGCGTGGCACCATTGGACTGCGCCAGTTCGCGTGCGAGGAAGAGGCCGAGGCCCGTGCCGCGCGCCGCCCGTGTGAAGAAGGGTTCGAACACCCGCTCCATGTCCTCCGCGGCAATGCCCGGGCCGCGGTCGGCCACCTCGATGAAGGGCCGGCCGCTGGCGGGGGTGCGCCCATAGCGGATTTCCACCGGTTCTCCGCCGGGCTTCAGGCCATGCGTTACCGCGTTCTGGCACAGGTTCCAAAGGATCTGGTGCAGCTGCGTCGGATCGGCACTGATTTCCAGGCGCGTGCCCTCATCGGGCGAAACCGCGACGCGGATGGCATCGGTGCCGATCTCCTGCGTGGCGCAGAACTCGGCCCAGAATTCCCCGGTCCAGCTGCCCAGGTCGATGCGCTGCGGCCGGCGGGTGCCGCGCCGGGACAACTCCAGCACGTTCTCCACGATCTGGCTCACCCGCTCGGCGTTGTCACGGATGATCTGCGTGAGGCGACGGTCCTCGGTAGGGATGTGCGGTGACTCGGCCAGCAGCTGGCTGGCATGGCTCATCGCACCGATGGGCGTGCGGATCTCGTGCGCGATGCTGGCCGACAGCCGGCCCAGAGCGGCCAGCTTGGACTGCTGGATCTTCTCGGCCACCACGCTGGTGTCCTCGAGGAAGATCAGCACCGGGCCCGGTCGCGCCGAGCCCAGGTGGGCGAAATGAGGGCGGATCAGCCGCGCCCCGTCGGCGGCGGTGAAGGTATCGGCGTCCCGGGTCTCGCCGTGCTGGCGCCAGGCCGTGAGCAGGAACAGCAGTCGCGGCGAGCACTCACCCAGCAGTGCATCCGGCCATGCATTGGCATTGCCGAGGATGCCGGCAGCCGGTTCGTTGATGAGGCGGACGCGATCCCCTTCATCCACTACCAGGATGCTCTCGCGCAGCCGCTGCACGATGTACTGCGACAGCTGCGCCAGGTTGGCGAGGTCCAGTTCCTGCTTGCGGACCAGCGCCTCGCTATGGATCAGCCGGTTGGCCAGCGGCCGCACCAGCAGCGCCGCCAGGAAGATCACCATGCCGAGCACCGCGGCGCTCACGTAGTCGCCGGTGTCCGTGCCGCTGCCGACCTCGCGCGCCAGCTGCTGCAACTGGATGGCGATGCTGGCGGTGGCCGCCATGAACAGCGCGTCGCGGTTGCCGGTGAGCAGCGCCATGGCGCCCACGGGCAGCAGCACCAGGATGCCCAGTCCGCCAGCCACGCCGCTGCTGGCCCAGAGCACGAAGGCAATGGCGATGGAGTCGACGACGGCGTGCGTGAAGGCCAGCAGCCTCAGGTTCATGAAGGGCAGGGGCCTGAGCGCCCACAGGCCGATGCCGGCGAAGAAGTAGGCCGCGGTGATGATGTTCATGGCGGCCGGGCGGTCGATGCCCAGCACTTCCCGCAGCGTTTCCAGCTGGGTGGCTGCAAAAAGCCCGCCGGCCACCAGCAGGCGGTACATGTTCACCAGTCCGATGACGCGCCAGGCCAGGTCCGAGGGCGCGCCCTCGACCGGAGTGACCGGATTCCGGGCGTTGAAGCGCATTTGTCCGCGGGACTCTAGCATCGTGACTGACCCGGACAGTCAAGCGGGCCGCGCAACTGTGACCCGGTACGGCTTTTCCAATTAGAATGACGAGTCATCCTCAGCCGGGGAACCCGCACCTCCATGAATCTGCACGAGTATCAGTCGAAGAAGATCTTTGCCGAATACGGCATTCCAGTGCCCCAGGGGCATGTGGCCTCCAGCGCGGAGGAGGCGGCCAGCCAGGCCGGCCGACTCGGTGGCCCGGTCTGGGTGGTCAAGGCCCAGGTGCATGCGGGTGGCCGCGGCAAGGCCGGTGGCGTGAAGGTGGTGCGCGATATCGAGGCGGTGCGTTCCGCCGCGGCGGCCATGCTGGGCACGCGGCTGGTCACCAAGCAGACCGGCGCCGAGGGGCTGCCCATCGAGAAGGTCTATGTGGAGTCCGGCTCGGCCATCGAGCGCGAGATCTACCTGAGCCTCACGCTCAACCGCGAGAAGGGCCGCATTGCCGTGGTGGCTTCCGCCGCCGGCGGCATGGACATCGAGGAAGTGGCGGCGAAGGAACCGGAAAAGATCCTCAGCGTCTCCATCCATCCGGCCGTGGGCCTCGAGGCCTACCAGGCGCGCGAGCTGGCCTTCGGCCTGGGCTTCAGCGGCAAGCAGATTGGCGAGTTCACCGCCATCCTGAAGGCGCTGTACAAGCTGTACATCGAGCAGGACGCGGCCCTCGTCGAGGTCAATCCGCTGATCGTCACCAGGGAAGGCGGGCTGGTGGCCCTCGATGCCAAGATCGGCATCGATGCCAACGCGCTGTTCCGCCACCCGGAGCTGGTCGCGCTGCGCGACCAGTCGCAGGAAGATCCCATCGAGGCCCGTGCCGCCGAGCACGATCTCAACTATGTCTCACTCGATGGCGACATCGCCTGCATGGTCAATGGCGCAGGCCTTGCCATGGCCACGATGGACATCATCAAGCTGCATGGCGGCAAGCCGGCGAACTTCCTCGACGTCGGTGGCGGCGCCACGGTCGAGCGCGTCACTGCCGCTTTCGAGCTGATCCTGTCGAACCCCAAGGTGCGCGCCATCCTGGTGAACATCTTCGGCGGCATCGTGCGCTGCGATGTGATCGCCGAAGGCATCATGGTGGCCGTGCAGCGGGTGGGCGTGAAGGTGCCGGTGGTGGTGCGCCTGGAAGGCACCAATGCCCCGCAGGCGCGCGAGATGCTGGCCAACAGCGGCCTTGCCATCACGCCCGCCGAGGGCCTCACCGATGCGGCCCGCAAGGCCGTTGCCGCGGCCAAGAACCGCTGATCCGAATCACGCAGGACTCGAATTCATGAGCATTCTCGTCAACAAGCGCACCAGGGTCATCGTCCAGGGATTCACCGGCAAGCAGGGCACCTTCCATGCCCAGCAGTGCCTGGCCTACGGCACCCGCATCGTCGGCGGCATCACGCCGGGCCGCGGCGGCACGCAGCACCTGGACCTTCCCGTGTTCGACACCGTGCACCAGGCCGTGGCCGCCACCTCGGCCACGGTGAGCATGATCTACGTACCGGCGGCCTTCGCGGCCGACGCCATCCTCGAGGCCGCCGATGCGGGCATCGAGCTGGTGGTCTGCATCACCGAAGGCATCCCGGTGAACGACATGATCCGCGTGAAGGCGGCCCTGGCCGGCAAGCCCACGCGCCTGATCGGTCCGAACTGCCCCGGCGTGATCACGCCGGATGAATGCAAGATCGGCATCATGCCCGGCTTCATCCACAAGAAGGGCTGCGTGGGCATCGTGTCGCGCTCCGGCACGCTCACCTACGAGGCGGTGAACCAGACCACGCAGATCGGCCTGGGCCAGAGCACCTGCGTGGGCATCGGTGGCGATCCGGTACGCGGCATGAACTTCATCGACGTGATCGAGCTGTTCGAGCGCGACCCGCAGACCGAAGGCATCGTGATGGTGGGCGAGATCGGCGGCAGCGACGAAGAAGCCGCCGCGGCACACATCGCCCGCTATGTCAGCAAACCGGTGGTGGCCTACATCGCCGGTGTCACCGCGCCCCCGGGCAAGCGCATGGGCCATGCCGGCGCCGTGGTGGCCGGTGGCAAGGGCACGGCAGCCGACAAGTACCGCGCGCTGGAAGCGGCGGGCGTGCGCACCGTGAAGAGCCCCGCCGAGCTGGGCTCGGCCATGGCCGAGATGCTGGGTGCGCGCCGCAAGCAGATTGCCGCCGCCAGTGCGGTGAGCGAGCGGCCGGCCGCGATGCGCGCCGGTGCCAGCAAGCCCGCCGCACGCAAGAAGGCCGCGAAGAAGGCGGCGAAGAAGGTGGCAAGGAAGGCGGTCAGCAAGTCCGGCAGCAAGGCCAGGGCGGGCAAGGTGGTCAGCAAGACAGCACGCAAGACGGCCCGCAAATCCACCGCGGCGAAGAAGGTCGCCCGGAAGCCGGCCGCCGCGAAGCGTCCTGCCGCCCGGCGCCGCGCCGCGAGCCGGCCGGCGCGCAAGAAGTAGTCCGCCGCGATGGCACGCGATCCCTGCATCGCGCTGGCACAGCTGAACCTGCTGGTCGGCGACGTGCAGGGCAACGCGCAGCGTGTGCGCGAGACCGCACGCGCTGCCCGGGAGCAGGGAGCAGACCTGGTCGTGTTCCCCGAGCTCACGCTCAGCGGCTATCCGCCCGAGGACCTGCTGTTCCACCGCGGGCTGCGCATCCAGGTGGAACAGGCCGTGCAGGAGCTGACGCGCGAGGTCAGCGATCCGGCTTCCGGCCTGCCGGCCATCCTGCTGGGCTATCCAGAATATGAAGGCAGCGCCGGGCGACCGGTGATCTACAACGCCGCCTGCCTGCTGGTCCCCGGCCAGGCGCCGGTCAACTGCCGCAAGATGTCGCTGCCGAACTACCAGGTGTTCGACGAGAAGCGCTACTTCACGCCCGGCACGGGAATGACGGTCACCGATTTCATGGGAATGCGGCTGGGCCTGGCCATCTGCGAGGATGTGTGGGAGTCCGGTCCGGCACGCGACGCGAAGGAGCGCGGCGCCGAAGCGCTGCTGGTACTCAACGCCTCGCCCTACGAGCAGCGCAAGCAGCGCGCACGCGAGGCGGTGCTGCGCGAGCGGGTGGCCGAGACCGGCCTGCCCATTGCCTATGTGAACCTGGTGGGCGGACAGGATGAGCTGGTCTTCGACGGCCGCTCGTGCGCGATCGATGCCTCCGGCGAGGTGGTGCTGCGTGCGACCGCCTTCGAGGAGTCGGTGGTGCTGCTGCACGCCAGGCGCGATGCACAGGGGCGCGTTGCCTTCAGCCCAGTGGCTGCAGATGCCGTGGCGCCGGAACTCGGGGACGAGGAGAGTGTGTACCGCGCGCTGGTGCTTGGCGTGCGCGACTACGTGAACAAGCACCGTTTCCCCGGCGTGGTGATGGGACTATCCGGCGGCGTGGATTCCGCACTGACGCTGGCCGTGGCCGTCGACGCGCTGGGCGCGGATCGTGTGCAGGTGGTGATGATGCCCTCGCGCTACACCAGCCAGATGAGCCGCGATGATGCCGCCCTGCAGGCGCGCACCATGGGCGTGGCCTACAGCGTGATCTCCATCGAGGGCATGTTCGAGGCAACGCTGGCCGCGCTGGCAGAGCAGTTCGCCGGCACACAGCCGGACGCCACGGAGGAGAACATCCAGGCCCGCTGCCGTGGCGTGCTGCTGATGGCCATCTCCAACAAGTCCGGCCGCATGCTGCTGACCACGGGCAACAAGAGCGAGATGGCCGTGGGCTACGCCACGCTGTATGGCGACATGAACGGCGGCTTCGCGCCCATCAAGGACTGCAGCAAGCTGCTGGTCTACCGGCTGGCGCACTACCGCAACGAGCTGGCGCGCCGGCGCGGGGAAGCCGGTGGCCAGGCTCCCATTCCCGCCCGCGTGCTCGAGCGTGAACCCTCGGCCGAACTGCGTCCCGACCAGAAAGATGCGGACTCGCTGCCGCCCTATGAGGTGCTCGATGCCATCCTCGAGGCCTTCATCGAGGACGACCTCTCGGTGGACGAGATCGTCACGCGCGGTTTCGACCGTGCCGTGGTGGGCCGGGTGCTCGACCTGGTGAAGCGCAATGAATACAAGCGGCGGCAGGCGCCGCCCGGGGTGCGGGTGAGCCGGCGCGCCTTCGGACGCGACTGGCGTTATCCCATCACCAGCGGCTATCGCCGCTAGCCGCGCCGCGCCTTTACCAGGGTTTCCACCAGCGCTTCTCGCGGCGCGTCACCTCGGTGGACTCGCCGGGGAAGTTCTCCTGGAACACTCGCTCGGTGTTGTTGGCCAGGTCGGTGTAGTTCAGCTTGCGGTAGCTGTAGAGCATGATGCGCAGGGCTTCTTTCACAGCCGGTGCGCCGTCGTACTGCTCGATGGTCTGCTCGGCGCGCCGCAATGCCGCGACCCAGGCGCCGCGCTGCAGGTAGTGGTCGGCGACGCGCAGTTCGTAGTCGGCCAGCCGGTTGCGCAGGTAGATCATGCGCAGGCGGGCGTCATGTGCGTAGCGGCTCTGCGGGTACTCGGTGACCACGGTGCGGAAGGATTCGAACGAGTCGCGCGCGGTGGAGGGCACGCGCTCGGTCAGGTCGATATTGAAGAAGCGGTGCGGCAGTCCCGGGGTGCGCTCGTAGTCGATGAGGCCGCGCAGGTAGTAGGCGTAGTCGATGCGCGGATCTTTCGGGTTCTCGCGGATGAAGGTATCGGCGGCATCGCGCCCTGATTCCTTCTCGCCCAGCTTGTAGTAGGCGTAGATGACGTCGAGGCGCCCCTGCTTGGCGTGGGGCGTGAAGGGATAACGCGCGTTCAGCGCCTCGAAGATGTTCACTGCCTCGCCCCAGTCGCTGGCGCGGATGGCGCGCCTGCCTTGGTCGTAGAGTGCGTCGGGGCCGAAACGGGACAGTCGCTGCTGCGCGCCGTCGCGGCCGGTGGCGCAGCCGGCAAGCACCAGCGCGCCCATCAGCATGATCAGCAGGTTGCGCAACAAAACGGTGGGTGCGGTCATCACGGTAGTATAGCCGAATGACCCCCGACTCCCTGATCGAGCACCGCCTTACATTGCCGCAATGCCCGGGTGGGCAGCGGCTGGACCAGGCCCTTGCGGCGGCCCTGCCGCAGTATTCCCGTTCGCGGCTGGCCGGATGGATCCGGGAGGGCGCCGTGGCCGTGGATGGCCGGCCGGCCCGGCCGCGCGATGCCGTTTACGGCGGGGAAACGGTGCTGCTGCGTGCGAAGCCGCAGATCGACGAGCGGGTGGCGCCCGAGCGCATGCCGCTGGTGGTGCGCCATACCGACCGCCACCTCTTCGTGATCGACAAGCCCGCCGGCCTGGTGGTGCATCCCGGCGCGGGCAATGCGGCGCATACCTTGCAGAACGGGTTGCTGGCGCTGGATCCGGGCCTTGCAGCCGTGCCCCGCGCCGGCATCGTCCATCGCATCGACAAGGACACCAGCGGCCTGCTGGTGGTGGCGCGCTCGCTCCAGGCGCACACCGCGCTGGTGGAGATGCTGCGGCTGCATGAGGTGTCGCGCGAGTACCTCGCGCTTTGCGTCGGCGCCATGACCGGTGGCGGTACCGTGGACAAGCCCATCGGACGCCATCGCACCGACCGCTTGCGCCAGGCCGTGCGCGCCGATGGCCGCGAGGCGGTGACGCATTACCGGCTGGTGGAGCGCTTCGCCTTCCACAGCCTGCTGCGCGTGATGCTGGAGACCGGCCGCACGCACCAGATCCGTGTGCATCTGGCGCACATCGGCCATCCGCTGGTGGGTGATCCGCTGTACGGCGGCCGCCGCCAGCTCACGGCACGCGCCACGCCGGAACAGCGCGCGGCGCTCACCGGATTGCGCCGCCAGGCGCTGCACGCGGCGAAGCTGGCGTTTGAACACCCGGTGAGCGGCAAGCCCATCGAAGTGGAGTCGGCCCTGCCGGACGACCTGCAGTCGCTGCTGGCTGTACTCAGGGAAGACTGAATGGATGTTGCTGCCTTCATTGAACCGGACTGGCCCGCGCCGGCCGGTGTGCGGGCGCTGGTCAGCACCCGCGCCGCCGGTGATTTCGCCGCCGCCGCGCCGCCGCCCCCGCAGTTGCCCGGAACACCCGGCTGGCTCAGGCAGGTGCATGGCGTGCAGGTCGCGGACCTCGATCTGAAGCCGGCGGGCGAGCCGGAGGCCGATGCGTCAGTGACCCGCCGGCGCGGCACCATTTGCGTGGTGCGCACCGCCGACTGCCTGCCCGTGCTGTTCGCCGCATCGGATGCCACGGCGGTGGCCGCGGCGCATGCCGGCTGGCGCGGCCTGGCTGCGGGCGTGCTTGAAAACACCGTGGCGGCGCTGCGTGCACGCAGCACGCCCGGGGCAGACCTGACGGCCTGGCTGGGTCCGGCGATCGGGCCGACCCGCTTCGAGGTAGGCGGAGAGGTACGGGACGCCTTCCTCGCGGCGGACGCCGGATGCGGCGGGGCATTCACGGCAGGCACTGGCGGACGCTGGATGTGCGACCTGTACAGCCTGGCGCGCCGCCGGCTCGCGGCCGCCGGTGTCAGGCAGGTGAGCGGCGGTGGCCAGTGCACCTATGCCGATGAGGCACGCTTCTACTCGCATCGCCGCGACGTGCAGCACAGGGGACTTGACGCTACCGGTAGAATGGCGAGCTTCGTGTGGCTTGACGCCTGAGGTGCGGCTGCATGGCAAGTAGGCAACGGGGCGCATGAACACACTGGCCTGGATCATTGGTTTCACCCTGCTGGGCGGCGTTGCCGGTGTGCTGGTGGCCAGCCTGTTCCTGCTGGTTCCCGAGCGCGCGCGCGCCCGCTCACTGCCGCCCATGGTTGCCTTCGCCACCGGCGCGCTGCTGGCCGCGGCGCTGCTGGGCCTGCTGCCCGAGGCCATCGAGCGGGCAGGTGAGGGACGCCACGGCGCAGTAGGTCTGTCCCTGCTCGGCGGCATCGCGCTGTTCTTCGTGCTGGAGAAGCTGGTGCTCTGGCGCCACTGCCACGAGGACCATTGCGAGACGCACGGGCCTGCCGTCGGGCACGACCACGACCATGGCCATGGGCGGCGTGCCGCTCCGGGCGTGATGATCCTGGTGGGCGATACCATGCACAACGCCCTGGATGGCGTGCTGATTGCCGCGGCTTTCCTGATCGACATCCACCTCGGCGTGATGACCGGGCTGGCCGTGCTGGCCCACGAGGTGCCCAGCGAGGTCGGCAATTTTGCGGTGATGCTCAACAGCGGCATGTCGCGCCGGCGCGCCTTCACCTGGAACCTGGTGTCTGCGCTGGGCGCCGTGCTCGGCGGCCTGGTCGGGTACTTCGCCCTCTCGGCGGTGACACCAGCGCTGCCCTACGTGCTGGCCGTGTCCGCCGCCAGCCTGCTTTATGTGGCGGTGGCCGACCTGATCCCTGGCCTGCATCGCCGGGTCGGCACGCAGGACAGCCTGGTGCAGGTGGCATTGATCGGGCTGGGGGTGGGGCTGGTAGTCATGGTGGAGCATCTCGCCCCGCACTAGGTAGAAGTACAGTATTGAATCGGGGCAGGGCGCCCCCAGAATTGCCGCTATGCGCAACGACCGACTGACCAGCCGCTTCCAGAATGCCCTGGCCGACGCCCAGTCGCTGGCCATTGGCCGCGACAACCAGATGATCGAGCCGGCCCACCTGCTGGTGGCGCTGCTCGACCAGCAGGGGGGCAGCCTCAAGCCGCTGCTGGCCAAGCTTGGCGTGAACAACGTGAAGCTGAAAGGTGAACTGGGCAGCCTGCTCGACCGCCTGCCCAAGGTCGAAGGCGCCGCCGGCGAGGTGCATGTCTCGCAGGACCTCTCGCGGCTGCTCAACGTCACCGACAAGCTGGCACAGCAGCGCGGCGACCAGTACATCTCCAGCGAATTGTTCGCGCTGGCCGCACTGGAAGACCGCGGCGAAATGGGACGACTGCTCAAGAGCCACGGCCTCACCAAGGCCAAACTGGAGCAGGCCATTGCTGAAGTGCGCGGTGGCGAGGCAGTGAACGATCCCAATGCCGAGGAAAGCCGCGAGGCGCTGGCGAAGTACACCATCGACCTTACCGAGCGCGCATCCAACGGCAAGCTCGACCCGGTGATCGGTCGCGACGACGAGATCCGCCGCACCGTGCAGGTGCTGCAGCGGCGCACCAAGAACAATCCGGTGCTGATCGGCGAGCCCGGCGTGGGCAAGACCGCAATTGTTGAAGGCCTCGCGCAGCGCATCGTCAACGGCGAAGTGCCCGAGGGCCTGAAGAACAAGAAGATCCTCGCACTCGACATGGGTGCGCTGATCGCCGGTGCCAAGTTCCGCGGTGAGTTCGAGGAACGCCTGAAGGCCGTGCTGAAGGATCTCTCGAAACAGGAAGGCCAGGTCATCCTGTTCATCGACGAGCTGCACACCATGGTGGGCGCCGGCAAGGCCGAGGGCGCCATGGATGCCGGCAACATGCTCAAACCCGCGCTGGCGCGCGGCGAGCTGCATTGCGTGGGCGCCACCACGCTCGACGAATACCGCAAGTACATCGAGAAGGACGCGGCACTGGAGCGCCGCTTCCAGAAGGTGCTGGTGGAAGAGCCATCGGTGGAAGACACCATCGCAATCCTGCGTGGGCTCAAGGAGCGCTACGAGGTACACCACGGCGTGGAAATCACCGACCCGGCCATCGTGGCCGCGGCGCAGCTCTCGCACCGCTACATCTCCGACCGGCAGCTGCCCGACAAGGCCATCGACCTGATCGACGAGGCCGGCGCGCGCATCCGCATGGAGATCGATTCCAAGCCGGAGGAAATGGACAAGCTCGAGCGCCGCATCATCCAGCTGCGCATCGAGGAAGTGGCGCTGAAGAAGGAGGATGACGAGGCCTCCAAGAAGCGCCTGGCCACCCTGCGCGAAACCCTGGGCGAGCTGCAGAGGGAATACGCCGACCTGGAAGAGATCTGGAAGGCCGAAAAGGCCACGTTGCAGGGCGCCGCGGCGGTAAAGGAAGAACTGGAGAAGGCCCGCCTCGACCTGGATGCGGCGCGCCGCGCCAACGACCTGGCGAAGATGGCCGAGCTGCAGTACGGACGCATCCCCGAGCTGGAGAAGAAGCTCGGCGAGGCGCAGGCCGCCGAGCAGAAGCCCACGCAGCTGGTGCGCAACAGCGTCACCGAGGAGGAGATCGCCGAGGTGGTCTCCAAGTGGACCGGCATTCCCGTCTCCAAGATGCTCGAGGGCGAGAAAGACAAGCTGCTGCGCATGGAAGAGGCGCTGGGCAAGCGCGTGGTTGGCCAGACCGAGGCACTGCACATCGTCTCCAATGCCATCCGGCGCGCGCGTGCGGGGCTTGCCGATCCGCGCCGGCCCAATGGCTCCTTCCTGTTCCTGGGCCCCACCGGCGTGGGCAAGACCGAGCTGTGCAAGGCGCTGGCCGAATTCCTCTTCGATACGGAGGAGGCCATCGTGCGCGTGGACATGTCCGAGTTCATGGAGCAGCACTCGGTGGCGCGGCTGATCGGCGCGCCGCCCGGCTATGTGGGCTACGAGGAGGGCGGCTACCTCACCGAGGCCGTCCGCCGCCGTCCCTATTCGGTGGTGCTGCTCGACGAGGTGGAAAAGGCGCACCAGGACGTGTTCAACGTGCTGCTGCAGGTGCTCGATGACGGCCGTCTCACCGATGGCCAGGGCCGCACCGTGGACTTCCGCAACACCGTGATCATCATGACCTCCAACCTGGGGTCGGATGTGATCCAGCAGCTCGCCGGCGAGAAGCAGTACACGCTGATGAAGGCGCAGGTGATGGAGCGGGTGCAGGCGCATTTCCGTCCCGAGTTCATCAACCGCATCGACGACATCGTCGTGTTCCATCCGCTGGGGGCGGAGCAGATCCGTTCCATCGTCGACATCCAGCTGGCGGGCCTGAAGCGGCGGCTGGCCGAGCGCGACATGACGCTGGAGCTGGCCACAGCCTCGCGCGACCTGATCGGCGAGGCGGGATTCGATCCGGTGTATGGCGCGCGGCCGCTGCGCCGGGCCATCCAGCAGCAGATCGAGAATCCACTGGCCCAGCGCATCCTGCAGGGTGCATTTGCGCCGGGCGACCGCATCCTGGTCGCCGTCGAAGATGGCGTGCTGAAGTTCGAGAAGCGGGCCAACTGAGGCTGCCGGCATTCGTAGCCGGCGCGGCTCTCGTATAATCCCCGGAATGCCTTTCTACGAATACCAGTGCTCGGCCTGTGGCGCACAGACCGAAGTGCTGCAGAAAATCACCGATGCGCCGCTGAAGAAATGTCCCGAGTGCGGCAAGAGCAAGCTTGCCAAGCTGGTTTCCGCGCCGGTGTTCCGCCTCAAGGGCGGCGGCTGGTACGAGACGGATTTCAAGTCCGACAAGGACACCAAGCGCAACCTGGTCGACAGCGACGGCGGCAAGGAAGCTGCGGCCGAGAAGTCGGAAAAGCCCGCGGAGAAGGACAAACCCGCCGACAAGACCGAAAGCAAGCCTGCCGCCAAGGCAGAGCCTGCATCCGGCAGCCCGGCGCGCAAGCGCCCTGCGGCGAGGCCCGCGACCAAGGTTGCCCCACGCAAGCCCGCCGCGAAGCCGGCACGCGGCAAGGCGAAGCGGTGACGGCCAGGCGCAGCACACAGGCTGCGCCGGAGCCATCTGCGGCATGACCCGCGCCCCGCTCGCCGCGATCGCGGAACGGGAGTGCCAGTTGTATCTCGCCGCGCGACCGCACTGTGCCGGGCTGGCCCGGCTGGCGGGGGCGCATTTTCCCGCCGGCGTGCCCCTGCACTGGATGCATGACTGGCCGCAGCCCGTGCCGCTGTACCTGCGCGAGGCGCGCGATGCCGAAGTCATCGATGTGGATGGCCATCGCTACGTGGACTTCTGCCTGGGTGATACCGGCGCCATGTTCGGCCATTCGCCACCGCCGGTGGCCCGCGCCGTGGCGGCGCAGGCGGGCGCGGGCATGACGGCCATGCTGCCTGATGCCAGGGTGCACGAAGTGGGCAGCCGGCTGGCGGCGCTTTTTGGACTTCCCTGGTGGCAGGTCGCGCAGACAGCCACCGATGCCAACCGTGCCGCGCTGCGCCTGGCGCGCATGGCCACCGGCCGCGCGCTCATCCTCGTGTTCGACCACTGCTACCACGGCACCGTGGACGAGACGCTGGTGGAGCGGGGGCCGGGCGGCGCGACGCTGCCGCGTCCCGGGCAGATCGGGCGGGCGCATGATCCTGCCACCACCACCGTGGTCGTGGAATTCAACGACCTCGCCGCTGTGGAGGCGGCACTGGCGCGTGGCGACATCGCCTGCGTGCTCACCGAACCGGTGCTGACCAATGCAGGCATGGTGCTGCCGCAGCCGGGGTTCCTCGACGGCCTGCGCGACGCCTGTGACCGGCATGACGTGCTGCTGGTGATGGATGAGACGCACACGCTCTCTTCGGGCCCGGGCGGATACGCCCGCGTGCACGGCATCGCCCCCGACATGCTCGTCTGCGGCAAGGCCATAGCGGGCGGTTTCCCCTGCGCGGTGTACGGCTGGAGCGCGGCCACCGGTGCCCGCATCCGTGCGGCGGACGCCCGGCGCGAAAGCGGTCATTCCGGCATCGGCACCACCCTGGCCGGCAATCCGCTGGCGATCGCGGCATTGCATGCATCGCTGGGTGAGGTGGCTACCGCCGCCAGCCACGCGCGCATGGAGCAGGGCGCCGCGCGGCTGGCCGCCGGACTGGAGGCTGCCCTGATCCGGCACGGCACCGGCTGGCAGGTCTCGCGCGTGGGCGCGCGCATGGAATTCGGCACTGCCCCGGCACCGCGCACCGGGCGCGAGAGCGTGCTGGCCATCGACCACGACCTCAACGCCACGCTGCACCTGTACCTGCTGAACCGCGGCTTCCTGCTCACGCCCTTCCACAACATGCTGCTGGTCTCGCCGGTGACCAGTGATGCCCAGATCGATGCCTTCATCACCGCCTTCGATGCGGCGCTGGTCGAGTTCGCGCCGCTGATGCGTGCCGCATGAACGCCGAGCTGCAGCAGTTCCTTGGCAGGCACCCGGACATCGATGCGGTGCAGTTGCTGCTGACGGATCCCTCCGGTGTATTGCGTGGCAAGACCATCCGCCGCCACGAGCTCGAGTCCCTGTATGCACAGGGCCGCAACGTGGCAGGTTCCATCCTCGGACTGGACGTCACCGGCGCCGACGTGGAGGCCACCGGCCTGGTGTGGGAGGCCGGCGATGCCGACAAATTGTGCCGCCCGGTGCCGGGCACGCTGCAGGCCTGCCCCTGGATGGAGCGCACCGGCCAGGTGATGCTCTCGATGTTCGAGCTGGATGGCCGGCCCGCGGCGGCCGATCCGCGCCATTGCCTCGCCCGCATCGAGCAGCAGCTGGCCGCGCGGAGCCTGCACGCCGTGTTTGCCTGCGAGCTGGAGTTCTACCTGCTGCGCCAGCAGGCCGATGGCAGCTTGCAGCCGGCCGGATCCACGCCGCTGCGCCCGGGGCAGGGCGAGCGCATCGAGGCCTACAGCCTGTCACGGCTGGACGAGCTCGCACCGCTTTTCCGCGAGGTTCTCGATGCGGCTTTCGCGCAGGGGCTGCCCGCGGGCACAGTGATGTCCGAATACGCGCCCGGACAGTTCGAGATCACGCTGCAGCATCGGCGCGGTGCGCTGGCTGCAGTGGACGAGGCCGTGCAGTTCAAGCGCCTGCTGAAGGGCGTGGCTGCGCGCCACGGCTGCATCGCCAGCTTCATGGCCAAGCCCTTCACGCAGCGCGTCGGCTCCGGTGCGCACCTGCACCTCTCGCTGGCCGATGAATCCGGTCGCAACCTGTTTGCGGCGGAGGATGCAGCTGGCACACCGCTGTTGCGCCAGGCCATCGCGGGCATGATGGCCACGGCGGGTGATGCCTTCATCGCCTTTGCGCCCAATGGCAATTCCTGGCGGCGCTTCCAGCGCGAAAGTTATGCGCCGGTATCGGTGAGCTGGGGTGTGAACAATCGCAGCGTGTCGCTGCGCGTGCCGGCTGGCGCGCCGCCCACGCGACACGTGGAGCATCGTTTCTGCGGCGCCGACGTGAACCTGTATGTGGCGGCTGCCGCCGTGCTTGCCGGTGCAGCGCATGGCATCGAGCGGCAGCTGGATCCAGGCCCGCCTGTCGAAGGCAATGGATATGCGGCGCAGCCAGCGGGCGCATGGCCGCCGCTGCCGTCGAGCTGGGGCGAGAGCATCGTCCGCGCAGAGGAGGCGCCGTTCCTGAAATCCGCACTGGGCGAGGGATTCCACAAGGTGCTCCTGGCCATCAAGCGCCAGGAGCACCGGCGGTGGGAGTCGGAAGTGACTCCCACCGACCTGCTCTGGTACCTGCGGGATACCTGATCCGCAGGTGCGTCACGCCAACGGCGCGACGCCGTCCAGCTACTTAGCGATGTTGATGATGCGCAGCTGGGTGAACTCTTCGAGTCCCTGCTGCCCCAGCTCCACGCCAAAGCCGGACTGCTTCACGCCGCCATAGGGCACGGTGGGCGGCAGGTCCAGGTGCTTGTTGATCCACACGGTGCCGGTTTCCAGCCGCTTCGCGACTTCCACCGCACGCTCGGTGCTCTTCGACCAGACCGTGGCGCCGAGGCCGTAGTCGGAGGCATTGGCGCGCGCCACGGCCTCGTCGATGGTGGAGTACTTCAGCACCGGCATCACCGGGCCGAACTGCTCCTCGCACACCAGCCGCGCACTGTCGGGCAGTCCGCTGACCACGGTGGGATGGATGAAAAATCCCGACCCCTGGTGCGGCTTGCCGCCGGCGATGACCTTGCCCTGCGCGCGCGCCTCATCAATGATCGACCGCACCTTCTCGAACTGCATGCGGTTCTGCACCGGGCCGAACTGCACGCCGTCGTCGAGGCCGTTGCCCACGAGGTTGGCAGCGCCTTCGGCAATCTTCGCCAGCTCCGCGCACACGGCGTCATAGATCGACTCATGCACGAAGATGCGCTTGGCGGCCAGGCACACCTGGCCGGAGTTGATCATCGCGGCGAAGAACAGCTTGGGCGCGATTTCCTTCGGGTCGACGTCGTCGAGCACGATGGCCGCGTCGTTGCCGCCCAGCTCCAGCGTGAGGCGCTTGAGCGTCGTTGCCGCACTGGCCATCACCTTGCGGCCGGTGGCGGTGGAACCGGTGAAGGCGATCTTGGCCACGTCAGGGTGGCTGGTGAGGGCGGCGCCGAGGTCATTGGCGTCGGCGATCACGTTCACCACGCCCGGTGGGAAGATTTCTGCACACAGCTCGCCCACCTTCAGCGTGGCCAGCGGCGTGGTCGGGGCGGGCTTCACCACGATGGTGTTGCCGGCCAGCAGTGCCGGCGCCAGCTTGGTGACCATCATGATGACGGGGAAGTTCCACGGCGTGATGGCGCCCACCACGCCCAGCGGCAGACGCTGGCGGATGACCTGCGACTGCTGGTCATCGACCAGCACCGCATCTGTCAGCTGCATGGTGGTGAAGCCGCGGATGTTGCCGGCGGCAATGGCGAGCTCGAAGTGCGCGCCGCCCAGCGGCTTGCCCTGCTCCTGCGTGAGGATGCGGGCCAGCTCCGGGGCGTGCGCCTCGATGGCATCGGCCAGCTTATTGAGCAGCTTCGCCCGCTCGGCCAGCGGCGTGGCCGCCCAGGCGGGAAAGGCGGCCTTGGCCGCGGCCACTGCCTGGTTCAGCTGGTTGAGGTCGGCGCGCGGGCAGGGGGAAAACACCTGCTCGGTGGCCGGATTGATCACATCGAAGGTGCTGGCGCCGGGCACCAGCTTGCCACCGATCAGGAGCCGGAACGTGCCGGCATCGCCGGCCTTCAACTGCGCATTCATCGTCTGTTTCCCCCGCGTCTTGGGTCCCTTGAGGGACGAAGGACCAGTATACTGCGCAGCCTGATTTTTCCAGCCCATTTACCACTTTTCGGGTCAATTCGATGCGCAGCCATTATTGCGGCCAGGTCAACGATTCCCTGACCGGCCAGGAAGTCACCGTAGCCGGCTGGGTGCACCGGCGGCGCGATCACGGCGGGGTGATCTTCGTCGACCTGCGCGACCGGGAGGGGCTGCTGCAGGTAGTGTTCGATCCGGATGATCCGCAGCTGTTCGCCGAAGCCGAGCGGCTGCGCAGTGAATTCGTGATCCAGGTGCAGGGCAGGGTGCGTGAGCGCCCGGCCGGCACGGCCAACGTCAACCTCGCCTCCGGAAAGGTGGAGCTGCTGGCGAAGCGGCTGGTGCTGCTGAACCGCTCCGATCCGCTGCCCTTCCAGCTCGACGAGAACGTCAGCGAAGAGGTGCGCCTGCGCCACCGCTACATCGACCTGCGCCGCGAGGAGATGAGCCAGCGCCTGCGCCTGCGTCACCGCATGACCAGCGCCATGCGCCAGTACATGGATGCGCATGGCTTCGTCGACATCGAGACGCCGATGCTCACCAAGGCCACGCCCGAGGGTGCACGCGACTACCTGGTGCCCAGCCGCACGCATCCGGGCAGCTTCTTCGCGCTGCCCCAGTCGCCGCAGATATTCAAGCAGCTGCTGATGATCTCCGGCTTCGACCGCTACTACCAGATCGTCAAGTGCTTCCGCGACGAAGACCTGCGTGCCGACCGGCAGCCGGAATTCACCCAGCTCGACGTGGAGACCTCCTTCCTCAGCCAGGAGCAGATCATGGGCCTGATGGAAGGCCTGATCCGCGAGCTGTTCGCCAAGGTGGTGGAGGTGGCGCTGCCCGATCCCTTCCCGCGCATGACCTATGCCGAGGCCATGCGCCGCTATGGATCCGACAAACCCGACCTGCGCGTGTCGCTGGAACTGGTGGATGTGGCTGACCTGGTGGCCGGTTGCGACTTCAAGGTGTTCGCCGGTCCTGCCGTCGATCCGGACGGTCGTGTCACCGCGCTGCGCGCGCCGGGTGGCGGCACCCTCAGCCGCAGCGAGATTGATGCATACACCGCCTTCGTGGGCCGCTATGGCGCCAAGGGCCTGGCCTATATCAAGGTCAACGAGAAGGCGAAGGGGCGTGATGGCCTGCAGTCGCCCATCCTGAAGTTCCTCAGTGATGCGGCCGTGGCCGGCATCCTCGAGCGCACGGGCGCCGTGGATGGCGACCTGATCTTCTTCGGTGCCGACAAGGCCAAGGTCGTGTCCGACGCACTGGGCGCGCTGCGCCTGAAGCTGGGACATGACCTGAAGCTGCTGCAGCCGGGCTGGAAGCCGTTGTGGGTGGTGGACTTCCCCATGTTCGAGTTCGATCCGGACGCGAAGCGCTGGGCCGCCATGCACCATCCCTTCACTGCGCCCAAGGACGATGATCCTGCGGCGCTGGCTGCGGACCCGGGCAAGGCCGTGGCCAAAGCCTACGACATGGTGCTCAACGGCTCGGAGATCGGTGGCGGATCAGTGCGTATCCACCGCGCCGAGATGCAGTCGGCGGTGTTCAGCCTGCTGGGCATCGATGCGGAAGAGGCGCAGCGCAAGTTCGGCTTCCTGCTCGACGCCCTGCGCTATGGCGCGCCGCCCCACGGCGGCATCGCCTTCGGCGTCGACCG
>JALYWF010000089.1 GCA_030852845.1 Pseudomonadota bacterium
GAATCCCTCACTCGCATCCGAACCGGGCTTCACGCCTGTTCAAGCTGCTTTTCGCTGTTCAACCGGACCGATGGCGCGCAGTTTGTCGAGATAGTCGGCCCACTTTTGCATCGCTTCCCGGCGCGCATCATCAAATTTGGTGCGGTCGTAGGCCTTCTGAACTTCATCGCGCTTGGCATGAGCGAGTTGCGCTTCCAATACGTCGGTCGCGATATTCAGGCGCTCACGGCCAAGGGTGCGAAATGTGGCGCGAAACCCATGCGTTGCCTGCGTGCCTTTCAATCCCAATCGACGCAACGCATTTGATAGTGCATCCCGGTGGAGGTGTTCGGTCTGTTGGCGGGCGAGGGGAGGGAAGACGTATTGCTTTCCGCCTGTGTACGCGCGCATTTCCTGTAGCAAGTCGACTGCTTGGGAGGACAGCGGAACAATATGCTGATGACGCATCTTCATCTTTTCCGCGGGGATCCTCCATTCGGCGCTCTCGAGATCGACCTCCTTCCATTCCATCGACACAACTTCCCCTGGTCGTTGCGCCGTCAGCATGGCGATCTGTAACGCGATTCGGGTCACTGGTACCCCGTAGGAGTGGACCGCCAGTGCAACCCTCCGAACGTCCGTAGGACTGGTGGCAGCTGGAATGTGAACCGTGCGGTGGGTGCCAATCGCACCTCGGAGCGACAACAGGCGACCATCTTCTCGCAGCCCCTCGCGGATCGCATAATGCACGATGCCTCCGAGGTACTGCCGGGCCTTGCTGGCAAGGGAGGGCGGAATGCCCTGCAGTGCATCGACAGCGTCCTTGGTTTTCATCGTCGTGATGGACTGCCGGCGAAGCGCCGGGGCCAGGTAGGTATCGACGACATACTCGGCCTTACGGTGGGTCTCCGTCGCCCATCCCTTGCGCTTGAATGCCAGCCAGGCGGTTGCGACTTTGGGGAAGGAGGCATCCGCATCGCGTCGATCCGCGGCCTTGCGGTTGGCCTTGTCGGCCATGGGATCCGTCCCACTGCGGAGCAGGGCTCGCGCGGACTCGCGTCGGTTGCGAGCCGCGGAGAGGCTGACTTCCGGATAGACGCCCAGGGAAAGCAGCCGTTCACGGCCGGCGAAACGATATGCCATCCGCCAGTACCGGGAACCATTCTCCCTGACATCTAGGTAGAGGCCGCCGCCATCAAAATGCTTCTTGGCAGGCGCTGCTTCACGCGCCAAATTCTTTACGCCAAGGGCCGTCAACTTGTCCGTTTCAATTGCCATCGTCGTCCACCATAGAGAACGGATGCCAGATCGAAAAGAATAGGTATTACGCTAAAAAGTATCGATACCCACAAAAGTGGGCACAACTTTCAGTGGACGACGAGATACCCACATTTGTACCCACGCGGCGACTGAGATTGGATGGTACTCCGTGAGACAACCAGACACAAAAAACCCCGCGTTTAGCGGGGTTTCTGGTCGGTTTGAGACTTTGTGAGAAGTCTTGAAACCCTGTCATGGTGCCCAGGAGAGGACTCGAACCTCCACGGTGTTACCCGCTAGTACCTGAAACTAGTGCGTCTACCAATTCCGCCACCTGGGCACGGTGGGCCGCGCAATGTACGCAAGCGATGGGGCGGAAGTCAACGAGCGGCGCACCCCGCGCGGGTCGGGGCTAAACTGGGGTCCGTATGCGAACCAGTCCCCCGGTCCCGGGGGCAAACGAGGCTACCCTGAAACGTTCCCGCTCCAAGAAGTCCCAACGCCTGGATTCCCGCTCCGGCGCCCGCCAACCCGGCGCGCGGCGCGCGCCCCAGTTCGGCCGCGGCGGCCCGTCCGGCAATCGCAGTGCCGGTGGTACCGCACGCCAGCTGATCGGCCTCGTGTCGGCCAACCGCGCGGGTTTCGGCTTCGTGCGCAGTGATGAGCTGGCGGAGAGCATTTTCCTGCCGCCCCGGGAAATGGCGGGCGTGATGCATGGCGACCAGGTGCGCGTGGCCGCCACCCAGGGGCACGATGGACGCTGGTCCGGCACGCTGATCGAGGTGCTGGCGCGCGGCGTCGGCGCATTCCTGGCCACCGTGGACATGCGGGGCCGCAGCCCGACCGTGCTGTCGGCCGACCGGCGACTGAATCTCTACTGCAGCGTGCTGCCCGAGCATCTGAATGGCGCCGTGCAGGGCAGCTGGGTGATTGCGCGCGTGGTGAAATATCCGGAGGCCGGCGGTGTCGGCGTGGCCCGCGTCGAAAGGCTGCTGAATCCAGACAAACCGGTGACGCTGGCTACCGAGGCGGCCATCGCCAAGCTTTCGCTGCCGCGGGATTTCTCGGCCGAGGCGCTGGCCGACGCGGCAAGCCATGGCACGCGGGTCGATCCCGCCGAGGTCGCCCGCAGGGAAGACCTGCGCAGCCTGCCGCTGGTCACCATCGACGGCGAGGACGCGCGTGATTTCGACGATGCCGTCTATGCGGAACGCGTGGGCGACGATTTTCGCTTGGTGGTGGCCATTGCCGACGTCAGCCATTACGTGCGCGAGGGCACGGCGCTGGATGGCGAGGCCCGCGAACGGGGCACTTCGGTGTATTTCCCCCGCCGCGTGGTGCCCATGCTGCCGCCGGCGCTGTCCGATGAACTGTGCTCGCTCAAGCCGGATGTGGAGCGGCTGTGCCTGGTGGCCGACATGCAGGTCTCTGCCGCCGGCCAACTCAAGGGCGCCCGGTTTTATCCGGCGGTGATGTGCTCCCATGCCAGGCTCACCTATGGCCTGGCGTTTGCGGCCCTGTTCGAAGGCCGGCCAGAGGCGCGCGCGAAGATCGGCCCGCTGGGCGAGAGGCTGCTGCCGCTGGTGGAGGTGTATCGCGCGCTGCTGAAGGCCCGCCAGCGCCGCGGCGCGCTCGATTTTGACGCGCCGGAGCCGCGTTTTGTGTTCAACGAGGCCGAGCAGATCCAGGCCGTCGAGCTGCCGCTGCGCAATGATGCCCACCGGCTGATCGAGGAATGCATGGTGCTGGCCAATGTGGCCGCCGCCCAGGAGCTGGGCGCCCGTCACCGTCCCACGCTGTACCGCGTGCATGCCGAACCGGACGAGAAAAAGCTGGAAACCCTGGCGACCACGCTGCGCGCGCTGGGTGTGGGCGTCGATTTTCCTGCCGAGATCACCACCCGCGACCTGCAGAAGATCAGCCCCCGCATCCGTGATGTGGCGCTGAAGCCCTTCATCGAGACGCTGGTGGTGCGTTCGTTGATGCAGGCCACCTACCAGCCGGAGAACATCGGCCATTTCGGGCTGGCGCTGAAGAACTACGCCCACTTCACTTCGCCCATCCGCCGCTATCCGGACCTCGTAGTGCACCGGACCATCAAGGCCATGCTGTCTGCCGGGGATGCCGCCGGGCGCGCCTATGAAGCCGGGCCGCTGGCCCTGCTGGGGCAGCACCTCACGCTGTGCGAGAAGCGTGCGGATGAAGCGGACCGTTACGTCGAGGCCTACCTGAAATGCGTGTACCTGCGCGACCGCATCGGCCAGACCTTCGAGGCGGTGATCACCACGGTGGTGGATTTCGGCTGCTTCGTGCAGATCACCGAGGTCGCGGCCGACGGCCTGCTGCACCTGGACAACCTGCGCGACGATGAATACGTGAAGGATGACGCCCTGCATGCCTGGGTGGGTGTGCATGGCAAACGCCGCCTGCAGGTGGGGGCGCATGTGCGGGTGATCGTGACGGCCGTGAATCCGGTGGAAGGCCTGATCGACCTCGACCTGGTTCCCGAGGTGGAGCCGGTGCGGCGCGGCCGCAGGGATTCCTCACGATGAGCGGTCCTGCGCAGGTCTACGGCCTGCATC
>JALYWF010000096.1 GCA_030852845.1 Pseudomonadota bacterium
GTGCCGCAGCGTGCGTGAGCCAGGCCGCGCGCACGTCGGATTCGAGTTGCAGCACGGCATGTGCCACGCGTTGCCGGGCTTCGAGCAGAGCAAATCGGCCGAGGCGGTTGCGCTGGCGCGCGAACAATATCGGCCTAGGCATTCTTCAACGTATCGCGCGTAATCGTCATGATCTGTGTCAGCCGTATCGTGCAGGAGCTTCATCGCTTGCAAGTCTAGTTCCCACAGCTTCCTTGACTGCTGCTGTGCGGCGCGCTCGATGGCGCGTATTGCCTGACGAACAAACTTCTCCATAGCTAGCACATGCCGACGATCTGTGCCTAGTTGGGACAGTGTAAGAGTCCATGCCGCCAGACTTCCGGGCTCGCGCGGTTTGGCGAGAATCCGTAAGCGCGAGCTAGACACTCCGACCGCTGGGCGCAGTTCTCTAAAATCGCGTCGCAACCCGTTCTCGTGAGAAGACATCAATACCAACTGCACGGGTTGAAGCTGATCCGAATGTTGAGCTACTACAGACTGAAGAAACGGCGCCGTCTTATCTGTTGCGTCGTTGACCAAGTAATAGTCTACGATCACTAGGGCATAACGCTTCTCTGCTGACAACTTAGGCTCGTAGTAGGTATCGATGTTGTTTGGATCTATACCGGCGCCAACGAGCAACTGCCGGATTAATGCGCCCGTCCAGCACCGACTGTTTCCAGACCGGTTGCCGAGACCAGCGCACTGCGGCGTCCGCAGTCGATTCCCCACGTACATCATCCGCCGCCCCGGCAAGGAAGTTGAATGACAGTCGAAACCAGTTCCCTGGCACCCAGCGAGCAGACGCCGAGTGGTACCCGCGGCGATACGCGCAGCGATACGCCATCACCTGCATTCTTTCGACTCCCCGATGTACTGCGCATCACATCGCTGAGCAGACCAACCCTGTATCGCCGCATCGCAGCGCACCGATTTCCGGCACCCGTACATCTTGGCGGTCGGGCGTGTGGCTGGGCATCTGCCGCGCTTCAGTCGTGGATCAATGATCCTGCGGGATATGGCGCACCGTCCGGCGATGATGATCCGACCTGCAGAAGGCGGGGTCGCCCCCGCAAATCGGGTTGATGCTCGTTCCGCTATCACTATTTGCGGGGAGCGCCGCGCGGTGCATTGAAGCAGTGGCCAGGATGTTCCGACCAAGAGGTATGCCGTTCCAAATCGCAAGCCACATTTTCAGCAAATTCTGATCGGCTTCGCGTTCGCGATGCCCGGCGAGGCCCATGTTGTACAACATGGCGCTACGCTGAAGACAGGAATATTGTCATCACCACGACACCACGCAGTACCACGGCAATGATCAGCCATTCGATGGCAACGACGACAAAGAATCTCCTGGCTGTTGTCGAGCCTCCTCTCGCCAGGGAGCATCACAGACCATTGGCTCCCGGCATGCGTGGCATTGGGTTGAGGTCTGGAACACAAGACGTCGGGATATGGTTAGCATGAAGAGTCGCGCGCGTGCCGCCAGGATTGGGAATCGGCCCATCCGTCACCTGCTCGCTCGCCAACACCAAAACCTTGCCCCACCTTGACGGCGCTTGGCAACGAGAACGCACCTTGCCTCACTCACAGGAAGCCATCACAGTATTCGTAGAGGGCGACGCCCTCTACGATTCGATGCGGGCAGATATTGCGTGCGCCTCGCACGATATCAGGCTCGAGTGCTACATCGTGGCCGATGACGAGATTGGCGGTCCGATACTAGATGACCTGACCCAGGCCGCACGCAATGCGCGCCGAGTCAAGGTCCGAATCGATGCAGTCGGTTCCTGGCGCCTCATCGCGCCGCCACGGCTTCAGGCGATGATCAGCGCCGGCGTGCATTGGCATTGGAGTCGCCCATGGTATTGGCGACGGCCGTGGCAGCTCCACGTGCGCAACCATCGCAAGCTGCTGGTACTTGACGATCAAGTGGCGTACGTAGGCGGGTTCAATCTCGACCGGCGCAGCTCCCGGCGCATTGTGGGCCAATCCCGCTGGCGGGACACGCACCTGCGCCTGACAGGACCCGGAGTGTCCGAGTCAATCACCCTGTTCGATGCCTACCCAAGCGCACCTCGTGGCCCGATGCCTACGGTACGCTCACCGCTTGCGATACTGTCTAACCGTTCACGACACTGTCGTCACCGCCTGCACTGTGCATTCGCAGACGCATTCGCGAAGGCCCGCGAGCGAATATGGTTAACAACGCCATATTTTGTGCCGGACCGGCGCAGTCAGCGCGGCCTGTGCGAGGCCGCCAGACGCGGAGTAGACGTACGTCTGCTGGTACCCGGAAAGAGCGATGTCCCGCTCGCGCAGTGGGCTGCGCGTGCTGCATACACCCACATGCTTGCCGCCGGAGTTCGTCTCTGGGAATACCAGCCCCGCGTCCTGCATGCCAAGACCGCACTGGTCGATCAGGGCTGGGCGACAGTCGGCACGGCCAACTTCGACTACCGCAGTTTCTTTCTCAACGACGAGATCAACCTGCTCGGGCATGCACCGACCCTCAATGCAACCTTGGCACAGCAGTTCGCGGAGGACCTGACGCAGTCCCGCGAAGTCCTGCTCGCTTCCTGGCGCCGTCGGTCTTGGTACGCGCCGCTTCTGGAGCTGATCGGCTGGGCGGCGCGGCGTTGGCTATAAGAGGAGCCCGAGCGTCGGCTGCGGATTCAGGTGCTTTGCGCGCGCGGATTGCCCGAACCATCGATAGCAGCGCCGGGGTTCGCTCGGCTGTGTAAGTGCAGGTAGATCACAACGCTCAGCACGGCCGCGAAAAAGCACCACACCGAGATGAACCAGCGTGCGTAGACCAGATAAGCCGCAGCCGCAGAGACCAGCATCAGCAGCCCGAAGTGCCGGACCCATCTATGGCTCGAGAGCAATGGGCTGACAGCCGTAGCGGCCAGATACAACACCAGCACCGCAAACACATAGAAATGCGGCGAGTCATAGTCAACATGGTGACCTACCGGGCGCGCCACGATCGGACTGGCCACCATGGCGTAAAGCAGATAAAGGCCTACGAGCAGGCCGCCCAGCATAAACCATGGCAGCCCCGCGCGCCGCAGGCCAGGTGGTTCGGCGAGCCAGACCGCGCCAGGCACGTAGATTGGCCACAACACGTGCGAGAACACGGAATAGGCTTGGGTGGCAGCAACCAACATCCCGGGATACGTTCCATGGAGGCCCAGCCACACCACGCCCTCGATCGCTTGTTGAACCGCGAACAGCGCGGGAATGGCAGCCAATGCGCGATCCTGTGGGCGGTGCACCCGCCGCAGGGTCAAGGTTCCCAGCCCCGCAAGAACGGCGCTGGCAGAAAAGCTGGCGGTAGCCGAGAAGCACATGACGATTTCCTGATCGGATGAAAAAGCAACACCAGCGCAAGGCAATATAGCCGTCGGCGGCGTCCTGGCGCGACCCAGGCATTACCCCGATTGGAAAGAACACCACCGCTCTACCGCCATGACGATGGCCAGACCGCTGCGCTAGTTGTGACGGGTCATTGTGGTCGAAACGCCAGCGCAGCCAGAGCCAGTTCTGCTTCTTCATCGACATGAATTACAAACGCAGACACAGCGGACGCCGTCGCATTGATCTGCTCCGCACTGATGGCATTGGCCGCCGGATCCAGAACCAGCCCCGTCCATCCCAATCGCTCTGCGACCTGCGCGCGGATCAATGCGGCGCCTTCCCCGATGCCTCCGGAAAAAACGATCGCGTCCAGCCCGCCGGCACTTGTGGCCATGGCGACGATGGCCTGGGCAACCCGGTGTACGTATAGCTCGCGGGCCAGTACGGCCGTTTCGCTGGCGTCGGCCAACAGTTCGCGCATGTCACCGCTGCCACCTGAAAGTCCGCGCAGGCCGGACTCGTTCCACAGCAGGTGTTCGAGCTGTGGAAGCGGCATCTTCAGGTGTTGCACCAGATACAGGATCACACCCGGATCCAGCGACCCGCAACGGGTGGCCATCGGCACTCCGTCCAGCGGCGTCATTCCCATGCTGGTATCCACGCTTCGTCCATCAGCCACCGCACACAGGCTTGAGCCGCCGCCCAAATGCACCAGCACCAGTCGCGCGCGGGCAAGTTCTGGCGCCAGCACGCTCAGCTGGCGCGTTGATGACGCAAACGCCAGTCCGTGGAACCCATAGCGCATCACGCCTGCAGCATGCAGCGCCGCTGGCAGCGGTAGGCGGCGGGCCCAGGGCGCCAGCGTGGCGTGCCAGCTGGTATCGAATACGGCGATCTGCGGAACCTCGGGCCACTGGAGCCGGGCGGCGTTGATCAGTCGAAGTGCCGGCCCCTGATGCAAGGGAGCGAGTGCTGCCAGCGCGGTCAGTTCGGTCATCACCGCATCTGTCACGGCAACGGGATTGATCCGGCCACCGCCGTGCACGACCCGATGCGCGACGACCCGAGGCTGTCCCGCGCCCGCAGGCAACTGGTGGCGTAATCCGGCCAACCAGCGATCAGCGCTGCGGACATCGCCTTCATCTTCCGGGAGCACAGAGATTCTGGCGCGATCAGCCGGCGCCAAATCGCCGTCGCGATCGCATTGGAAGTGAGCGGCCTTGACCGTGGCCGAGCCAACGTTGAGCGTCAACACCCCATGCTGGTCGTTCACGTATTCATCCAGCGTGGAAACGCGCCGTCACTGACCCGTCGCTGGCCGGATGATCACTTGCGGATCGCCGCGTCCGGCCAACGCGGCCTGTTCGTCGGCGTGCAGCGCATCATCCAACGGCCGATCCAATACAGCCAGCGCCGCGGCGACCGTGTGCCCCCAAGTGCAGCGATTCGCGAACAGCAGCCCGGCAACATCCAGCGTCCCACCCTGGTTCACGAAGCCCAGCGCGCGGGTGCTTTGTGGGCCAGTGTCAATCCGACGCAACGCGCCCAGATACGGCTCGGGCCTGGTGTGGGTCACAAACACGCGCGGCAAGCCTGCCGGAAAGTAGCGCGCCAATACCTCATCGGTCAGGACGTAGGCTGCTTCTCGCGCGTCGCGCCCGGTGCGCAATCGACCCGGCTCGCCGATGTATATCACCGCTGCAGCGATGCCCGCCGCAGCCAGGCACTGTTGCGCCCGCAGCACTTCGCTCAACTGGTAGCTCCCGGTAGCCGCCAGGATTACGTCAGCGCTGTCCGGATTGCCGTGCAAAAGCAAACACCCCTCCTCGATCAACTGTCGCGCCTGCGTCGGCGTCAACCGGTTGGGAACCTCGCGCTTTGGTACCACCAGCGCAGTGATCGTGCCCATCGCCAGGACACTGTGCGCCAGCGCCACCACGGCACTGTTGCCGTCGGGCGGAAATACCACGCGCGACACATCGGCCATTTCGCCAAGCAGGGCTTCGGACAGCGTGGGGTCCTGGTGAGACTGCTCATTCTTGGAGTTTTCCCAGGTGTGGGAGGTAAGCACCACTGGCACTCCCAGCCAGCCAGGTGTCCGGCCCGCCAGAGCCAGACTGCGCGAAAAAGTGATTTCCTGGCGTAGCGCGCCGAGCATCTTGGGCGCGAACGCTTCGTAGGTCACCACCAGATTCAGTCCGCCCTTGTTGGCGAGCGCAGCGCAAACCACGGCTTCCTCGTTGAGTGCCGTAATGACTGCGCCGGTGCGCGATTCCGCGACGCCGGCCTCAGGCACCTGCACCCGGTGCTTGAGGCGATCCAGTGTCGCATCGACCTTGTTGCTGCGCAGTTCATCGGGATTTCCAACGCGGGGACGCAGCTGCGGATTGGCGTCGACCAGGCGCACGAACTGGCGGTCGAGTGCGACCATCGGTGAGCCGACCGTCCCCGGCTCCGCCCATGTCGGCTCAGGCACTGTGGGAGGCGCGACCTGGCGCGTCGCCAGCGCGTGATCTCGCTCACGCGGTCTGCCCTGCGCGCTGTGCGTATTGAGCATGGCCACGGCCGCCAGCAGATCGGCCTGCGGCACATACAGCGGCGCGCAGCCTGCGTTGAACTGCTCGCGCGCCGCCGCATCGCGGTGAGGGTTGCCCAACAGCGGCAGGTTGTGGGCAGCATTGGTGCCGGCTCCCGGGAATCCAAATCCCTTGGGTGCCTCGGCCACGCCATAACGCAATGGAATGCGAAGTTCACCTTCAGGCAGTTCGGCGGCAGCTTCGGTACAGGCCTGCAGCCGCGATTCGATCACGTGAATGCCCCAGGCAATGCTGGCCGGATCGCGGCCATCCAGACCAATGGGTTCGAAACCATTGAGTCGCAAGTGGCGATAGAGCCAGTCCTCACCGCCCTGCTGCTCGATCTGGCTGCGCTGCTCGATACGGCGACCGTTGAGCACCATGATCGGCGCCACCAGACCCGAGTCGTCCGGACGCCACCAGCGCGGTGCCCAGTCGCCACCGCGTTGCTCCTCGAATGCGCCGTCGCTCAGGAACGCTACCAGCCGCTCGCCCGGCAGCGGTGCATGGACATAGTGCAGCTGCGTGAACCCCAGGTAGCCACCTTCCTGCGTGCCGCCTGCCGTGTGGGCATTGACGTGCGAACCCAGCGGCGAGGCCGGCCGGCCTTCGGGAGTAAGCGCGTACGAATAAAAGTCACCGACGAATCGCGCGAGGCGCGCCTCGTCCAGGCCATAGCGCGCTTCATGGGCCGACGTCATGTTGTTGACGATGACGTTGAGCGCATCGATCGCCGCCACGCAGTGCCCCTGGCCCATCATCCACGCCCGGGTCACGCCATCCAGTGCATTCATGGCCAGGTAGCCTGTATACGCCGGCACCATGTTCAACGCGCCGCCGGTGTGACCTTCGGGCTGTGGCTTGAAGTCCTCTGCTTCCAGCGTAGCGCCATCCATGCGTACGCGACGGGCATAGGTCATGTGCACTACCAGCCACATGCCAGCACTGGCGATGCGATCCGCGGCCATCAGCCGTTGGTAGCCGGTGACCAGGTTTGGCAGCGCGCCGGTGGCCACCAGTTCGTCCAGCATTGCACGCACCCGTAACTGAGTCAGCGGCGTGTGAGTGATCACCCCGTAGCCGGCAGCCCACGCGGCAAAATCGGGTTCTGACCGCGCATAGCGCCGGCATAACTGCTCGATTCGGTGTTGATCAATCGCGGCGGTCGTGGTGCCGCAACAGGTCAGGTCGTTCATGGGATCTCCGAATTTCATGCGAGGGCCATCACTGCCTCGCAAGCGCTCGCCAACAGCGGCGCCATCTCAATTGCATTACTTACCGGGTGCGGGATAGTGTCGGTGCTGACCACCCGCTGCGCACCGGCGGCGATCAGATGTTCATATGCATCCTCCGCAAACACGGCGTGGGTGACCAGGCAAGTTGCGGGCGACAGACCCAAAGCCGCCAGGTGCTTGAGTGTTTCGATCATGGTATGCCCGGAAGACACGATGTCGTCCACCACCACCGGGGTGCGGCCGCGCGCGGCAATCGGATCAGGCAGGCTGACACGCACCGCGCGATCGCCCTCCCGGATCTTCGTCAGCACCTGGAAGGGCACCCGCGCCCGGTCCGCAATGTCCGCCACCCATTGCGCCGACTCGCTGTCGGGGCCGATGAGGATGGCGTCAGGCACATTCGCCAGCAACCAGTCCGCCATGGCTGGTGCGGCCGCCACATTGTGCGCCGGGATCTTGAACAACACATCAAGGCTCGGGTTGCGATGCAGATGCGGATCCACTGTCACCAGCCAGTCCACGCTTTGCTCCAGGAATCGGGCAAACAGCGGTGCGCTCACCGCCTCGCCTGGATGGAAGCGCTTGTCCTGCCGCATGTACGGCAGGTAGGGCGCAACAAGCCCAACCGAGCGGGCGCCGAATTCGCGCGCGGTCTCGGCAGCAAAGCGCAGCGCGAGGG
>JALYWF010000129.1 GCA_030852845.1 Pseudomonadota bacterium
TTGCAGCCGTGGCGCCGCTGGCCGCACAGGCGGCAACTCCCGCACCCGCAGGGGCACCAGCCGGCGGCGGCCGGGCACCGCGCGATGCCGCCCTCGGCACGCGCCTGCCGGCAGGCCAGCGCCAGCAGCCGAAGCTCACCGACCTGAAGGGCAAGACGGTCTACATCACCGGCGGCAACACCGGCATTGGCCTGGGCATCGGCCGCGCCGCGGCCAATGCGGGCATGAACGTAGTGATGGGCTATATCCAGGACGACCAGGTGGAGCCCGCGCTCAGCCTGTATACCCCGGCGCAGAAGAGCCGCGTCACCGCGATCCGCCATGACGTCACCGACCGCGCCGGCTGGACGAAGACGCTGGCGGAGATCAACGCGAAGTTCGGCAACCTGCACCTGCTGGTGAACAACGCAGGCATCAAGACGCTGCGCCAGGCCAGCCAGGTCGATGCAGGTGCCTGGGACAGCGCCGTGGCGGTGAACTTCACCGGCCTCCACAACGGCTGCGCGGCCGTGATTCCGCACATGCTCAAGCACGGGGAGGGCGCGCACATCGTTACCACCGCATCCATGGGCGGCATCCTGCCCGGCTCCAATGCCGGCGTGTACACCGCCACGAAGTTCGCCGCCTTCGGCCTGATGGAGGCGCTGCGCATCGAGCTGATGGGCACCAACATCGGCACTTCGGTGTACTCCCCTGGCGGCGTGAGCACCGACCATGACCCCGATGATCCTGCGCGCGTAGCCATGATGGATCCGCTGGAAGCCGGTGAGCGCGTGCTCAATGGCGTGAAGAACAATGACCTTTTCATCTTCACGCACCCGGAATTCCGCGACGGCATGAAGGAGCGTTTTGACGCCATCCTCGCCTCGGTGCCGGAAGAACCCTTCCCGGTGGCCCGCGCCCAGGCCGAGACGGTCGTGCTCACCGCGCCGCCGTACAAGCCCGAAATCGAGCACCGGCGCAGGAAGCGCGCGAGCTACCGCGGCTGACGGAGGGAGTTCTGATGGCCGACATCAGCAGCGCCGCGCGCGCCAGCATCATGGAGTGGCGCCGCGCCGAGCGCTCCCGGCAGATCGAGTCCAGGCTGCGCGTGCCGGTGGCCGAGCGGCAGGAGGCCTCGGCCGCCATTGCCACGCGCATAGATGCCTACTGCCGCGACCGCAAGCTGCTGGAGTCCCGTCCGGTAGTCAGCGGCTACTGGCCGCTGCGCGGCGAACCCGACCTTCGGCCCTGGCTCGGAAAACTGCACGACCAGGGACTCACGGTGGTGCTGCCCGTAGTCGTGGAGAAAGCCACGCCACTGCGCTTTCGACGCTGGTACCCCGGCTGCGCCATGGAAAAGGGGTTCTGGAACATTCCCGTGCCTGCGGCGCTGGAAGAGTTCACGCCGCAGGTGCTGCTGGCGCCGGTGGTGGCCTGGGATCCCGCACGCTGCTACCGCCTGGGTTATGGCGGTGGCTACTTCGATCGCACGCTGGCCTCGCTCGACGCGCAGGGCGCCAGTTACCACACCATCGGCGTCGGGTATGCAGCAGCGCGGCTGAATTCATTCGAAGCGCTGCCGCATGACATCCGCCTGGATGTCATCGTCACCGAAAATGCGCTGATCGAATAAGCTGGCGCGGCCGCAATCGCCGGCTGGCGGCTGCGGACCTATACTCCGGCTCTTCACAGCGAACCCTTCTGGAGTGCCCCATGAATCATCGTGCCCGCCTGCTGCTGGTCCTGCTGGGAACCGGCGTGATGGCTTCGCTGCCCACCTACGCCGCGCAGTCCGCTTCGCAGCAACTGGCTGCTGCCGTCGCCGACAAGTCGCGCCCCGAGGCCGATCGCGCCCGCGATGCTGATCGCAAGCCGGCGGAACTGCTGGCACTGACCGGCATCCACGCCGGTGCGAAAGTCGCCGAGATCATGCCGGGTGGCGGCTACGTGACGCGCATCCTCAGCAAGGTCGTCGGTCCCACTGGCGTGGTCTATGCCTGGGTGCCGCTGCCAGCGCCCAATGCCGCACCGGGCGGCCGTGACCTTGCCGCGCCGATGCGCGCGCTGGCTGCCGAACCGGGCTACGGCAACATCAAGGTAGCCGGTTTCGATCCCGCCACGCCGCTGCCCGAGAAGGTGGACCTGGTGTGGACGTCGATGAACTACCACGACATGCGCAATCGCCCCAACGCGAACCTCACGCCCACGAACAAGATGGTCTTCGATGCGCTGAAGCCCGGCGGGCTGTACATGGTGATCGACCACGCGGCCAAGCCCGGTGCAACCAACTCCGCCACCCTGCACCGCGTGGATGCGGAATTGGTGAAGCAGGACATGCTCGGCGTGGGCTTCAAGCTGGTGCAGGAGAGCAACCTGCTCAGTCATGCGGCCGATGACCGCACGAAACCCGCGCACGAGATCGACCGCGGCAAGACCGACCAGTTCGTACTGCTGTTCCAGAAGCCCTGAACCCTGCTTGACCGGCATCCGCGCGTCCGCAGGGCCTGCCTGATGCCGGCACACGCTTGAACAGCGTCCTGGTGCTGGCCTGCGCGCAGGCGCTGACGGCCACCGGGCTCACGGTGCTGGTGCTGCTCGGCGGCATCGTGGCCGCCGTGCTTGCACCGCGGGAGTCCCTGGCCACGGTGCCGATCTCGATGGCGGTGGTGGCCGTGGCGTTCAGCACTGCGCCGGCGGCCTTGCTGATGCGACGGATCGGGCGCAAGGCGGGTTTCATCCTGGGTGCGTCCATCGGCGCCGGCGCAGCCCTTTTCACTGCACTGGCCATCACCCGCGGCAGTTTTGTGATGCTGTGCGCGGGCGCGGCCTTCTTCGGCACCAGCACCGCCTTCACGCAGCAGTATCGATTTGCCGCCGCCGAGTGCGTGCCACCGGCCGAGGTCAGCCGCGCCGTTTCCTGGATCCTCATCGGCAGCCTGGTCGCTGCGCTGATCGGACCACCGCTGGCGCTGCTGGCGCGGCGCTGGCTGGCGATCGAATACGCGGGCTCCTTCGTCGCAGTTGCCGGCCTTTACGTACTCGGCATCGCGGTGCTGGCACGACTGCGCCTGCCGGCGCAGTCCATCCAGTCCACTGTGGAAAGGGCGCGCAACGCCACGCAGCTGCTGTCTGAAACCACTTTCCGCGTGGCCGTGCTGGCCGGCGTGGTGGCCTTCGCCGTGATGAGCTTCGTGATGACGGCGGCACCGATCAGCATGCATGTGCATCACGACCACAGCGTCGAGGCCACGACCTGGGTGATACAGAGCCATGTGGTGGCCATGTTCCTGCCATCGCTGTTCACCGGGCGACTGGTGGGACGTTTCGGTGAGCGCGCGATGATGCGGCTGGGTGCCGTGCTGCTGGCCGGCTGCGCCGCCACCAGCCTGGCCGGCGAGCAGGTAGTGCATTACTGGCTGGCACTGGTGCTGCTGGGGCTGGGCTGGAACCTGCTGTTCGTGTCGGGCACGACGCTGCTGGCCAGGAGTTATGGCGGCGTGGATCGCCATCGCGCGCAGGCCATCAACGAGTTCATCGTGTTCGGCGTGCAGTCGTGCGTTTCATTGCTGGCGGGCGTCGCGGTATCCCGGCTGGGCTGGCAGATGCTGAACCTTGCGACGTTGCCGCTGCTGGTGCTGATGCTGCTGGCCACCTGGCGCCTGCGCAGATGACGTCGGCCGCGCTGTATGGCGGCCTGTTCCTTTCCGCATTCATTTCCGCCACGGTGTTTCCAGGCCAGTCCGAGGCTGTGCTGGCGGGCCTGCTCGTGGCGGGGCATCCACCCTGGTGGCTGGTTGCCGTGGCAAGCGCGGGAAACATCCTCGGGTCGGTCTTCAACTGGGCGATCGGCCGCGGCATCGAGCGATTCCGTGATCGTCGCTGGTTTCCCGCGACGCCTGCGATGCTGGGACGCGCGCAGCGCTGGTACGGGTGCTACGGGAAGTGGTCGCTGCTGTTGAGCTGGGCGCCTGTCATCGGCGATCCGCTCACGCTGGTAGCGGGGGTGATGCGCGAACGGTTCAGTGTGTTCCTGCTGCTGGTCACCGTGGCCAAGGCAGGGCGCTACCTGATGGTCGCGGTTCTCACGCTGAAAGCCATCGGTTGAGCGCTGCAGGTTCGCAATGGCGCGGCAGTGAGTTCGAAACAGGAGCAGGAAGTTATCCTAACCTCTTGTTTTAATTGGCTCCCCGGGTTGGAATCGAACCAACGACCAACGGATTAACAGTCCGATGCTCTACCGCTGAGCTACCGGGGAACGCTGCGGGCCGGACGGCCCCTCTCTCAAAGAGGGCGCGATTCTTCAAGAACGCGTCCCGGCCGTCAAGCCGGATGCGCGACAGGCGTTATGCAGTCCTCACGCCTTGCGGCCGGCCGCGCCCGCCAGCGCCTTGCCGATGCGTTCCAGCGCCAGCGCCAGGTTGCGCTGGCTCACGGCGAATGAAAGCCGCAAGTGCCCCGGCGCACCGAACCCCGAGCCGGGCACGCCGGCCACCAGTGCTTCGTTGAGCAGGAAATCGCAGAAGGCCACGTCGTCTGCGAAACCCAGCTCGCGTATGGCTGCACTCACATCCGCGAACGCGTAGAACGTGCCTTCGCCCGGGCGGCAGCTGAAGCCCGGCAGCGCATTCAGGCCTGCCACGAAAAAATCATGCCGCTGGCGGAAGGAGGCATTCATGCGCCGCACTTCCTCCTCGGGGCCATTGAGCGCCGCGATGGCCGCCTGCTGGCTGATGCTGGAAGCATTGGTGGTGGACTGGCCCTGGATGGTGGCCATCGCCGCAATCACTTCCGCGGGTCCGCCGCAATAGCCCACGCGCCACCCCGTCATCGCATAGCCCTTGGAGCAGCCATTGATGGTCACGGTGCGCGGGTACAGCGCCGGCACCACTTGTGCGAGGCTGCCGAAGGGCTCATCGGCCCAGTAGATCTTCTCGTAGATGTCATCGGTGCCGATGAGCAGGCGCGGATGCCCCAGCAGCACCTCGCCGAGGGCCGCGAGCTCCGCCCGCGTGTACGCCGCGCCGGTGGGATTGCTGGGCGAATTCAGCAGCACCAGCCGCGTCCGGGGCGTGATGGTCTGTTCCAGTTGCTGCGGGGTGATCTTGAATCCCGCATCCGCGCCCGCATAGGGAGTCACTGGCACGCCATCGGCCAGCAGCACCATGTCCGGGTAGCTCACCCAGTAGGGGGCCGGGATGATCACCTCATCGCCCGGATCCACCACCGCCATGCACAGGTTGAACAGCGTCTGCTTGGCGCCGGTGGAGACCAGGATCTGGTTGGGCTGGTAGGTGAGGCCGTTGTCGCGCTGGAACTTGGCGATGATGGCGTCCTTGAGCTCCGGCGCGCCGTCGGAATTGGTGTAGCGGGTGTGCCCCTGCTGGATGGCGGCGATGCCCGCGGCGCCGATATGGGCCGGAGTGTCGAAGTCCGGTTCGCCCACCGACAGGCTGATCACATCCTTGCCCTCGCGGCGCAGCTGCGCGGCACGCGTGGTCATGGCCAGGGTCGGGGAGGGCTTAACGCGCTGCACACGGCGCGATACGGGAATGCTGCTCATGCGGGGCGCTCTGCTTCGGGGATGCCCGGGCAGGTATAGTACGGAGTCCACCCATGAACGACGCGGGATTTCAACTGGCAGCGCAGTACGAGCCGGCCGGCGACCAGCCGGCGGCCATCGCGCGCCTGGTGGATGGGCTGCAGACAGGCCTTGCGGCACAGACGCTGCTGGGCGTCACCGGATCCGGCAAGACGTTCACCATCGCCAATGTCATCCAGCAGGTGCAGCGTCCCACGCTGGTGATCGCGCACAACAAGACGCTGGCCGCGCAGCTCTACGGCGAATTCAGGCAGTTCTTTCCGGACAATGCGGTGGAGTATTTCGTCTCCTATTACGACTACTACCAGCCTGAAGCCTATGTGCCGTCGTCCGACACGTACATCGAGAAGGATTCCTCGGTGAACGAGCACATCGAGCAGATGCGCCTGTCGGCCACCAAGGCGCTGCTGGAGCGCCGGGACAGCATCATCGTGGCCACGGTCTCCTCGATCTACGGCCTGGGAGATCCGGCCGCCTACCTGCAGATGGTGCTGCACCTGAAGCGCGGCGACAGGATGGACCAGCGCGCGCTGCTGCGGCGCCTGGCCGAGATGCAGTACACCCGCAACGACGTGGATTTCACGCAGGGCTGCTACCGCGTGCGCGGCGATGTGATCGACATCTTCCCGGCCGAATCCGAGCGCGATGCCATCCGCGTCGAACTCTTCGACGAGGAGATCGAGCAGCTCACCCGCTTCGATCCGCTCACCGGCGAATCACGCGGCCGCATCCCGCGCTTCACGGTGTATCCGGGTACGCACTACGTCACCCCGCGCGACCGCCTGGTGACGGCGCAGGACCAGATCAGGGACGACCTGCGCCTGCGCCTGCAGGAGCTGTACGAAGCCAACAAGCTGGTCGAAGCCCAGCGGCTGCAGCAGCGCACCACCTTCGACCTGGAGATGATCCAGGAGATCGGCTACTGCCAGGGAATCGAGAACTACTCCCGCTATCTCTCCGGCCGCCAGCCGGGCGAGCCGCCACCCTGCCTGTATGACTACCTGCCGCCGGACGCGCTGCTGGTGGTGGACGAAAGCCACCAGACCATTCCGCAGCTGGGCGCCATGTACAAGGGCGACCGCTCCCGCAAGGAGACGCTGGTGGAGTTCGGCTTCCGCCTGCCCTCGGCACTGGACAACCGGCCGCTGAAGTTCGAGGAGTGGGAGGCCGCCGCGCCGCAGATGATTTTTGTCTCCGCCACGCCCGGCAAGTACGAGGCGGCGAAGGCCGGGCAGGTGGTGGAGCAGCTGGTGCGGCCCACAGGCCTGGTCGACCCGCCGGTGGATATCCGCCCGGTGCGCACGCAGGTGGACGACGTGCTCTCCGAGATCAACGCCTGCAAGGCACGCGGCGAGCGCGCGCTGGTCACCACGCTCACCAAGCGCATGGCCGAGGACCTCACCGAATACCTCGACGAGCATGGCGTGCGCGTGCGTTACCTGCACGCCGACGTGGAGACCGTGGAGCGCATGGAGATCATCCGTGACCTGCGCCTGGGAAAGTTCGACGCCATCGTGGGCATCAACCTGCTGCGCGAGGGGCTCGACATGCCCGAGGTGTCCCTCGTGGCGATACTCGATGCCGACAAGGAAGGTTTCCTGCGCTCCGAGGGCTCGCTGATCCAGACCATCGGCCGCGCCGCGCGCAACCTGAATGGCCGGGCCATCCTCTATGCCGACCGCATGACCGGCTCGATGGAGCGCGCGCTGGCCGAGACCACGCGCCGGCGCGACAAGCAGCTGGCGTTCAATGCGGCCAACAACATCACCCCGCGTGGCGTGGTGAAACCCATCACCGACGTGATGGAAGGGGCGCGCCAGGATCCCGAACCGCGGGTGAGCACGGGGGCAAAAGGGGGCAAGGGCAGGGCACGTGCCGGCGTTGGACCCGGACTGGGCCCCGCTGCCACGCCGGAGCAGATCGGCAAGGAGATGCGGCGCCTGGAGGCGGAGATGCTGCGCCACGCGCGCGAGCTTGAATTCGAGGAAGCCGCCGCCTGCCGCGACGCGCTGGAATCGCTCAGGGCGCGACTGCTCGAACTGGCCTGAGACGCCGGCGGACCGCTCAGTGCGTCATCGCATAGATGACGTAGTTGATGCCGAAACGGTAGGACTGGGCGGTCATCGGCTGGGGATATTCCACCCAGTTGGCGTGTTCCCAGCCATCGCCCACGTCCTGGTTGTAGTTGATTCCCACCATCAGCCGGCCATGCTCGTCGTAGATGCCGAACCACTGCGGGGGCGGCAGCTGCTGCACCTGGCCGCCGCCGCGCAGGTGCCTCAGCCCCGGCACCTGCACCGCCTCGTCGATGTCGAACACCACGTGCAGCACGGCGTCGCCGTCCTTCAGCTCCACCATCTCCAGCTCCGGGAACACGCGCGCCATGGTTTCCTGGAACACGAACATCTCGTCCTCGTTCCAGAAGTCATCGCACATCAGGAAGCCGCCGCGCAGCAGGTATTCGCGCAGGCGTTCGACTTCCTCGTCGCTCAGGTCCCAGTAGCCGGTCTGGGTGGCATAGAGCCAGGGATATTCGAACAGCCGCTCGTCGGTCAGGCGCAGCACCACCGACTCGCCGGCATGCACGCGCGTCATGCGACCCAGGTTGGGAACGAAATGCTCCTCGGCCTCGGGCCAGTCCTGCTGCCACCAGCCGCGGCCGAAGCGGCCGGCGCCGGGGTAGTCGACATAGATCATGCGCGCGAACTGGAACTCTGCGCTGGTCGAAGGCCCTGGCGTGGGCCGGGGCTCGCTGGCGGCCACCAGTATCGCGGTGAACAGCAGCCCCGCCATGAGGATGGATCGCATGGGGGCCAGCTTAGCGGGCTGGCCGCTTGCAGGGTAGAATCGGCACCGGTATCTTCCCCGCCCCCGGGGTTTCCGCCCGCAGTCGCGTAGCTCAGTGGTAGAGCACCTCCTTGACATGGAGGTGGTCGGTGGTTCGATCCCACTCGCGACTACCAACCCCGGCGAAGTCATTCCGCGCGTGCGCGCGGCCCGCAGGCCGGGTCATCGAGTAAGCTTCCCCCGCAGGCGCCTGTGTCGCCGGAAGGGAGATCCATGGCTTCGAACCCACATTCGCTCGAGGAACAGAAGACCTTCCTCGGCCATCCCCGCGGCCTGTTCGTACTCTTCTTCGCCGAGATGTGGGAGCGCTTCTCCTACTACGGCATGCGGGCGCTGCTGATCTTCTACCTCGTGAAGCACTGGCTCTTCTCCGACCAGCAGGCGTCGGTGATCTATGGCGCCTACACGGCGCTGGTGTACATCGCGCCCGCGGTGGGCGGCTATCTGGCCGACCGCTACCTGGGCCAGCGCAAGGCCGTGCTGTTCGGCGCTGTGCTGCTGGTGATCGGCCACTTCACGATGGCTTTCGAAGGCGAGGGCGGGCAGCAAAGCGCGGCGCTGGACATCTTCTGGCTGGCCCTCTCGTTCATCATCGTGGGCAGCGGCTTCCTGAAGGCCAACATCTCCGTGATGGTCGGGCAGCTCTACCCGCGCACCGACATCCGCCGTGATCCGGCCTACACGATCTTCTACATGGGCATCAATCTCGGCGCGGCCCTGGGTGCCTCGCTGGCCGGCTGGCTGGGGGAAACCTACGGCTGGAAGTACGGCTTCGGCGCCGCCGGCATCGGCATGCTGCTGGGGCTGGTGGTGTTCGTGCTCTTCAAGCCGCTGCTGATGGGCCGCGGCGAGCCGCATGATCCGCAGCGACTGGCCGCGCGCAAGGCCGGCATTCCCTTCGAATGGCTGCTCTACGCCCTCAGCGTGCTGTCGGTGGGTGTGGTGTGGCTGCTGATCCAGTACCAGAAACTGGTGGGCACATTGCTCGGCGTTGCCGGCGCGGTGCTGGTGGGCTACGTGCTGTACACCGCCGTATTCCGCCTGCCGAAGGAGGATCGGGACCGCATCATCGCCGCGCTGTACCTGATCATCGCGCAGATTCCGTTCTGGGCCCTGTTCGAGCAGGCCGGCGCGTCGCTCAGCCTGTTCACCGACCGGTCTGTGGATCGCACGCTGCTCGGCTGGACCGTGCCCGCCTCGATGTTCCAGTCGCTCAACGCCATCTACATCGTGATGCTGGGACCGCTGTTCGCCTGGCTGTGGGTGGCACTGGGCCGTCGCGGCCTCGAACCTTCGGCGCCCACCAAGTTCGCACTGGGTGTGGTGCAGGTGGGGCTGGGCTTCCTGGTGCTGGTGGCTGGCGCCAAGGCCGCCGGTGCCGGCCTCACGCCGGTGATCTTCATCCTGCTGATCTACCTGATCCACACCACCGGCGAGCTGTGCCTGTCGCCAGTGGGGCTGTCGGCCATGAACCGGCTGGCGCCGGCGCACATGGCCAGCCTCATCATGGGTGCCTGGTTCTTCGCCTCGGCCACGGGCAATTTTGCAGCCGGTCAGATCTCGGCTGCCACGGGCGGCGAGGGCGCCGGTCCCGAGCGCGTGCTCGACGTCTACAGCAATGTGGGCTGGCTGGCGATAGGACTGGGCGTGGTGATGCTCCTGATCGCGAGGCCGGTGCGCCGCCTGATGCACCTGGACACGCTGCGCAACGAGCAGGGATGAGCGGGGCTCGGGTACAATCGCGCTCCTTTTATCGCCCCGCCTGACTCATGCCCGTCATCACGCTGCCCGATGGCAGCCAGAAACAGTTCGACCAGCCGGTCACCGTCGATGAGGTTGCCGCCAGCATCGGCGCCGGCCTGCGCAAGGCCGCGCTGGCCGGCCGCGTCAATGGGAAGCTGGTCGATACCTCCTTCCGCATCACCGAAGATGCCTCGCTGGCCATCGTCACCGAGAAGGATCCGGATGCCCTCGAGCTGATCCGCCACTCCGCCGCCCACCTGCTGGGCAATGCGGTGAAGCAGCTGTTCCCCGAGGCACAGGTCACCATCGGCCCGGTGATTGAAGACGGCTTCTACTACGACTTCTCCTATTCGCGCCCCTTCACGCCCGAAGACGTGGCAGCCATCGAAAAGCGCATGCAGGAGCTGGCAAAGGCCGACCTCCCCGTGCACCGCCGCGAGCTGCCGCGCGATGAGGCGGTGTCGCATTTCAAGTCGCTGGGCGAGCACTACAAGGCCGAGATCATTGCCGGCATTCCCGCCGGCGAACCCATCGGTCTTTATGGCCAGGGCGACTGGGAAGACCTGTGCCGCGGTCCGCACGTGCCTTCCACCGGCAAGCTCAAGGCCTTCAAGCTGATGAAGGTGGCCGGCGCCTACTGGCGCGGCGACCATCGCAACGAGATGCTCCA
Organism: Pseudomonadota bacterium; assembly: GCA_030852845.1. Taxonomy (GTDB): domain Bacteria; phylum Pseudomonadota; class Gammaproteobacteria; order Steroidobacterales; family Steroidobacteraceae; genus ZC4RG30. The sequence continues at coordinate 10,842 of JALYWF010000129.1, forward strand.
GCGCATCTACGGCACGGCCTGGCTCAACGAAAAGGATCTCAAGGACTACCTCACCCGCCTGGAAGAAGCCGAGAAGCGCGACCACCGCCGCATCGGCCGCGAGCTGGATCTCTTCCACATGCAGGAAGAAGCCCCGGGCGCGGTGTTCTGGCACCCGAAGGGCTGGGGCATCTTCCAGCGCCTGATCGCCTACATGCGCCAGGCGCAGGAAAAGGCCGGCTTCCAGGAAGTGAACGCACCCGAGCTGATGGACTCGGTCCTGTGGCAGCAGTCCGGCCACCTCGAGAAATTCGGTGAGAACATGTATCTCACGCGCACGCCGGACGAGCGTCTCTACGCGATCAAGCCCATGAACTGCCCGGGCCATGTGCAGATCTTCAAGCAGGGCATCAGGAGCTACCGCGAGCTGCCGCTGCGCTTCGCCGAGTTCGGCAAGGTGCATCGCTACGAGCCCTCCGGCGCACTGCATGGGCTGATGCGCGTGCGCGGCTTCACCCAGGACGATGCCCACTGCTTCATCACCCCGGAGCAGATCACCGAAGAGTCGGTGCGCATCATCCAGCTGCTGCTGTCGGTGTACCGGGACTTCGGCTTCGACGATGTGAAGGTCAAGTTCGCCGACCGGCCCCCGAAGCGGGTGGGTGATGACGCAGTCTGGGACAAATCCGAGGCCGCACTGAAGGCCGCAGCCGCTGCCGCCGGCATCGATTACATCCACAACCCGGGCGAGGGGGCCTTCTACGGACCCAAGCTGGAATTCGTGCTGCGCGATGCCATCGGCCGCGACTGGCAGTGCGGCACCCTGCAGGTGGACCTGAACATGCCCGGCCGGCTGGGCGCCCAGTACGTGGACGAGCACGGCCAGAAGCAGTATCCGGTCATGCTGCACCGCGCCATCTTCGGCTCGCTGGAGCGTTTTTTCGCTATCCTGCTGGAGCACCACGCAGGCCGGCTGCCCAGCTGGCTCACGCCGGTGCAGGCGGTGGTGATGCCCATCACCGAGAAGCAGAACGCCTATGTCGAAGGCCTGGTGGAATCCCTTGCAAATCAGGGATTTCGCGCCATTGCCGACTTGCGGAACGAAAAGGTGGGCTTTAAGATCCGCGAGCACACGCTGCAGCGCGTCCCGTACCTTTTGGTGGCGGGTGACAAGGAGATTGCAGCCAACCTGGTTTCCGTGCGTACCCGCAACGGCAAGGACCTGGGCACGATGCCGCTGACGACGTTTGTCGAACGTCTCGGTGTCGAGGTCTCAAGTCGCGGACGCACCTGTCTGGAGGATTGATTTTATAGCTACAGCAGCAGCAGCGAAGCGCATCCGGCGCAACGAAGAGATCACCTCGCCACAAGTGCGGGTGATTGGCGCGGATGGCGAGCAGGCGGGAGTGATGTTGCGAGCCCAGGCGCTGCAACTCGCCGTCGATGCCCAGCTCGATCTGGTTGAAGTCTCGCCCACCGCCGAACCTCCGGTAGTGCGCGTGATGGATTTCGGCAAGTACCTGTTCGAACAGAACAAGAAAGCCCACTCTGCCAAGCGCAAGCAGAAGCAGATCCAGGTCAAGGAAGTGAAGTTTCGTCCCGGTACGGAAGAGGGTGATTACCAGGTCAAGCTGCGTAATCTGACCCGCTTCCTGACCGAGGGTGACAAGGCCAAGGTAACGCTACGTTTCCGCGGCCGAGAGATGGCGCACCAGGATATCGGCCGCAGGCTTCTGCAGCGCGTATCTGGCGATCTGGCTGAAATTGCCGTGATCGAACAGAACCCGCTGATGGAAGGACGGCAGATGGTCATGGTGTTTTCGCCAAAAAAGAAGTGATCGCAAAGCGCCCTTGAGGCGCGATGTGGTCCGCCCCTAGCGGGCACGTGGTGCAGCAATGCATCCGCGCGCCTTGCGACCGGAAGCTACAAAAACTGGAGTGATGTCATGCCCAAACTGAAGACCAACCGGGCGGCTGCCAAGCGCCTGCGCAAGACGGCCAACGGATACAAGTCGTATTCCGCCGGCCGCCGCCACAATCTCGGCCACAAGCCTCGCAAGACCAAGCGCCAGCTGCGTTCTGGCGGTTCCTCGCTCGTGCACAAGAGCGACGTGGGCCGCTGCGACGCATTGCTCCCCAACGCTTAAGCGCCACACACGAGGTAGACGAAAATGGCACGAGTCAAACGTGGCGTCATTGCTGGACGCCGTCACAAGAAGGTCCTGGCCAAGGCCAAGGGCTATTACAACGCCCGCCGCAAGGTATTCCGCGCCGCCAAGCAGGCGGTCACCAAGGCCGGGCAATATGCCTACATCGGCCGCAAGCTCAAGAAGCGCGATTTCCGCGCGCTGTGGATCGCCCGCATCAATGCGGCCGCCCGCGAGCACGGCCTGTCGTACAGCCGCCTGATCAACGGGCTGCTGAAGTCCGGCGTCGAGGTCGATCGCAAGATCCTCGCCGAGCTCGCCGTGCACGAACCGGCGTCTTTTGCCGCCCTCTGCGAACAGGCCAAGGCCCAGCTCCAGGCCGCCTGAGCTCCCGTCGGGGCCGGGCGTTAGAGGAGGGGGCTGGCAATGGAGTCGCTCGCCGACCTGACCGCGCGTGCGCTGGCGGAGATCTCCGCCAGCGCTGATCTGCCGCGCCTCGATGAGGTGCGGGTGGCGTGGCTGGGCAAGAAGGGCTCGCTCACCGAACAGCTGAAGTCACTTGGCAAGCTGCCTGCTGCCGAGCGGCCGGCTGCGGGTGCGCGCATTAATGAAGCCAAGGAGACCGTGCAGCAGGCCATCGACGCGCGTCGCGCGCAGC
>JALYWF010000141.1 GCA_030852845.1 Pseudomonadota bacterium
CGTTGCGCGCGAAGAGACTGGCAGCCTCGCCCCACAGGCCCTTGTCGAAATAGAAGCCGAACATGGCCTGCAGGTTTTCCACGGCGTCCTGGTCTTCCAGCCGCGCAACACGGCTGGCATGGGCCGCCAGGGGCCCGGTAACGGCGGGCTGGGACAGTCGTGCGGCCTTGCCCGTCACGGGATTGGCAGCCTGGAATGGCGGCACATGCGTGTCAGGGAACGGGGCGTAGGTCGCGGTGGCCGGGCGGTCGGGAGGAAACTCCAGCGATGCCTGGCTGCGGGCAAGTCCCTCGCCGGGCTTCAGCCGCGCCCATCCTTTCTCATAGGGCGCCACGAAGTTCACGTAGAGGTGCAGGGACTTGATCTTCCAGACCCCCTGTTCCTTCACGTAGGTGTTTTCGTAGATGCCGTCACGCCACTCGGCGTGTTTCTTGTACTGGCCCAGCATGCCGTGGTCACGCCAGCGTGCCGTGGCGCTGCGGCCGTCGGCAGCAATGAAGATTGCCGGCTGCAGCGTTACCCACTCATTGAGCTGGCCGTAGACCAGGCCTTCCTGGTTGCCGTGCAGCCGCTTCAGGTATTCGCGGATGCGGGCCTTGCCGGCGTAGAGGCCATCAAGGCCCATCTCGAAGGTGCCATCGCCTGTGAACAGGTCTGTCGCATCCCCCCACAGGCCACGATCCATGTAGTAGCCGAAGGCACGCTGCAGCTTGCGGATGGCGCGCGTCGCCTCGAGCTTGCCGACACGCGCGGTGAGTGAGTCCAGATCTGCAGTGACGTCCTGCGCGCGGGCCGCGCCGGAAAGCAGCACGGCTGCAGCCAGTGTCATCATCAGGGATCGCATCATCGTGTCGCTCCACCTGCTGCGGTACGGAAAACCGAGTCTCGATGCTCGGCGAGCCGTTGGCAACGGCCACGCGGCCGATTGCCGCGGATGCGGATCGTCCGCCTGATATGCTGGCCGATCCATGAAGAAAGAACCTACGGACCAGGCAGTCCGCTTTGCCGACCTCGGCCTCTCCGATGCAATCCTCCGGGCCGTGAAGTCCGTTGGCTATGAGGCCGCATCCCCCATCCAGGCTGCGACCATTCCGGCGATGCTGGAAGGGGCAGATGTCCTTGGCCAGGCGCAGACCGGCACTGGCAAGACGGCGGCCTTCGCGCTGCCCGTCCTCTCGCGGCTCGACCTGAAGCGGCGTGAGCCGCAGGCGCTGGTGCTGGTGCCGACGCGCGAGCTGGCGATCCAGGTCGCCGAGGCATTCCAGAAGTATGCGTCCGGCCTCAATGGCTTCCACGTGCTGCCCATCTACGGCGGACAAAGCTACGTGCCGCAGCTCAATGCGTTGAAGCGTGGTCCGCAGGTGATCGTGGGCACGCCGGGCCGGCTCATCGACCACCTTGAGCGGGGCACGCTGAATCTCGGGGCCGTGCGGTGCGTGGTGCTCGATGAAGCCGACGAGATGCTCGACATGGGATTCGCCGATGCAATGGATGCCATCCTTTCCCAGACGCCGGCCGACAAGCAGGTGGCACTGTTCTCCGCCACCATGGCGCCGAACATCCGGCGCATCGCCCAGCGCCACCTGCGCGAGCCGCGCGAGATCGTCATCAAGGGCAAGACGGGCACAGCCGCCAACATCCGCCAGAGCTACTGGCTGGTCAGCGGGCTGCACAAGCTCGATGCACTGACGCGCATCGTTGAAGTCGCCGGCTTCGACGCCATGCTGGTGTTCGTGCGCACCAAGCAGTCGACGGTGGACCTGGCGGAGCGGCTGCAGGCGCGCGGTTTCGCCGCCGTGGCGCTGAATGGCGATGTGCCGCAAGCCTTGCGCGAGCGCACCGTTGCGCAGCTGAAGGCCGGCAAGATCGACATCCTCGTGGCCACCGACGTGGCGGCGCGCGGCCTGGACGTGGAGCGGGTGACGCACGTGGTCAACTACGATGTGCCCTATGACACCGAATCCTACGTGCACCGCATCGGCCGCACCGGGCGCGCGGGACGCAACGGCGAGGCCATCCTCTTCATCGCGC
>JALYWF010000122.1 GCA_030852845.1 Pseudomonadota bacterium
GCCTGGCGGCGAGGATCACGCGATGAGTGGCGACATGGCCACCATCATCCACCTGGTGGTGGATGCCAGCCTGGTGGTGCAGATCGTGCTGGCCATGCTGGCGATCGCCTCGCTGGCGTCATGGGCCATCATCCTGGCCAAGCGCTCGGTGCTCGCCAGGGCCAGCACCGAGGCCAATCACTTCGAGGCTGCCTTCTGGTCCGGTGGCGACCTGGGCACGCTGTACCGCAATCTCGAAGCAAAGGGCGGCAGCACCGGCATGAGCAGCATCTTCGAGATGGGCTTCCGCGAGTTCGCGCGCCTGCGCCAGAGCGGCGGCACCTCCGAGCAGCTGCTCGAAGGCGCGCGGCGGGCCATGAAGGTGGCGCAGCTGAAAGAAATCGAGCGCCTGGAACACAATCTGGCCACGCTGGCCACCATCGGTTCGGTGAGCCCCTACGTCGGCCTGTTCGGCACGGTGTGCGGCATCCTCAACACCTTCATGAGCCTGGGCGAGGTGCAGCAGGCCACGCTGGCCACCGTGGCGCCGGGCATCGCCGAGGCACTGGTCGCCACGGCGGTGGCGCTGGTGGCAGCCATTCCGGCCTTCATCGCCTACAACCGCTATGCGGACAAGGTGGGCCGCCTGGAGCTGCGTTACAACGCCTTCATGGAGGAGTTCTCCACCATCCTGCAGCGCTATGCTGCCAGGCAGCCGGCAGCCGGAGATCCAGCCTGATGGAAGATGCGCCGCGCAAACGTCGCCTGATGGGCGAGATCAACGTGGTGCCGCTGATCGATGTGATGCTGGTGCTGCTGGTGATCTTCATGGCCACCGCGCCGCTGCTCACGCAGGGCGTGCAGGTGGAACTGCCGCAGGCCAGTGCGCAACCGCTGCCGGCTTCCACCCAGCGCAGTCCGCCGCTGATCGTTTCCATAGACATCGACGGCCGGCGCTACCTGAACACCAGCAGCGATCCGGAGCGCCCGCTCGAGGCCGACGAGTTGAACGGCGCAGTGCAGGCCGCGCTGGCGACGGAACCGCAGCGCGAGGTGTTGCTGCAGGCTGACCGCCGCGTGCAATACGAGCATGTGATGAACACGATGGTGCTGCTGCAGACCGCGGGTGCCGCGAGGCTCGGCTTCCTTGCCGATCCGCCGCGCCGCGAGGACCGGCGACAGCCGTGAACAGGCACGCCAGGCGCGAGGGCAGCCCCTGGGCCTCCTGGTCGCTCTCCATCCTGCTGCACGTGGGCATCATCGCCATCGTGGGCGGGTTCTGGTTCTGGTCGCAGCGCTCGAAGCCGCCTGAGCCCATGGGCATCACCGGCGGCGTGGTGACGGCCGAGCAGCTGGCAGAACGCCTGCAGCCCGCACCGCAACCCGAGCCGGTGGTCGAGGAACCTGCGCCGCCGGAGCCAGAGCCCGAGCCACTGCCCGAGGAACCGCCACCGCCGGAAGAAGACCCTGCCGTGCTGCAGGCAGAGGCGCAAAGGCTGGCCGAGGAGCAGCGTGCCGCAGAGGCCCGGCTGCTCGCCGAGGCACAGGAGGCCGAACGCAAGGCAGTGGAAGTGGCCGCCCGCGAGAAGGCCGAGCGCGAACGTCGCGAGAAGGAGCGGGCGGAGCGTGAAAAGGCCGCGCGGGAAAAGGCGGAGCGCGAGCGTGTCGAACGCGAGCGCGTGGCGCGCGAGAACGCCGAGCGGGAACGCCAGCAGCGCGAGGAGGCCGAACGGCGGCGTCGGGAATCGGAGCTGGCCGAACAACTGGCCTCGGAGGAGCGGCGCGATGCCGTACGTGGCAGCGCGCTCGCCAACCAGTACAAGGCGCAGATCGAGGCGAAGATCATGCGCGCCTGGCTGAAGCCGCCCTCGGCGCGGCCCGGCCTGGTGTGCGAAGTGCGCGTCACCCAGGTGCCAGGTGGATCAGTTGCCGGCGTGCAGATCACGCGCTGCAATGGCGATGAAGCGGTGAGACTGTCAGTGGAAGATGCCGTACGGCGTGCCTCGCCGTTGCCGGCGCCACCGGATCCCGCCTTGTTCGAGCGGGAGCTGATCGTTACATTCCGCCCGGAGGACTGATGAAGCAGGGGACGGCGATGGTGAAGTTGGTGCGGCTGATCGGCCTGGTGCTGATGATGTCTGGCGCGGGCGCGGCCCATGCGCAGCTGCAGATCGACATCACGCGCGGTGTCACCGATCCGGTGCCGGTGGCAGTGGTGCCCTTCTCGGCGGCAGCGCCGCTGGCCAACCTGCTCGACGTGGCCTCGGTGATCGAGCGCGACCTGGCCAGCAGCGGGCGCTTCCGTGCCGTGGCGCGCAGCGCGATGCCCGGCCAGCCCAACCGTGCCCTGGCCGTGGACGCGACGCGCTGGCGTGCCGCGCAGGCCGACTATGTCGTGGTCGGCCGCATCGCGGCCAGCGGCAGCAACATCACCTTGCGCTTCGACCTGGTGAATTCGCTCAATGGCCAGGTGATGCTCGATGACGAAGCGGTCACCGTGCCGCAGGCCAGCCTGCGCAATGGCGCACATCGCGTGGCCGATGCCGTATTCCAGAAGCTCACCGGCGTGCGCGGCGCGTTCGCCACGCGCATTGCATATGTTTCGGTCTCGGGCCAGCCACCCGAGCAGCGTTACCAGCTGCTGATCGCCGATGCCGATGGCGGCAATCCGCGCGTGGCCATGCAGTCCAGCCAGCCGGTGATGTCGCCGGCCTGGTCGCCGGATGGCGAGTGGCTGGCCTATGTATCGTTCGAAAACCGCGTCGCGGCCACGTTCGTGCAGCAGGTGCGCACCGGCGAGCGGCGGCAGGTATCCGCAAGGGCCGGACACAATGGCGCGCCCAGCTTCTCGCCCGATGGGCGCAAGCTGGCGCTGGTGCTGTCGGGCAGCAACGGCAACTTCGACATCTATGTGCTCGACCTGGCGACTCAGAATCTCACCCGCATCACTGAAGACCCTGCCATCGACACCGAGCCGACCTGGTCGGCAGACGGGCAGACGCTGTACTTCACCTCCGACCGCGGCGGGGCAGCGCAGATCTATGCCGCAACGGCACAGCCTGGCGCGCGGCCGCGGCGCATCACCTTCGGCGTGCCCTATGCGGCGCGGCCGCGCATCTCGCCCGACGGCCGCCAGCTCGCAGTGGTGACGCAGGAGGGCGGGGCCTTCAGGCTGGGCACGGTCGATCTGGCCAGCGGCACGGTCACCACGCTCACGCGTGGTTCGCTCGATGAATCCCCGAGCTTCGCGCCCAATGGCGCGGTGCTCATCTACGCCGGGCGCGAGGGCGGCCGGGGCGTGCTGGCAACGGTTTCGGTGGATGGCCAGGTGACCACACGCCTGCAGTCCGGCCAGGGCGAAGTGCGGGAGCCGGTGTGGGGACCCTTCCTGGATTGATCGAGTATCATTACGCCTTACGCCCGAACCCGGGCACTGGAGCAGAAATTGAAGCGCAATTTCCTGGTGATCGTCATGTCGGCGGCGGTGCTCCTGGCGGGCTGCGGCAGCAAGCCTGTGGTCGATGGCGATGAGCCGGCTGCGCCGGTTGGCAACACCAACGGCGGTGTCTCCACTGGCGGCGTGGCCACGGTCGATGCCGACCGCGCGTCCGGCTCCTCGCGCGGTGCGGTGGGTCCCGACAGTGCGCTGGCCTCGCAGCGGGTGATCTACTTTGATTTCGACAGCAGCGACATCCGCACCGAATACGTGGACGTGATCGCCGCGCATGGCCGCTTCCTTGCCGGCAATGCCACCGTGCGCGTACGGCTGGAAGGCCACACCGACGAGCGCGGCTCGCGCGAGTACAACATCGGCCTCGCCGAGCGCCGCGCGCAGACGGTGCGTCGCGCCCTTACGCTGCAGGGTGTGCAGGAGTCCCAGATCGCCACCGTCAGCTACGGCGAGGAACGGCCGGCCGCGGCCGGCAGCGACGAGAACGCCTGGTCGAAGAACCGGCGCGTCGAGATCGTCTACATCAACTGAGGTAAACAGTGATGCGAGCCGCCATTGCTGCCATTCCCCTCCTGCTGGTGCTGGCAGGCTGTGCCACCACCCCTGAAGTGGACCCCGTGCAGCTGCGGCTCGATGACCTCGACGCCCGCGTCGGGCGCATCGATCGCATCGTCGCCAACAACAGCCTGGTGCAGCTGTCGCAGCAGATCGAGGCGCAGCAGCAGGAATTGCGGCAGCTGCGCGGCCGCATCGAGGAGCTGCAGAACGACAATGCCAAGCTGCGCCAGGAGCAGCGCGACCTCTATGGCGATCTGGACCGCCGGCTGAACGAGGCAAAGGCCGTGGCGGCCACTGCGCCGCCGCCGGCGAATCCGGCCGATGAGCAGTCGATGTACGACCGCGCGCTGGAACAGCTGCGCGCCCGCGACTACGCCGGCGCGGTCGACAGCCTGCGCAGCCTGGCGGCGGCCTATCCGAACGGCGCGATGGCCGACAACACGCAGTATTGGCTGGGCGAGGCCTACTACGTCACCCAGGAGTTCGACCACGCCGCGGCTGCGTTCCAGCGCGTGCTGACCGACTTCCCCAACTCGCGCAAGGCGCCGGACGCGCTGCTGAAGCTGGCCTACACCCAGCTGGAGCAGGGCAACGCCGCCGCCGGCCGTGCGAACCTGCAGCAGGTCATCGACAAGTATCCGGGCACGGAGTCAGCGCGGCTGGCCACCGACAGGCTGTCGAAGCTGCCGCGCCGTTAAGCCGCGCGGGGCCCGCATCCCGCCGTGAATCCGTCCGAAGCCGCGCCGCGGCTCAAGATCACCGAGATTTTCCGTTCCCTGCAGGGGGAGGGCGATGCCGTGGGATTTCCCACCGTGTTCGTGCGCCTCACCGGCTGTCCGCTGCGCTGCCAGTACTGCGATACGGCCTATGCCTTCACCGGCGGCGACTGGTGGTCGCTCGATGCCATTGTCGCGCGCGTCGCCGAACTCGGCGCCCGCCACGTGTGTGTGACCGGCGGGGAACCACTGGCGCAGCGCAATTGCCTGCCGCTGCTCAGCCGGCTCTGCGACGCTGGCCACGAGGTGTCGCTGGAGACCAGCGGCGCCCTGCCAGTGCATGAGGTGGACCCGCGCGTGCGACGCGTGGTGGACGTGAAGACGCCCGCATCAGGGGAATCCGCCCGCAACCTGCTGGAACAGTTGCAGGCACTGGGCGAGCGCGACCAGATCAAGTTCGTGATCTGTGACCGCGCTGATTACGAGTGGAGCCGCACGCTGCTGGCAGAGCGCGGCCTGCCGGCGCGGGCCATGGTGCTGTTCTCGCCCAGCCACGAACAGCTGCCGGCCCGCGAGCTGGCCGACTGGATCCTGGAGGACCGCTTGCCGGTGCGCCTGCAGCTGCAGCTGCACAAGCTGCTCTGGGGCAACGAGGCAGGCCGCTGATGTCAGGCAATGGCGAGGCAATCGTGTTGCTGTCCGGCGGCCTGGATTCCGCCACCGTGCTGGCCATGGCGCATGCGCAGGGCCTGCGTTGCCGCACGCTGGCGGTGAGTTATGGCCAGCGTCATTCGGCAGAGCTCGCGGCGGCGCGACAGGTATCCGCAGCGCTGGGCGCGGTGGAGCACCGGCAGATGCACGTGGACCTCGCCGACATCGGTGGTTCCGCACTCACCGATCACGGCATGGCGGTGCCCGAGCAGCCTTCGTCCGGCATTCCCTCCACGTACGTGCCGGCCCGCAATACCCTGTTCCTCTCGCTGGCGCTGGGCTGGGCCGAAGTCATCGGCGCGCAGCACATCTTCATCGGCGTGAACGCGGTGGATTATTCCGGCTATCCGGATTGCCGGCCCGAGTTCATCGCCGCCTTCGAGCGACTGGCGGCGCTTGCCACCCGTGCCGGCGTGGAAGGTGGAAATTTCCGGATCCATGCGCCGCTGATCAGCCTGAGCAAGGCGGGGATCATCCAGGCCGGCATGCGTCTTGGCGTCGACTACGCGACCACCGTTTCCTGTTACCAGGCTGATGCCGCGGGGCGGGCCTGTGGCCGTTGCGATTCCTGCCGCCTGCGCCGCGAAGGTTTCCTTGCTGCCGGCGTGGCTGATCCAACCCGCTACACGACGAATCCGGTATGATCGCGGCCCGCCGCGAGGGCCGTTAGCTCAGTCGGTAGAGCAGCTGGCTTTTAACCAGTTGGTCGCGCGTTCGAATCGCGCACGGCCCACCAATAATGCTTGCCAATCAACCATTAACGCGAAATTCTTCGCGTGAATTATGGTAACGTCGGCAACTCCTCCCACGCAGGTCGCGAGCCCCTGGCGCGCTGTCACTGTGCGCTAACGCGCCTGGAAGGTGCGTTCGGGCACGCTGGCCGTCTCATCGCAACCGGGGCAGGGGAAATAACGCGCCCGCGTGCCGGTGACATGCCGCAATACATGCACCAGGCCGCAGAACAGGCAGCGCATGGTCTCGGTCACGGTGGGGCGAAAGTCATCGAGATAGAGAACCTTGGCCATGGGCACCTCCACAAGGCATCCGTACGATACGGATCAAGCAAGAATCAGGCCGTCACCGGAGACAAGCATGCGACGCATTCCTTCACGGGTCACGCCACTCCTGCTGTCAGTTGCGTCCGACGGCAGCTCCCAGTGACAGGAACGATGTCCCCCGCGTTGATTGTGCGGCGCGCCGTGCTTCAGTACCTTCCCTGCTGATGTCTCTCGCCGTGATCGTCCTGCTGCCGTTCGTCGGCAGCCTGCTTGCCGCCTTCCTGCCTGCCAATGCCCGCAATGCCGCGCCATGGCTGGCTGGTGCGGTGGCGCTTGCCTGCGCGGTGATCACTGCCTTGTTCTATCCGCAGCTGGCCGACGGAGGGCTGGTGCGTGCCTCCGTGCCCTGGGCGCCGCAGTGGGGCGTGGAGCTGACGCTGCGGATGGATGGTTACGCGTGGCTGTTCGCCATGCTGGTGTCGGGCATGGGCCTGCTGGTGGTGCTGTACGCGCGCTACTACATGTCGGCGCAGGATCCGGTGCCGCGCTTCTTCTCGTTCCTGCTGGCCTTCATGGGCGCGATGCTGGGCATTGTCCTGTCCGGCAACCTGATCCAGCTGGTGGTGTTCTGGGAACTCACCAGCCTGACCTCGTTCATGCTGATCGCCTACTGGTACCACCGGGAGGATGCGCGGCGCGGCGCGCGCATGTCGCTGATCGTCACCATGGGCGGCGGCCTGTGCCTGCTGCTGGGTGTGCTGATCCTGGGCGCGATGGCCGGCAGCTTCGACCTCGACATGGTGCTGGCCGCCGGGCCGCTGATCCGCCAGGACCCGTGGTATCCGGCGGCGCTGCTGCTGGTGCTGCTGGGCGTCTTCACCAAGAGCGCGCAGTTTCCGTTCCACTTCTGGCTGCCGCATGCCATGGAGGCGCCCACACCGGTGTCGGCCTACCTGCACTCGGCCACCATGGTGAAGGCCGGCGTGTTCCTGCTGGCGCGGCTGTGGCCGGCGTTGTCGGGCACCGAGCTGTGGTTCTGGCTGGTGAGCGGCACCGGCGCGGCCACGCTGCTGGTGGGGGCGTTCTCGGCCACCTTCCAGCGCGACCTGAAGGGCGTGCTGGCCTATTCCACCATCAGCCACCTGGGACTGATCACGCTGCTGCTGGGCATGAACAGCAAGCTGGCGCTGATTGCGGCGGTGTTCCACATGATGAACCACGCCACCTTCAAGGCCTCGCTGTTCATGGCCGCCGGCATAGTGGACCATGAGACCGGTACGCGCGACATCGGCCGGCTCGGCGGGCTCAGGCATCGCATGCCGATGACGGCGCTGGTGGCCATGGTGGCGGCCGCCGCCATGGCGGGCGTGCCGCTGCTCAACGGGTTCCTCTCGAAGGAGATGTTCTTCCTGGCGTCGCTGCAGGCCGAGGAGGCCAGCCGGCTGTGGATCACGCTGCCGCTGGTGGCCACGCTGGCCGGCGCGTTCAGCGTGGCCTACTCGGTGCGCTTTATCCACCAGGTGTTCCTCGGCAAGACCCCGCGCGACCTGCCGCGCACGCCGCATGAACCCCTGGGCGGGATGCTGCTGCCTGGTGCGGTACTGGTGCTCACCTGTCTTACCGTGGGCATCCTGCCGGCGCGCACCGTGGGGCCGCTGCTTGAGACCGCCGCGCGCTCGCTGCTGGGCGCCGACGTGCCGGAGTACACACTGGCGGTGTGGCATGGCCTTTCCGTACCACTGCTGATGAGTCTTCTGGCAATGGCCGGTGGCGTGGTGCTGTACCTGTACCTGCTGCGCACCGGGCGCACGATGATGCGCACGCCGTTGCTGTCGCGGCTGAACGCCGCGCGCATCTTCGACGTGCTCAACGTCGGGGCCATCCGCGGCGCCGGCCGCCTCACGCATGTGCTCTTCTCCTGGCGCCTGCAGCCTCTGCTGCTGCTGATCGTCTGTGCGGCACTGCTGGCCGGCACGCTGCCGCTGGCCGTGGAGGGCTGGTCGCGCGGCGGACTGCCGCTCACGCCGCTGGATCCGCTGTTCCTGATGCTGTGGCTGATCGGCGGCGCCTGCGCGCTGGGAGCGGCATGGCAGGCGAAGTTCCACCGCCTCGCGGCGCTGATCCTGGTCGGCGGGGTGGGGCTGGTCACCTGCCTGACCTTCGCGTGGTTCTCGGCACCCGACCTCGCCCTCACGCAGATTGCGGTGGAAGTGGTGACGGTGGTGCTGATCCTGCTGGGCCTGCGCTGGCTGCCACGCCGCGTGGAGTTCATCGACGCGCGCCGCGAGACGGTGCGTGCCAGGCTGCGCCGCGCGCGTGACGTGCTCGTGGCCATTGCCGCGGGCACGGGATTCGCGGCACTGGCCTATGCGGTGCTGACGCGTTCCTCCACGGCCGAGCTGGCGCCGTTCTACATCCGCAATGCGCTGGAGGTGGCAGAGGGGCGCAATGTGGTGAACGTGATCCTGGTGGACTTCCGCGGCTTCGACACCCTGGGGGAGATCACCGTGGTGGGCATCGTCGCGATGATCGTCTGGGCGCTGCTGCGCCGCTTCCGTCCGGCGCCGGAGGTGATGGACGTGCCACGCGCGCAGCGACGGGACGGCGAGGCACATCCCCCGCCGCCGGATCCGCGCGATGTTCTGCCAGGGGGCGACCTGAGGATTCCCGCCGTGCTCGGGCGGCTGCTGCTGCCGATGGCCGGCATGGTGTCGCTGTACTTCCTGCTGCGCGGACACAATGCCCCCGGCGGTGGATTCGTCGGCGGCCTGGTGATGGCCACGGCGGTGATCGTGCAATACATGGTGGGCGGCACGATGTGGGTGGAGGCGCGGCTGCGCGTGCATCCACTGCAATGGATGGGCAGCGGGCTGCTCGCTGCCGCAGGCGCCGGCGTCATTTCCTGGCTGTGGTCGAAGCCTTTCCTTACCGCGCAGTCGGCGCACCTGCACCTGCCGCTGCTGGGTGACCTGCACATCTCGACCGTGCTGCTGTTCGACCTGGGCGTGTACATGCTGGTGGTGGGCGCCACCATGCTGATCCTCGTGGCGCTGGCGCACCAGTCGCTGCGCAGCCCGCGCAAGTCGGTCACCCCGCTGAATCCCGACCAGGAGATCGAAGGCGTGGCTGGCCACCTCGGAGTGGAAGGCTGATGGAGATCGTGTACGCACTGGCCATCGGTGTGCTTGCCGGCTCTGGTGTGTGGCTGCTGCTGCGCCCGCGAACCTTCCAGGTGCTGATGGGCATCACGCTGCTGTCCTATGCCACCAACATCTTCATCTTCGGCATGGGCAGGCTGGCCCTGCACAGGGCACCCATCATCGAGAACGCCAGGGCCGTGGATCCCTCGCACTACGCCGATCCGGTGCCGCAGGCCCTGGTGCTCACCGCCATCGTGATCGGCTTTGCCACCACTGCACTCTTCCTGGTGGTGCTGCTGGCATTGCGCGGCACCACCGGTACCGACCACGTGGACGGCAGGGAGCCGGAGGCATGAACTTCCTGCTGCGCCACATGATCGTGCTGCCCATCCTGATCCCGCTGCTGGCCGGTGCCGCAATGCTGTTCCTGTCCGAGGCGCGCCGCGGGTTGCGGCTCACGCTGGCGCTGGGCTCGGTGACCGGCCAGCTGCTGGTGGGCTGCACGCTGCTGTACCTCACCAGCGATGCCGCAGGATTCATCTGGCCGGAAGGGGTGGGGGTCTACACCATCGGCAACTGGGCGGCGCCCTTTGGCATCGTGCTGGTGGTCGACCGCCTCGCGGCGGTGATGGTCACACTGTCGGCCGTGGTGTCGCTGGCGACGATGGTCTATGCCATCTCGCGCTGGGACCGGCCGGGACAGCCATTCCACTCGCTGTTCCAGCTGCTCACCATGGGGCTCAGCGGCGCCTTCCTCACCGGCGACCTGTTCAACCTGTTCGTGTTCTTCGAGGTGCTGCTGGCGGCCTCCTACGGGCTGGTGCTGCGCGGTGTCGGCGCGCCACGCGTGAAGGCGGGCATGCACTACATCGTGGTGAACCTGGCGGCGTCGTTCCTGTTCCTGATCGGCGTGGCGCTGATCTACGGCATGGCCGGTACCCTCAACATGGCCGACCTGGCCGGCCGCGTGGCCACGCTCACGCCGCAGGATCGCGCGCTGTTCGATGCCGGCGCGGCCATCCTGGGCATCGCCTTCCTGGTGAAGGCCGGCAGCTGGCCGCTGAACTTCTGGCTGCCCGGGGCATACTCCCTGGCCCATGCGCCGGTTGCGGCGGTGTTCGCCATGATGACCAAGGTGGGCCTGTACGCCATCCTGCGCGTGGGCACCATCCTCGACGTGGACGAGCGGCTCGGCGCGGCGCTGTTCTACATCGGAACCGCCACGCTGGTGACCGCGGCCATCGCGATGCTGGGCGCCAAGCACCTTGCCAGGCTGGTGGCCTATTCCGTGCTCGCCTCGATGGGCATCCTTTTGGCCACGCTGGGCCTGCAGGTGGACGCGCTGACGGCGCCGGTGATGTTCTACATGATCGTCTCGGTGCTGACCTCCTGCGCCTTCTTCATGCTCACGGGCATGACCGATCGCACCCGCATCACCGATCCGCCGGCCGATCCGCAGGACGACGCCACCTCGCAGAGCCAGCCCATCTACGTGGCCTACGGCATCAAGGAACCCTCGGTGTACCGGGACGATGACGATGAAGTCGGCATCCCCATTCCCTCCACCATGGCCTTCCTGGGGCTGATGTTCGTCTGCTGCGTGCTGCTCGTGACCGGATTGCCGCCGCTGCCCGGCTTCGTGGCCAAGTTCGCCGTGCTGGCAACTGCAGTGCAGTTCACCCATTTCACCACCGTGGGTCCGGCGCTGTGGATGCTGTGCGGCGCGGTGCTGCTGTCCGGGCTCACCGGCGTGATTGCGCTGAGCCGTGTGGGCATGCGCCTGTTCTGGGGCACGGTGCGCATCACGCCGAGGCTGCGTGTGCTCGAAGCCGCGCCCGTGGCCGTGCTGGTGATGCTGTGCCTGGCACTGGGCATCTGGGCCGGACCGGTGGCCGACTACCTGGATTCCGCGGCCCGCTCGCTGCACGAGCCGGACACCTACATCCGCGTGGTGCTGTCGCAGCGGGGTGGGGCGGTGGCGCCGGAGCAGGCGCCATGATCCGCACTTTCGCGCGCCGCATTTCCCCGGTGCTGGTGCTGGGCCTCACCGTGCTGTGGATGGCGCTCAACCAGAGCTTCAACTTCGGCCAGTTGGTGCTCGGGCTGCTGCTGGCGGTGCTGCTGGCGTGGGCGGGCTCGACCCTCAGGCCACTGCATGCGAGGGTACGGCGACTGGATATCGCGCTGCTGCTGGTGGGGATCGTTTTCTTCGACATCATCCGCTCCAACCTGCACGTGGCGCAGGTGGTGCTGGGATTGACGGGCAAGCGCGTGGCGCGTGCTGACTTCCTCGAGATTCCGCTGGACATGCGCGACCCGCACGGCATGGCCGCCCTGGCCGTGATCGTCACCGCCACGCCGGGCACCGTGTGCGCGGGTTTCGCGCCGGATGGCAGCTGGATGCGGCTGCACGTGATCGACCTGCAGGATGAAGCGGCCCTGGTCCGCCTGATCAAGGACCGCTATGAACGGCGCCTGATGAGGATCTTCGAATGACAGCCAACCAGATATTCGACATCGCGGCCGGCTTTGCCGCGCTGTGCTTCGTGCTGGTGATGGGCATGGCGCTGGTGCGCCTGTTCATCGGCCCCTCGGCACAGGACCGCGTGCTGGCCTTCGATACCATGTACATCAATGGCATGGTGACGCTGCTGATACTGGGCATCCGTTCCAGTTCCAGCGTGTATTTCGACATGGCCATGCTGATCGCCATGTTCGGCTTCGTCGGCACCGTGGCGCTGGCCAAGTTCCTGCTCAGGGGCGAGGTGATCGAGCCATGAACGGCCAGGAGCTGCCACTGTGGGTGGCCATTCCCGCCGCGCTGCTGCTGGTCACCGGTGGAATTGCGGCGCTGATCGGCGGCCTCGGGCTGCTGCGCATGCGCGATTTCTATTCGCGCGCGCATCCGCCCACCATGGGCACCACCATGGGCGCCGGCTGCGTGGTGCTCGCCTCGATGCTGGTCAGCAGCGCGCTGCTGCATCGTCCGGTGTACCGCGAGCTGCTGATCGCGCTGTTCGTGGTGATTACCGCGCCGGTCACTTCCATCCTGCTGTTCCGGGCGGCGATCACCCGCCGCAAGGACCGCGAACCGGGCGGCTAGCGAGGTGCGCCCTGGCGCGCTTCGGACTGGCGCGGGGCGCGCTGCCGCTCGATCTGGATAGCGACGCCCTCGCGCCGTGGATCCGCGCCGCCCTCGAAGGCCTGCTCGCGCGCCACGATGAGATTGAGGCCCGAGTTTTCCCCGGCCACCTCGCGCACGTTGAAACCGGCTCCGGTGAGCATGCGGGCCCATGACCGGCCGGTCTCGTCTGCGGTCTCCACGCTGACCGTCGGGCCACGCGCGACGATGTTGGGCAGCGCCGCGGCATCCTGGGCACTGCGCTTCCAGTCGAGCACCGCCACCAGCGACTTGGCCACATAGCCCACGATGGAGTTGCCGCCCGGCGAGCCCGTCACCACGTACACATCGCCCGCGCGGTCGAGCACGATGGTGGGCGACATCGAGGAACGCGGTCGCTTGCCGGGACCTGGCGCATTGGCCACCGGCTTGCCCGACAGCGTCGGCGGGCGCGTGAAATCGGTGAGCTGGTTGTTGAGCACGAAGCCATTGGTCCAGCGCGAGGAACCGAAGGCACCCTCCACCGTCGCGGTGAAGGCCACGGCGTTGCCATCGAAGTCCACGATCGACAGGTGCGTGGTGCCCGGGCGTGGCGTGTCGGCGGACTGGCCCCACATGTCGATCACCGGCCGGCCGTGCAGCACAGCGCCCGGGTCCCCGGGGCGCGGTGCATCCCCCGGCTTGAAGCCGCCGTGCGCGCGCGAACGGATGTATGCCGGATCGAGCAGGTCACGCACCGGCACGGTGACCTGGCCGGGATCGGCGACATAGTGGTCGCGGTCCGCATAGCCGAGCTGCTGCGCGATCACGAAGTTGCGCAGCTTCGCCGCCTCGCCGCCCGCGTTGCCGCCTGATTCCAGCTCTGCATACAGCGAGAGGATGAGGTTCATCGCCACGCCGCCGGAGGAGGCCGGCGGCGCCGAGCACACCAGGTACACCTGGTAGGGGCCGCAGAGCGCCGGCGATTCGATCACGCGGTAACTGGCCAGATCCTGCAGCGAGAGTTCGCCGGGAATCTCGCCGCTGTGCACGGCCGCCACGAGGTCCCTGGCGATGCTGCCGGCATAGAACGCGCCCGGACCCTCGCTGGCAACCCTGCGCAGCGTGGCGGCATAGGCCGGGTTGGTACGGCGGTCGCCCACGGCCAGCGCTTTGCCGCCGGGAAAGAAATATTCGCCCGACTCCGGGTTGCGCCCCAGGGGCCCGTTCTGGAAACGCGCGCCCAGCGATGCGGCCAGGCGCGGTGAAACGATGAAGCCTTCCGCGGCCAGACGGATGGCCGGTTCGAAAAGCTTTGCCCACGCGAGCTTGCCGTGACGCTCATGTGCGGCCTTGTACAGCGCGATGGTGCCGGGCACGCCAACGGAACGGCCGGACTGCACGGCCTGCGCATAGCCCAGGTTCTGCCCGTTCACGGTGAAGTAGTCTGCGGTGGCCGTGGCCGGTGCAGTCTCGCGACCATCGAAGCTGGTGGTGCGACCGCTCGCCTGATCGTGCACCACCATGTATCCGCCGCCGCCAAGGCCCGAGCTTTGCGGCTCGACCAGTCCGAGCACCGCGTGCACGGCGATGGCGGCATCAACGGCGCTGCCACCCTGGCGCAGGATGGAAAGGCCGGCCTCGACGGCGCGCGGATCGGCTGCCGCCACCATGGCCTTGTCCTGGAGGCGCCAGGCACTGGACGAAGGCGAGCCGGTGGTAACAGCACCCTGTCCCGCGCAGGAGGGCAGGGTGAATGCCGCACATGCGGCAAGCAGCGCGATGCCGGCGCGCCGGGTCAGGAAGTTCATCGGATTGAGCCTAGCACCGGCGCGTTGCAGCGATCCACTGACCGGGCCTCAGGCCTCGCGCCGCGCGATCTCCACCCATTCCCTGTGGATGCTGTTGTAGTGGCGGCCGGCAATGCGGCTTTCGTTGAGCACTTTCTGGAACAGCGCCTGTGCCTCGGCATTGCGGCCCTGGCGCTTCAGGATGGCGGCCAGGCGGCATGCCGGTTCGGGCCCGGGGTAGTAGCCCACCAGCGCCTCGTATTCAATCAGCGCTGCGCCGGTTTCCCCCAGCGCCTCGCGCGCCCGCGCATAGAGCAGGTGGCCTTCGGGGGAGGTGTGCTCCGGATGCCGCTCCTTCAGCAGGTCGAGTGCGGCCACGGTGCCGGCCGCGTCGCCCATCCCGAACTTCGCCCGCGCCAGGCCATACAGCAGCACCGGGTCGTCTTCGTGCACGCCGCGCATTGCGCGCTGGTACAGCTCTGCGGCCTCTGCGTGGCGCTCCTTCGCCAGGCACTCTTTGGCCAGCGCGATGGTGTTCTGTACCGTGTCGGCGACTGCAAATTTCTCGCTGGCATGCCTGAAGCCGCGGTCGGGGTTGGCGAGCTTCGCCAGCTTGCGCCGCATGGTCACCCCGGTGCGGCTGCCGTTCCATTCGGGCAGCAGTTCGACGATCACGTAGGCCAGCGTGCCGACCAGCGGGAAAAACAGCACGACGAAGATCCAGGTCATGTTGCGACCGGTCTTCACGATGTGCACCACCAGCGCGAGCTGGATCACCAGCGAAAGGATGAGGTAAGGCATGCTTCGACTCTGCGTTCAGGACCTCAGCACGCTGATCACCTGGGGTTCCATGTAGGCCTCCAGTCCCATGCGCGAGTACGTGCGGCCAATGCCGGATTCCTTCGCGCCGCCGAAGGGCACGTCGGCCGCCGTGATGCGGTGCTGGTTCACCCAGGCGGTGCCCACTTCCATGCGTGCGGCAATGGCAGTGGCGCGGACGGTGTCGCGGCTCCACACGGAGCCGGCAAGACCGAAGCGGGTGTCATTGGCACGCGCCACGGCATCGTCCACATCGCGGAAGGGCAGCACCGGGAATACCGGGCCGAACTGCTCTTCGGCCACCAGGCGGTCCTTTTCGCCCAGCCCGGTGACCACCGTGGGCGACACGAAATAGCCGCCGCCCGCCGGGCGCGTGCCCTCGTCCAGCCTGCCGTGCTGCCGGGCGTCATCCTTCAGTTCGCAGACCCTCTCGTACTGGCGGCGGTTCTGGATGGGGCCTAGCGTGGTGGCCGGATCAAGGCCGTCGCCCAGCTTCGCCTGCCGCGCCTCGGCGGCCAGCGCGGCGCACAGTGCCTCGTAGATGTCCTCGTGGGCGTAGATGCGCTTCACGGCCATGCACACCTGGCCGCTGTTCACCGTGGCGGCAAAGAACAGCTTCTTCGCCACGTCGGCTACGTCGACGTCGGGCAGCACGATGGCCGCGTCATTGCCACCCAGTTCCAGCGTCACCCGCTTGAGCGTTGCGGCAGCACTGGCCATCACCTTCTTGCCGGTGGCCACCGAGCCGGTGAAGGAGATCTTGTCGATGCCGGGGTGGGCGCTCATCAGCGCGCCGAGCTCATCACCGCCGGACAGCACATTGACGACGCCGGCCGGCAGGATCCCGCGCAGCAGCTCGCCGATGCGCAACGTGGTGAGCGGCGTGAACGGCGAGGGTTTGATGATGGCGCAGTTGCCGGTGTACAGCGCCGAGGCCAGCGGCCCTGCCGCCAGGTTCACCGGCGCGTTCCAGGGCGTGATGATGCCGGCCACGCCCAGCGGCCGCCAATGCAGCTCGATGAGGCGCTGCGCATTGTCGAGGATGGTCTCCGGCGCGATGCGGATCTTCGTCATGCCCACCGAGAGGGTGCCGGCCCGGGCGATCTCGTCGCGCGACTGGCCCACCGGCTTGCCCTGCTCCTGCGTGAGCAGGCGGGCCAGGGGTTCCTTGTGGGCCTCGAGTGCCGCGGCGATGCGCGCAATGTAGCCGGCCCGCTCCTCGAATGAGAGCGCGCGCCAGGCGGGAAAAGCGCGCCGGGCTGCTGCCACTGCCAAATCCAGTTCCGCCGCGCCGGCGGCCGGGCAGGTGGCGAACACCTCGCCAGTGGCCGGATTGACCACCTCGAGACTCGCGGTGGTCGGGACGAGCCGGCCGTCGATCAGCAGGCCGTAGGGGGCATTAAAATCGATCATGGGTGTTCCGGAGGCGGGGACGGGGCTGCGCGTCGGAGCGCGGAATTCAAGGTGGTAAGATACCGGTTCAACGTTCGAGGTTCATCCCACATGAAAATTGGTCTGGCAGGACAGGGCGCCTTCGGCATCAAGCACCTGGAGGCAATCCGCAATATTCCCGGCATCGAGGTCATCACCCTCACGGGCGGCAACCAGGAATCCACCCGCGAGGTGGCGCAGAAATTCGGCATCCCGCACTACACGGGCGACCTGGCCGAAAGCCTCAAGCAGCCGGGCCTGGACGCCATGATCCTGGCCACGCCGACGCAGATGCATGCGCAGCAGGCCATCCAGTGCCTGGAGGCCGGCAAGCACGTGCAGGTGGAGATTCCCCTGGCCGACAACCTCGCCGACGCCGAGGCCGTGGTGAAGGCGCAGCAGAAGAGCGGGCTGGTGGCCATGTGCGGCCACACCCGCCGCTTCAACCCCAGCCACCAGTGGATCCGCAGGAAGATCGCGGCCGGCGAGCTGAGGGTGCTGCAGATGGATGTGCAGACCTATTTCTTCCGCCGCACCAACATGAACGCGCTGGGCAAGCCGCGCAGCTGGACCGACCACCTGCTGTGGCACCACGCCGCGCACACGGTCGACCTCTTCCAGTACCAGACGGGCGAGGAGGCTTCAGTCGCCCGCGGCGTGGAAGGCCCACACCATCCGGATCTGAAGATCGCGATGGACATGAGCATCCAGATGAAGACGCCGAAGGGCGCGGTGTGCACGCTGTCGCTGTCGTTCAACAACGATGGGCCGCTGGGCACCTTCTTCCGCTACATCTGCGACAACGGCACCTACATCTGCCGCTACGACGACCTGTTCAACGGCAAGAACGAACAGATCGACGTGTCGAAGGTCGATGTGTCGATGAACGGCATCGAGCTGCAGGACCGGGAGTTCTTCGCCGCCATCAAGGAGGGCAGGGAGCCCAATGCCAGCGTGGCGCAGGTATTGCCGGCCTATCGCACGCTGGACCGCATCGAGAAGTCGCTCTAGCTGCTCTAGCTAGCGGTCGAGGATCTTCATCATCGCCGGCGGGTGGCGCTCGCCGGCCACCTGCGCTGCCAGCTCGTCGATGTGCGAGACCTGCGCGGGTGTCAGCGTGACGCGCGCGGCGCCCAGGTTGTCCTGCAGGTGCCGGCGCGATTTCATCCCCGGAATCGTCACCACGCGCGGCGAGCGCGACAGCACCCAGGCGATGGCCACCTGTGCGGCAGTGGCGCCCAGCTCCGAGGCGATCTCGCGGATCTCGGCCACCAGCGCGGCATTCTGCGCCGCCGCGGTTTCCTGGAAGCGCGGATGGCTGCGGCGGTGGTCGCCTTCCGGAAGGTCGGTGGCGCGGCCGAAATTGCCGGCCAGGAAGCCGCGTCCCAGCGGACTGTAGGACACGAAGGTCACGCCCAGCTCCTCGCAGGCAGCGAGCACGCCACCCTCCGGATCGCGCGACCAGATTGAATATTCACTCTGCACGGCGGCAATGGGCAGCACCTTGCAGGCGCGGCGCAGGGTGGCCTCGCTGCATTCGGAAAGGCCGGCGTAGCGGATCTTGCCGGCCTCAACCAGGCGCGCCAGCTCTCCGGTGGATTCCTCGATCGGCACGGTCCTGTCGATGCGGTGCAGGTAGAAGAGGTCGATGTAGTCGGTGCCGAGCCGCGCCAGGCTGGCATCACAGGAGGCGCGGATGGTTTCCGGCCGGTTGTCCACCAGCGCGCCGCCATCGGGGCTGCGGCTCAGGCCGCACTTGGTGGCGATGAACAGGCGCTGGCGGAAGGGCGCCAGCTGCGCGCCCACGAATTTTTCGTTCTCGCCGACCTGGTAACTGGCGGCGGTGTCGAAATGGTCCACGCCGGCATCGACGGCGGCCAGCAGCGTGGCGCGCGCCTCCTCGTCGTCACGGCGGCCATACCAGCCCACCAGACCCATGCAGCCGAAGCCGATGGGCGCAATGTTGGCAGGTCCACGGCCCATGGGCCGGCGGGTGTTTGCGGATGTGGTTTCCATAGGGTTGGGCACCTTACCGCATCGGCGCGGCGCCGGCAGCCCGCCCCGGTTGCACCGGGCCTTGGGGTATCATCGGCGGCCGAAGCGAAACCTGCCAATGGACCACGCGATGATCATCGACTGCCACGGACACTACACCACCGCTCCCCAGGTACTGACCGACTTCCGCGATGCGCAGAAGGCGGCGCTGAAGGATCCGGCCCAGACGCCCTCGCGCGCCTCGCTGAAGATCAGCGACGACCAGATCCGCGACAGCCTGGAGAACGCACAGCTGAAGCTGCAGCGCGAGCGCGGCTCCGACCTCACCATCTTCTCCCCGCGCGCCTCCACGATGGCGCACCACATCGGCACCGAGGCCACGAGCCTGGAGTGGTCCCAGATCAGCAATGACCTGATCGAGCGCGTGGTGGGGCTGTATCCGAAGAACTTCGTCGGCGTGTGCATGCTGCCGCAGTCCACCGGTGCCCCGCTGGAAGGCAGCGTGAGGGAGCTGGAGCGCTGCGCGAAGATGGGCTTCATCGGCGCGAACCTGAATCCCGACCCTTCAGGCGGTCACTGGAAGTCCCCGCCGCTCACCGACCGCTACTGGTATCCCATCTACGAGAAGCTGGTGGAGCTGGACATGCCCGCCATGGTGCATGTGAGCTCCTCGTGCAATCCCTGCTTCCATGCCACCGGCGCGCATTACATCAACGCCGACACCACGGCGTTCATGCAGCTGATCCAGGGTGACCTGTTCAAGGACTTCCCGACGCTGCGGCTGATCATTCCCCACGGCGGCGGCGCGGTGCCCTACCACTGGGGCCGCTACCGCGGGCTGGCGCAGGACATGAAGCGCCCGCCACTCGACACCCATGTGATGAAAAACGTGTTCTTCGACACCTGCGTTTACCACCAGCCGGGCATCGACCTGCTGCTGAAGGTGATTCCGGTGGAGAACATCCTCTTCGGATCTGAAATGGTGGGCGCGGTGCGTGGCGTGGATCCGACCACCGGTTTCAACTATGACGACACCCGGCGCTACATCGACGCGTCCGGGCTGTCGCCGGCCGACAAGAAGAGGATCTTCGAGGACAACGCCCGTCGCGTGTATCCGCGCCTGGCCGCCCGCCTGGCCGGATGAACGCCGCCCGGCCGCCGGTGGCGGCGGTCCGGCCGCATCGCGTGGAGTCGCCCAATGGCTCCCGCGTCGATCCCTATTACTGGCTGCGCGATGACACACGCCAGGACCCGGAGGTGCTCGCGTACCTTGCGGCCGAGAATACCTGGACGGATGCGGCCTTCGCGCCCATCCGCCCGCTGCAGGAGCGCATCTACGCCGAGATCGTGGGCCGCATCCGCCAGGACGATGCCAGCGTGCCGTGGCAGCGCCGGGGTTACTGGTACTACCACCGCTTCGAAACCGGCAAGGACTATCCCGTCCATGCGCGCCGCAAGGAAGACCTCGCTGCGCCCGAGCAGGTGATGCTCGATGTGAACGCCATGGCAGCCGGCCAGGATTTCTTCCAGGTCGGCGGCTGGGAAGTCAGTCCCGACAATCGCCTGCTGGCCTGGACCGAGGACTGCGTGGGCCGGCGCCAGTTCGTGCTGCGGGTAAAGGAACTGGATACCGGGCGCGTGCTGGCCGATGTGGTCTCCAACGTGGAGGCGTCGGTGGTGTGGACAGCTGACAGCCGCGCACTGCTTTACGTGGCGAAGGATCCGGTCACGCTGCTCGGGGACCGGGTCTGCGTTCACCACCTCGGCAGCGATGCAGCCACCGATGCGCTCATCTACCGCCAGGTGGATGATGCCTTCTACACCAGCGTGGGCAAGACCAGGGACGAGCGTTACCTCTTGATCGTCTCCTCCTCGACGGTATCCACCGAATACCAGGTGGCCGCCGCCGATGATCCGGCGCTGCGCTTCCGCGTGCTGCTGCCGCGCGAGCGCGACCATGAATACCAGGCCGAACACCTGGACGGCCGCTGGATACTGCAGACCAACTGGCAGGCGAAGAACTTCCGCATCGTGGAAGTGGAGGAATCCGCGCTGACCGACCGTTCTCGCTGGCGCGACCTGGTGGCCCATCGCCCCGATGCCTTCATCGAGGGCTTCGAGCTGTTCCGCGATTTCCTCGCCGTGGAGGAACGATCCGGCGGACTGCTCAACGTGCGCATCTGTCCCTGGCAGGGCCAGGTGCCGTTCCTGATTGCAGCCCGGGAGCCTTCCTATTCCATCCAGCTGGGAACCAACCCGGAAATGGAGTCGGGCAAGGTGCGCTACACCTATACCTCGCTCACCACGCCTGTCTCGGTGCATGAGCTGGAGGTGGGCAGTGGCGTATCCACGCTGCTGAAGCGCGATCCGGTGCAGGGTGATTTCAGTCCGGAGCAATACGCCACCGAGCTGGTGTGGACGCCCGCGCGCGATGGCACGCTCGTGCCCGTGTCGCTGGCCTGGCGCCGGGACCGTTTCCAGGCCGATGGCACGGCGCCCATGCTGCAATATGCCTATGGCTCCTACGGGCTGAGCTCCGATCCGCGTTTCTCCATCCCCGTGCTGTCGCTGCTGGATCGCGGTTTCGTGTATGCCATCGCCCACATCCGTGGCGGCCAGGAGATGGGCCGCAGCTGGTACGAGAGCGGCAAGCTCCTCAACAAGCTCAATAGCTTCACCGACTTCATCGACGTCACGCGCCACCTGGTGCGCACGGGCCATGCGGATGGTCGGCGGGTGTTTGCGCGCGGCGGCAGCGCAGGCGGGCTGCTGATGGGCGCGGTGGTCAACATGGCGCCGGAGCTGTATCGCGGCATCATCGCGCTGGTGCCCTTCGTCGACGTGGTCACCACCATGCTGGACGAAAGCATTCCGCTCACCACCAATGAATACGACGAGTGGGGCGATCCGCGGGGCGCGGAAGCCTACGCATACATGCTGCGCTACTCGCCCTACGACAATGTGACCGCGCAGGACTATCCCGCGCTGTTCGTGGGCACCGGGCTGTGGGACAGCCAGGTGCAGTACTTCGAGCCGGCAAAGTGGGTGGCGCGGCTGCGCGCCCTGAAGACGGACAACAACCCGCTGCTGCTGCGCACCCACATGGAAGCCGGTCACGGCGGCAAGTCGGGCAGGTTCCGCCAGTACCAGGAAATTGCCGAGCAGTGGGCGTTCATCGTCCACCTTGCCGGCGGCCAAGCCTGAGCCGTCGGGCAAAGCTGCGATTACCGAAGGGACACTGCCGGCGACGTCAATTGCTGGTCGACGTGGCGGGGTTTATGCTCCCGTGCAACGGCGCGACAGGACCCTGGGAAACAGGGACGACCCCTGGCGCAACACAACAGACTGGGGGATGGCATTGATGCGAACCATTGGAAGGCGTTCGGTCCTGCGGGGCCTTGGCCACACGGCAACGTTCGGCAGCCTGGCGGCGGCATTGCCCAGCCTGGCACGGGCGGCACAGCCGGCGGCGGCCGCGGCCGCGCCGCAGAAGATCTGCCTGGCGATGCTGTATCCGTCAGGCGAGGGACTCAGCTTCGATGCCGACGGCTTCCGCGACCGGCACCTGGCATTGCTGAAGAAATCCTACGGCACCGCCATCGAGCGGGTTGAGCTGCGTGTGTCACCGCCGCCGCCGACCCCGCCGCCTGTGGCCGAGGGTGAGACCGCGCCTCCCATGCCGGCTCCCCAGCCCGTGCTCGCTGCGGTGAGCCTGTGGATCGGCAATGTCGGCGAGTTCATCCAGCGTTCGCAGGCCTCCGCGAAGACCGTGGCGGCCGACATGGCCAACATCACCAAGAGTGCGCCGATGGTGCAGTTCGACGTGCTTGAGGGGCAGGGTGGCGTGGCCGCGGGCTCGGTGCTGGGTGGCACCACCGTGGTGTCCAGCTACTTCTTTGCCAAGGAAGGCGGCACCATCGATGCGGCCGTCTTCGGCAAGACCTACCTGCCCAAGGTCGTGGCCGCCTATGGCCCCGAGGCCCTGCAGCGCGCCGAGGTGTGGCGTGGTGAGCTGGCGCAGGGCGGCGGCAAGCCGTTGATCGCCAGCGCGCTGCACCTGTATGTGAAAGATTCCACCGCGTTCGATACCGCCAGCAACTCCGAGGCCGTGAAGGCCCTGGGTACCGAGGCGGCGACAATCAGCACGCTCGCGCCGGTGAACCTGGTGATGTCGGTGCACGCCACCGGCTGATCCGGAGGCGGCCGGGGCATGTGCCCCGGCCCTGGCCTGAAGGCCTAGATGTACTTCAGGCCCAGTTCGGCGAGCTTCTCGCGGAACTTGTAGATATCCATGCCGAGCTCGCCCGAGGCGAGGCGCTTGCGCTTTTCCTCTTCCATGGCCACCCGCTTCGCGGCGGCTTCTGCCACCTTCGCGGCCTCGGCACTGCGCACCACGCACACGCCATCGTCATCGGCCACGATCACGTCGCCGGGATTGATGGCCTGCGCGGCGCAGATCACCGGCACGTTCACCGATCCGAGGCTGGCCTTGATGGTGCCCTGTGCGTACACGCACTTGCTCCATACCGGAAAATCCATCTCCTTCAGCGTGGCCACGTCGCGCACTCCGGCGTCGATGATGAGGGCCTGCACGCCACGTGCCTGCAGCGACGTCGCCAGCAGGTCGCCGAAGTAGCCATCGCTGCAAGGGGAGGTGGGGGCCACCACAAGGATGTCGCCAGGCCGGCACATTTCGACGGCCACGTGGATCATCCAGTTGTCGCCCGGCGGCGAAGACACCGTCACCGCTGGACCTGCAATGGACTTGCCGCTGTAGATGGGCCGCATGTAAGGGGCCAGCAGTCCGGTGCGGCCCTGCGCCTCGTGGACCGTTGCCACGCCGTATCCGGCCAGCGCCTTGCTCACCGCCGCGTCGGGTCGCGGGATCTCGCGCACGCACACGTGCTTGCTCATTCGTCGTCTCTCCTTCAGGCCAGCTTGAACACGTGCCGCGCGTTGTCTTCGAAGAAGGCGCGCTTGTCGGCATCCGGGATGGTCATCGCATCGCAGAAGCCCACTTCCTCCGGCACGTACTGGTACGGGTAGTCCATGGCATAGAGCACGCGATCGACGCCGATCACCTTCTGGCAGAACTCGATGGCCGGCTGCCAGGCCACGCCGCTGTTGGTGATGTAGACGTTGTGCTTCAGGTAGTGGCTCACCGGGTTCTTCAGCGGCTTCATGAAGGGATAGCGGTTGGAGCGCACGGTGGAGCCATGCATGAAGTCCAGCCGGTACAGCCAGAAGGGCAGTGCCTCGCCCGCATGTCCGATGATGAACTGCAGCTTCGGGAAGCGGTCGAACACGCCCGAGACGATGATGCGCAGCATGTGCAGGCCGGTCTCCACGCCGAAGCCATACACCGCGCCGTCCAGGCCCGACTCCACGAAGGGCTTGATCATCGCCGGCGAGGGCGTGTTCGGGTGCAGGTAGATGGGCACGTTCAGCGCCTCGGCCGCCTCGAGCACGGGCAGGAACTGCGGCTCATCCAGGTAATGGCCCTGGATGTGCGAATTGACGATCACCGCCTTGAAACCCAGCTTGCGGATGCCGCGTTCCATTTCCTTCACGGCATTGGCCGGGTCGTGCGGTGCCACGGCCACCATGCCAGTGTACCGGTCCGGATAGCGCCGGCAGGCCTCGGCCAGCTGGTCGTTGGCGTCGATGGCCAGGCTGCTGGCCGTGGCCGGGTCGAACACCTGCACGCCCGGTGCGGTAAGTGCGATGACCTGGTGGTCAATGCCGGTGGCGTCCATGTCGGCAATGCGCTGCGGGCCGAGGTCCTGCAGGCGGTCGAAGATGAACTTGGCGCGCGGGCTGGGACTGCTGGTGTAGAAACCCCACAGGCTGTGGAAGCCCGGATCGTTGAAGCTCTTGTCGGCCAGCAGGCGTTTGAAGCCGGCACTGACATCGGCGGTGAGGAAGGCTTCTTCGGTGGCAATGCGCCGGTAGGCGGGATTCTTGGTCATCGGCCTGCTTCCTTGGGATGGTGGCGTGCGAAGGGCCGGTATTTAATCACAATGCCGGACACGGCAGTGATTCCGGCGGGCGCCGGAGTGACGATGCCGTGACAGCGCGGACTGTGCTAGAAGCGCCAGGAAAGTTCGCCGAACACCGAGGCGCTGCGCTTGCCTTCGATGTCGGGGCCGTGCAATGGAGCGGCCACTTCCAGGTAACCGGTGACCCTGGCCCCCGTCATGCCGAAGCCGACACCGGCGGTGGTGGCGGCATCCCGGCCCGGTCGATCCTCTTTCCATGCGGTGCCCGCGTCATAGAAGCCGTAGGTGGAAATGCGACCCATGATGGCGCCGGCATCGAGCAGCTCGCGCCGCAGTTCAGCCTTGCCGCCCAGGCCACGATCGCCCGCAATCTCTGCCACCTCGAAGCCGCGTCCGAGCCGGTCGCCACCGATCTTGAAGCGTTCGGTGTCAGGCAGCACATGGCCCGAATACTGCGCGAACAGATCCACGCGCGCACTCCAGTGTGCACCAACGTGACGCAGGGCGACGACCTGCAGCTGGCTGTTGAAGAAATCCGCGCGGCGCTCATCATCGAGGAGATCGGCAGCTTCGAGACCCGCGCCAAGGCCCTTCATGCCTTGACGCAGCTGCAGGCTGGCTGAGTACTGCATGCTGCCGGCCCCGCGGGCGCTGGCACGCAATGCAGTCTCCAGTATGCGCAGCCGGTCGTCACGGAAGCGGATGCCGGTGCGGCTGATGGACAGGTTCTCCGCCTCGAAGCCGGCGGACAGCGAGAGGGAGGAGGCCGTGGTGGCCAGGAGGGGATGTGACACGCGCAGCGTTGCGCGGTCCCGCACATAGCGGTCATCCAGGTTGGTCGGCTTCTCGCCCGGATCCGAGCGGGAATGGAACAGCAGCAGGTTGGCGCGGGTGCTGCCGGCGCCCAGCGCGGTATCCACCAGCAGGCCACCGCCCAGGTATTCGGACGGATTGCTGGCGGCCGCGAAGAGCAGGCCGGCGCGGCCGCGCGGCCCGATCAATCCGTTGGCGTAGACCTGGCCGAGGATGAAGGCCGGACCTACCTCTCCAGTGCCGCGGTTGTTGACGCGTACCAGCCCGTCCACCGGGTTGAAGCGCGATTGCACCACCAGCTCGTGCGCATTGCGCCCTGCAGGATCGCGGCGCGTGGTGGCGGAGATGGTCACGCCGGGCAGCGCACGCATGGCGCGCAGTGCTGCCTGGATGTCCTCGCCGCGCAGCGGGACTGCCTCGGTGAGCGTATGCGCGATGCCGTCGAAGGTTGCCGCATGGTTGCCACGTTCACCTTCGAACACCACACGCGAGACGCGTGCCTCGTGCACGCGGATGCTCAGCACGCCGCTGTCCGACAGCGCATCGTCCACGGCGAATTCCGGGCGCACGAAACCATCGTGGACATAGAGGTCCGCCACGGCAGCGGCGATCTCGCGCGTGCTGTCGCGCGTGATGCTGCGGCCGAGATGCCCGCGATAGGCGGGAAAGAGCTGGGGGTTCGTGTAGGCCGTGCTGCCGGTGAACACCACGGCACCGAGTACCGGTGACTTTGCGATGGAAGTGGCGGATGTCGACGCCATGCCCGGTGCAATGCAGGACATCGTGGTCAATATGACAAGTGCTGTGCGGATTATTGTCATTACGCGCACCTGCCTGCGCATCGGTGAAGAGGCGGCATGCATTCTTGTCTGCAAGTGACGACAGCGATGTGATGCGACTCACACTGGCGCGGCAGTGTGCTGCGTAGGATGCGCGCAATTCTTGAAGGGAATCACAAATGCACGGCAGGCAACATATTGTGGGCACGATCAATCCCCTGTACAGACCGGTGTTGGCACTGTTCACCACGCTGCTGCTGGCAGTGCCCGCGGCGCATGCGTTCAACACCGGCGACATCGTTGTCGACAGCACGCGCGGCGAGGCGCGACTCACGCAGGCCGGCAAGGAGCGTGACGTTCGCCGTGGCCAGCTCGTGCTGGTGCCTTCGACGCTGCGCACCGGACGTGATGGCCTGGTCGACCTTCGGCAAGGCGCGACCACGGTGAATGTGGGACCGGAGACGGTGCTCGACTTTCCGGCCGCCCAGCCACGCGGCGAGCCAGTCGAGCGCATCGTGCAGTCGCAGGGCAATGCCTTCTATGACGTGGGCAAGCGCGAAGGCCGCAAGCTGCGCGTTGAGACACCCTATCTGGTGGCCGTGATCAAGGGCACCCAGTTCAGTGTGTCCGTGCAGGCGGATTCCACCAGCATCTCTCTGCTCGAAGGCAGCCTGGAGATCCTCTCGAGTGATGGGGATGCCACCGTGGCCCTGGAGGCGGGCGAAGTGGCGATCCGGCGGCGGGGCGAAGGCGGCATCACTGTCGTGGATATCGATGCAGCGCAGGTGCGCGTGCCGGGCGCAGGCACTGCCGATGGGGCGGTGGCAACGAATGACGCGCGTGGCGCCACAGGCGCCGTCGCCGACGTGGTCGCCGATGTCCCGCGTGCCGGTGCGGGCATCGTGCGTGTGGGTGACGCCGGCGTGGAAGTCGGCACCAGCACGGTGGAAGTCGGTGCTGGCGGCGTGGCCAATGTCACCGCCGCGGTGGATCTTTCAGGCAGCGCCATTGGTGCCGAGGTTGCGGCGGCAGTGGGTGTCGGCGAAGCCGCCGCCATCGAGGTGGCCACCTCGATCGATGTCAGCGGTGCTGGCGCTGGAGTCGAGGCCGGGGCCTCGGTGGATCTGGGTGCAGGTGCCGTTGGCGCCGACGTCGCCGTCGGTGTGGATGTGTCGGGTGGCGGTATTGGAGCCACGGCGGACGTGGATGTCGGGCTCGCGCTGGGACCGGCGGATGCTGGAGTCAGCGCTGGCGTAGACGTCGGCGCAGACATTGGCGTTGGTGCCTCCGGAGCCAGCGTGGATGCCGGGCTGGGCGCTGCCGTGGATGTCGGATCCCTGGGTACAGATGTCGCTGTGGATGTGGGCGTGGCAGCAGACCTCGGCACTGCACCGGATGCATCGGTCGCCGTGGATGCCGGTGTCGGCAATGTCGACGTGGGCGTCAGCGCGGGGGTGGACCTGGGCAGTGGCGGCATAGACCTGGGTGTCGACGTCGGTGGCGTCAACATCGACGCGGGCCTGGACCTGGGGCTGGGCAGTGACGCCACTGACCCGGCCACCGATAGTGGCGGCACCCAGGGCGGTGGCCTCGTCGAGAACGTCGGAGGCCTGCTGGACGGCCTGCTGCGCCGTCCCAGGCGATGATCCGTTTCGCGCGCCGTCATGGCAGGTGGCTGATCGCCGCTGCCGCGGTAGCGCTGGTCTGTGTCCTGCGCGTGGCCGGCGCCCTGGATCCCCTTGAGCAGGCCGCCGCCGATGCGCGCGCGCGGTTGCTGGCGCGCGAAGTGCCCTCCAGCATCGTCATTGTCGGCATCGACGGCCGCAGCCTCGAAGCGCTGCAGGGCTGGCCATGGCCCCGCTCCCTGCACGCCGAACTGCTCCAGCGCATCTTCGATGCGCCGCGCGCTCCAGCAAGGATCTTCTTCGACATCGACTTCAGCTCCCCGCAGCGGGCACTCGATGACGCCTGGTTTGCCAAGGCACTGCAAGATGCACGTTCCCCGGTGCTGCTGCCGGTGTTCTTCTCCTACGACTCCGGCGCCGGCGACGCAGTGACTGCCACGCGGGCGGTGGTTCCGCTGGAGCAGTTCGCGCGCCATGCGCAGCTGGTGTCCGTGATCCGCCAGACCAGCAGCGATGGCCTGGCACGCCTCTGGCGCAGTGACTGGGACATCGAGGGGGTGCGCGTCCCCAGCGTGATCGATCCCCGCGGCACATTGGGATCACGGAATATTCCCATCGACTATTCGATCTCGCCGGCGTCGTTCGAATACATCTCCTATGTGGACCTGTTGCAGGGTCGCGTGGCGCCTGATCTGCTGGCGGGCAGGGATGTCTTCATCGGCAACTACTCGATGGAACTGGGCGACACGGTGGCGGTGCCTGTGTACGGCAGCCTGCCCGGTGTTGCCGTGCAGGCCCTGGCTACGGAGACGGTGACGCAGGGCGTGCCGACGGAACTGCCCGCCTGGCTTTCGTTGCTGTTGCTCGCCGGCTGGGCCGCGGTCGCCGCGCTGGCGTTCCGGATGCGCTGGGGCCGCAACCTGCTGCTGCTTGCAACGCTGCTGCTGGCCATTGCCGCCGTGTCGCTGCTCGCCTTCGCCACCGCGCGCCTGTGGCTGGAGGTGGCCGCACCGGCCACCGTGGTGGCGCTGTCCTTTGCTGCCGTCACCCTGCGCTCGCTGGACCGGCAGACTTCGCGCGCGCTGACCTACGCGCTGGGCCTGCGCCGCCGGGATGCGCTGCTGCGCAGTGTCGTCCAGTCTTCCGCGGACTGCATCATCTGCATCGACGTGCGCGGATTTGTCAGGACGGCGAATCCTGCGGCGGGCCGGCTGTTCGGCCTGCCAGCCGAGCGCATCATCGGTGAGCCGGCGGCGAAGTTCGTGCCGCTGCTGTCGACCGCCGGGGATGGGCTGGCGGCTCTGCAAGGCACGATGCGCGAAGCCGAGGCCTGCACGGCCACCGGCGAGCGGTTTCCGGCGGAGGTGAGTGTCAGCCGCGTGCGCCTGCACCGCGAGCCACTGTTCACCGCCTTCGTGCGCGACATCCGTGAGCGGCGTGCCCAGCAGCTCCGGTTGCAGCACCAGGCCACGCATGATGCACTCACCGGTCTGCCGAACCGCACCGCGCTCATCACGCACCTGGAGCAGGTGCTGGATGCGGCGCAGCCGCGGCGCGTCGTGCTGCTGATGCTGGACCTGTGCCGGTTCAAGGAAGTGAATGATGCGCTGGGCCACCAGGTCGGCGACGAGGTGCTGTGCGAAGTGTCGCAGCGTTTCGTGCGCGTGGTCGGCGGCAGGGGCCTGGTGGCGCGCATCGGTGGCGATGAGTTCACCGTGACGCTGGACGAACCTGCTGCAGAAGATGGGTTGGTGGATCTCACGCAGGCCCTGGCGGATTGCCTGCGCAAGCCCATCGAGGTGGCGGGCATTGCCATCGAGGTGGGGCTCAGCATCGGCAGCGCCCGCTATCCCGAAGATGCCGTCGATGCCCAGGCGCTGCTGCGCACCGCCGACGTCGCCATGTATGCGGCCAAGCGCCGCGGCATGCTGCACGAAAGGTACGATCCGGCCAGCGATGCCGGCAGCCTGCGTCGCCTGGCCGTGGGCGGTGAGTTGCGTACGGCCATAGCCGCCAACGCACTGGAGCTGCACTACCAGCCGCAGGTGAACCTGAAGTCCGGCCAAGTGGAAAGTTGCGAGGCGCTGGTCCGATGGTTCCATCCGACCCGGGGATCCATTCCACCCGGAGAGTTCATCGGCATCGCCGAGACCACCGACCTGATCAGGCCCCTCACCGAGTGGACCCTGCGAACGGCGCTGGCGCGCATCCGTGCATGGCGTGATGAAGGGCTTTCGATCCGCATTGCTGTGAACATCTCGGCGCGGCTGCTGCAGGACACATCCTTCCCGGCACTGCTCTCCACGCTGCTGCACGAGGCCGGCATTGCGCCCGCGCTGCTCGAAGTGGAGATCACCGAGAGCGCGATGATGCTGGACCCGGCGCGCGCGCAGAAGGTGGTGGACGACATCCATGCGCTGGGTGTGGTGATCTCGGTTGATGATTTCGGCACCGGGTATTCCTCGCTGGGTTACCTGCGCGACCTGCCCGTGCACGCACTGAAGCTCGACAAGTCCTTCGTGCTGGGCATGCGCCACAACCGCGATGATCGCGTCATCGTGGAGTCCACCGCGCAGATGGCGCACGCGCTGGAGCTGCAACTGGTGGCCGAGGGCGTGGAGAGCGAGTGGGAAGCCGCTGCGCTGGCGCGCGCCGGCTACGACTATGCACAGGGTTTCCACTTCACGCGCGCGCTGCCCGCCGCGCAGTGCCTGGCGTGGATCCTCGATTTCAACGCCTCTGCGGCCGGCTCGCAGGCGATGGCGGGGTAGCGCCGCAGATATTGCAAATGGGCATCAGGACATTGTCTTGTCCGGCCCCGGCGTGAAGGCGCAACATCACCTTCACATGACCTATCCTGACCTCCACCTGCTCGTTGATGGCGAGCAGCTCGGCGCCAGTGGGCGCCACACCATCCCCGTCCTGAACCCCGCCACGGGCGCGAGCCTGGGTGAGCTTCCCCTGGCTACTGCGGCAGACCTCGACCGCGCGCTGGCTGCTGCGGCTCGCACCTGGCCGGCGTGGCGGGCCCTGGGGCCACGCGAGCGTGCGCGCATCCTGCAGAAGGCTGCGCAGCTGCTGCGCGAGCGCAGCGATGCCATCGCGCGCATTGCCACGCTGGAAGAGGGCAAGACCCTGGGCGAGGCGCGCGCCGAACTGGCAGCCGCCGCCGAGATTTTCGACTGGTACGCCGAGGAAGGCCGGCGAGCCTATGGCCGCGTGCTGCCGCAGCGGGTGCCCGGCATGCGCATGACGGTGGTGAAGGAGCCGGTGGGGCCGGTGGCCGCCTTCGCGCCGTGGAATTTCCCGCTGGGCAATCCGGCGCGCAAGCTCGGCGCCGCACTGGCTGCCGGTTGCACCGTGATCCTGAAGCCCGCCGAAGAAACGCCCGCCAGCGCCCTGGCGGTGGCCGCTGCGCTGGTGGATGCCGGTGTGCCCGCCGGCGTGATGCAGATCGTGTTCGGCGAGCCAGCCGAGGTGTCACGGCACCTGATTTCATCCCCGGTGATACGGGCCGTGCACTTCACCGGCTCGATCCCCGTGGGCAAGCAGCTCACGCAGCTGGCGGCGGCGGGCATGAAGCGCACCACCATGGAACTGGGAGGCCATGCGCCGGTGCTCGTGTTCGATGATGTCGATGTGGAGGCCGTGCTCGACCTGGCGCTGCCGGCCAAGTTCCGCAACGCCGGCCAGGTGTGCGTATCACCGACGCGCTTCTACGTGCAGGAAGGCATCCATGAGCGTTTTGCAGCCGGGTTTGCCGCGCGTGTGCGTGCACTGAAGGTTGGCGACGGACTGGATCCTGACGTGCGCATGGGACCGCTGGCCCATCAGCGGCGCATTCCTGCGGTGGCTGGCCTGATCGACGACGCCGTGCGCGATGGTGCGCGCCTGCTCGCCGGCGGACAGGTGCTGCCGGGACCCGGCTACTTCTACGCACCCACGGTGCTCGCCGATGTGCCCGAATCCTCCCGCATCATGAACGAGGAACCCTTCGGACCAGTGGCATTGCTGCACCCCTTCCGCGATTTCGAAGAGGCGGTGGCGGCTGCCAACCGGCTGCCCTATGGCCTGGCCGCGTATGCCTTCACGCAGAATGCGAAGCGCGTGAACCTGCTGGGCGAGCAGGTTGAATCGGGCATGCTGGGCATCAACAGCTTCACCATCGCCATGCCCGAGGCACCCTTTGGCGGCGTGAAGGAAAGCGGCCATGGATCCGAGGAAGGCATCGAGGGGCTCGAGTCCTGCCTGGTGACCAAGTTCATCACCGAGTCATAAGCCGCAGCGCCTGGCCGGCGCGGCGGCTACAGCAACAGCAGGGCTGCGAGCCCGGCTGCGGCGAAGCGCCACCAGGCAAACAGCCCCAGCCCGTGGCGATTCAGCCAGGCGACCATCCATTTCACCGCCAGCGCGGCTGACAGCCAGGCTGCGATGAACCCGGTGAGCAGGGCCGGCCAGCCGTAACTGCCCAGCATGCCGTCGCCGCTCTTCACGATGGAATAGGCGGTGGCCGCCGTCAGTGTCAGCACGCCCAGCAGGAAGGCAAATTCCACCGCCGCCGCCATCGACAACCCCACGGCCAGTCCGCCGAGGATGGTCACCAGGCTGCGGCTGGTGCCCGGCCACATGGCCACCACCTGGAACAGGCCGATGAGCATCGCAGCCCGCCAGCTCAGCTGCGCCAGGTCCAGTCCCGCGCGATGTCTTTCGACCCAGCCGTTCAGCGCCAGGATCAGCGCGCCACCGGCCACCCAGGCGGCAATTACAGGTTTCACGCCGAACAGGTGCGCCTCGATGGCATCGTCGAACAGCAGGCCGAGGATGGCTGCCGGCAGGAAGGCGGCAAGGATGCACATTGCCAGCTTCAGTCCGGCCGCATCGCGGCCCAGCACCCCGCCGATCATGCCGGCCACTCGCTGGCGGTAGGTGCCCAGCACTGCGACGATGGCGCCGCCCTGGATGGCAATGGCATAGGCATTGGCAGCCGAGCCTTCCTCGATGCCCATCAGGCGCTGGGCGATCAGCAGGTGGCCGGTGGAACTCACCGGCAGGTATTCGGTAATGCCTTCCACCAGCCCGAGGATCAGGGCCTGCAACAGATCCATGGATGTTTCCTATTGGACGGCCGGAGCCGAAATGAGAGGAGTGCGGCGCCGCGCCAGCCACAGCAGCAGGGTGAGGAGCAGCAAGGTGTCGCCGCGGCCGCCGCCGCCTCCGGTGTCACTGGCGGGCGGTTCGGGAGTGGCGGTGAGGGCTGCCTGCACCGCGGCCTGCGCATCGAGCATGCCGGCGCCGCAGACGGCGGTGGTGCAGATGCATTCAGCATCCTGCAGCGGCTTGACTGCCGGTGAGACGCAGGCTTGCGGCAGCGGTGTGGTGTCGCTTGTGGTGGGAAACGGGCGGGCGGTGCTGCGGATCAGCGAGATCACCTGCGCCGGTGTCAGTCCCGGATTGGTGGACAACATCAGGGCCGCCGTGCCGGCCACCAGCGGTGCGGAGAAACTGGTTCCGACCGTGGGCTGCACAGTGGTGGAGGAATAGCCGTTGGCTTCCGGGCCCTGCAGGCCAAGGTTGGTGGTGGTGTTCAGGGCGAACAGGCAGGGCGCGCCCGGTTCGATGTTGATGCAGTTGCCGGCGGGTGCGGCGATGCTCACTTGCGGTCCCAGGTTGCTGTAGCCCACTTTTGTTCCGGCGTGGCGCAGGCCCGCCACTGCCAGGGTACCCGGGCAACCGGCCGGTGAACCCACTGCGCCACCTGCGTTGCCGGCGGAAGCGACGATGAGCGCGCCGTGGGCGGTGATCTGCTGCACGGCCGTGCGGTAGGCGGCCGATACATCGCAGGACTGCTCCGAGCCCAGGCTCACGTTGATGACGCGCGCCGGTGTGCTGTTCACGGGCGGCAGCGGCGGGGAGAGGTAGGGTGGCGGCGGAGCCATGCCGGCGGCCCAGTACATGCCCGCGATCACGTCCGAAACATAACCACCGCACTTGCCCAGCACACGCACCGGCAGGATCTGCACATTGAACGCCGTGCCTGCGATACCGGTGGCGTTGTCGCCGATGGCGGCGATGATGCCGGCCACGCGGGTGCCGTGCCAGCTGCTCTCCATGGGCTGGTCCAGGTCCGGGCCGCCGCCGCATTTGCCCGATGGAAACTCCGGCGTACCCAGTTCCGCCGCGGTGATGAAGTCCCCGGCATCCGATGCGTCGGCATCCCACCCATCCCCGTCATTGCCCACGAAGCCGGTGGAGATGAAGTCCCATCCGGGAAGCAGCCGGCCGGCAAGGTCTGGATGATCGAAGCGCACGCCCGAGTCGACCACCGCCACCACCATGTCCGGCGCGCCGCGCGTGACGTCCCAGGCTTCGTGGGCGCGGATGGCCGAGGGCTGCGTGGTGCGCAGGTACCACTGGCCGGAGTAGAGCGGATCGTCCGGCACGTAGGCATGTGCCCTGACGCGCTGGTCCGGTTCGGCGAACTCCACGTCCGGGTCGGCGCGCAACGCTGCCAGCGTGGCGGCCAGCTGGGTTCCGGATTGCGCCTCGTCCAGCTGCAGCACGGACAGCGGGCCGCCGATGTTCCAGCTGCGGGCACGGCCCTGGCCGCCGCGCATGCGCAGGGATTCCAGCCGTTGCGGGGTGGCGGTTTGTGCCGCGGCCTGCGCCGGCGCTGACCCGGCGCGCCACTGCACGATGATGCGGCTGGAGGAATCTGCCGCCGGCGTCGCCGCCACCGCTGCCGCCGGTGCAAGGCAGAGCAGGGTGCAGATCAGTGCAGGGGTCGGCGAGGCGCGCGCAATCACCTCCGGAATGTTACCGCCATTTGTGTTCCGACTGGGCACATAACCGGGACCGCGGCTGCGGCGGAAAGTAATGGAATGCAACTCCACGCCAACCACGAGGAGCCATCCATGAAGACTTTCCGCAGGCAGCAGGGGCAGGGCATGACCGAGTACATCATTGTCGTGGCGCTCATCGCCATCGCCGCGATCGGTGTGTACACCGCGTTCGGCAAGACCGTCCGGGGGCAGATGGCGGTCACGGCGCAGGCGCTGGCTGGCAAGAGTGCCAGCGATGCACGCAGCGAGGTGAACGACGCCGGTGACGATGCAGTCTCACAGGCCGAGCGCGGCGTGCAGCTCGACAACTTCGACCAGGCCCAGTAGACATGCGTCGGCCGCATTCGGGGCAGGCACTGGTGGTCATGCTGGCGCTGCTGGCTTCCATGCTGGGTGGAGTGATCCTGCTCTTCAACAGCGGGCAGGTCATCAACGACAAGATCCGCCTCTCCAATGCGGCCGACGCCGCCGCCTACAGCGCCGCCAGCTGGGAGGCGCGCAGCCTGAACTACCAGGCCTACCTGAATCGCGCGATGGTCGCCAACGAGGTGGCCATCGCGCAGCTGGTGAGCCTGCGCGCCTGGTCGCGCTACGTGGACACCCTCACCACCAACATCGACCGTGTCACGCGTTACGTGCCCTACCTGGGCCCGCCCATGCAGGCACTGGAGCGTGGCTGGGACGGCGTGGATCGTGTGCTGGGCACCGCACTGCCGCCGCTGGAGGCCGCGCTGTCGGTATGGAATGCAGACGTGCTGGCTAATGCGCAGGCCATCGCCCACCAGCAGGCACCACTGGCCGCAGCCGACCTGGTGCCACAGGCACTGACTGCCTACGAACCCCGGGCGCAGCTGTCGGAAATCACGCGCGCGCTGCAGGTGCGCAATGGCGCCGCCTGGCAGCGGCTCACGCAGCGCTACGAGCGTGGCGGCGGCGACCTGCGCCGTTACACCAGACTGTTGACGGACTCACGCGATGGCTTCACGCGCGCGCGCAGCAACGACCTGTTCGACGTGGGCTTCATCACCCTGGCGCGCCGTGGCGGCACCGACCTCATCGGTGAATACGCCTGGCGCGGACTCGATACCCTGTCGCTGCACATCGACTACGTGCTCGACCATGATGAGATTCCCCTGGGCTGGGGCGCAGCAGAACAGCGCCGGCACGCCGTTTCCGGCACCGCGGACCACGGCGGCAGCCTGCGACGGAATCCATCCGCCTCACGCCGTGCCCGGCGCGCATTGCAACCGGCCCAGGGCTATCGCGGGGTACCGCAGACAAGGGATGTGGCCAATCCGGCGTCGCAGGCGCCGCGCACCATCGCCTATTCCGTAGCCGCACACCTGCCGCGTGAAGCTGTGAGCACTGTAGATCGGCTGCTGATGCCCGGGGGCGTCCCGACGGTCGAGGGTGGCAGTGAACCGGTGGCACCGCAGTTCGGCGCCGGATCGCTGCATGCCATCTCCAGCGCGGAGGTGTACTTCCAGCGACC
>JALYWF010000003.1 GCA_030852845.1 Pseudomonadota bacterium
TGCACCGCCCGGGGGGCCACCGGCGCCGCCCGGAGGCCCGCCCGCGCCGCGGGGACCCGCGCCACGCGGCGGCAGCGTGCCACCCTCGGCGAGGATCTTCATGTTGTTCAGCGCGCCGTCGAACATCTGCTTGCGCTGGGCCTTGTCCCGCTCGCGCGCCGCATCGTCAGCCAGCATCGAGGTGTCCCACAGCAGCGTGTACACGATCTTCGATGTGCTGGCCGTGACCGGCCGTGCCTCCATCGTGCCGTGGTACAGGTTGTAGACCTGGCCTTCGAGCACCGGCTGCGTGTAGGTGTATGACAGCTCGG
Organism: Pseudomonadota bacterium; assembly: GCA_030852845.1. Lineage (GTDB taxonomy): Bacteria > Pseudomonadota > Gammaproteobacteria > Steroidobacterales > Steroidobacteraceae > ZC4RG30. The sequence continues at coordinate 312 of JALYWF010000003.1, forward strand.
TCTTGCCCACCAGGATCTCGCGGCCGATGGAACGCACCGCGCCGACTTCCCCATCCTTGCCGGCGGTGATGGTGCAGGGCGCCTGGAACCACTCGCCTATGTCGCAGAACTTGCCGATGCGCTTCCACACTTCCTGCGCAGGGCGATTGATCGCGATCTCCATCTCGAGCAGGGCGTAGATGGGGTTGGCCACCACTGGATTGCCACCCGGCGGCGGACCCCCGGCTCCCGGACCACGTCCAGGGCCCGGCGCCTGCGCAAGGGCCGCCGTCGCGCACAACGCACCCAGGGTGATGGACAGTGCCGCCTTGCTCAAATGACTTCTCATGAACGCTCCTTGAATGAACCCAAAGCTCAGCCGGGACCGGCAGGTGCCGGACTGGATGGCAATAGTACCCAGCCGGGGGGCGAGGGGTGTGAAGTACACTGCTTACGTCAGCAAGGAGCAGCCATGGACATCCGGACAGCGGTACGTGTGGGCGCAGTGGTGATCGCCGCTACGGTATTCGTCGCGCCGCAGGCAGCGGCCATGCAACCGGCCGGCTCTTCCACCGCACCGGACACACCGGGCACGGGTCCATATCCGGCGATGAAGGAACAGATCCCGGCGCTGCCACGCAATGTGGTCTATCGCCCCGCCAGCATCGCTGCGATGGGCGCGCAGAAGCTGGGAGTGGTGGCCTGGGGCAACGGCGGCTGCTCCAATGACGCAGCCAGCACAAGATTCCACCTGCTCGAACTGGCCTCGCACGGATACCTGGTGATCGCCTCCGGACGCATCCTCAGCGGGCCGGGTGCGCCGCCACCTTCAGCCGAGCGGCTGCCGTTTCCCCAGACCGTGCCCGAGGACCTCATCGCCGCCATCGACTGGGCACTGGCCGAGAACACACGCCAAGGCAGCCCGTACTTCGGCCGCATCGATCCGAAGCAGGTCGCCGTCGCAGGTTTCAGTTGCGGAGGATTGCAGGCGGCGCTGGTGGCCGGCGATCCGCGCATCGCCACCCTGATCATGCAGAACACCGGCACCTATGAAGGCGAGCGCAGCACCATGCCCGGCCTGAAAGTGCCCAAGTCGACGCTGAAGAAGTTCCATACGCCGGTGCTCTACATCATTGGCGGGCCGACTGATGTGGCCTACGCCAATGCCATGGAGGACTTCGCGCTGATCGACCACGTGCCAGTGGCAATGGCCAACCTGCCGGTTGGACATGGCGGCACCTACCACGAGCCCAATGGCGGCGCTGCCGCGCAGGTGGCCGTGGACTGGCTGAACTGGCAGCTGCGCGGCGACGCGAAGGGCCGCGCACGCTTCATGGGAGCAAACTGCGGGCTGTGCACCGACCCGAAGTGGACGCTGGAGAAGAAGAACTTTCCAGCGCCCTGACCGCGGGCCGGCGGAGCTAGATTCCGGCGGGGTGGCGGAAGCCGCGCACCTTGGTGGGAATCACCCACGCCGATGACTCACCCACCATGTAGAGGGTGTTGTTGTCGGGGCCGCCGAAAGTGATGTTCACCGGGTACTGCGGCGCCCAGATGGTGCCGATGTAGCTGCCGTCGGGCTTGAAGATCTGTACTCCCGACTTGGTGGCCACGTAGTAGCGGCCGTCGGTGTCCACCGCGGTACCGTCACCGCTGGAGTTGTAGCGGTCATCCAGCTTCGGTGCGCTGAGCACGTCGGGCGTAAGGTGCATCTGCGCGAAGCGGCGCTTGTTCGACAGCGAGCCGTCATCGGCCACGTCATACGCCCATACGAAGTTCTCGCCGGGGCTGCTCCAGCTGTTGTTCACGTACACGGTCTTGCCATCGGGCGAGATCTCCACGCCGTTGGGGAACGCGAACTCTCCGGCGGGAACCACGAGGCTGGCCTTGCCGTCCGGGGCCACGTAGTAGAGCTGCGGGCCAGGGTGGGTCTTCTTCTCCTCGGGCGTGAACTGCGGATCGGTGACGTAGAGCCCGCCCCGCGCATCCATCACCATGTCGTTGGGGCCGTCCAGCGGCTTGCCGTCGATGCGATCGAACAGCACCTTCACCACCTTGCCGGTGGCCGGGTTCACCTCGACCACACGGTGGCCGAACATGTCGCAGACAATCAGGTTGCCGTTGGCGGCGGCGATGGTGCCGTTGGACTGCATGCCGGTGGCCAGCACGCGCCACTTGCCGTCCGGCTCCATCACGATCAGGCGGCTGCGCTGCGGGCTGCCCGTCCAGTCGCCGGCCTTGTGGTCGCGGAAGTACATGTCGGAGAAGTACAGTTTGCCGTTGAGCCAGGTCGGGCCCTCGGCGAAGGTGAAGCCCTCGGCCAGCTTGCGCGGCTGGGTGCCGGGCTCGATCACTTCGGCCAGCAGCGCCTGCTGCTTGCTGGCGCGTTCGATGTAGTCCGGCCGCACGGGCCAGAACACATCGAACTGGTCACCGCCGAATTCACCCATCTGCGCCGAATGCACCATGCCACCGGGCAGGTTCACCACGTGGTTGCCCTTGTCGTCGGCGGTGTAGGTGGTGTCCATCACGCCCTGTTCCAGCGTGCCGCGCAGGGTGTAGCTGAGCTGGTCCTCGGGATGGATGTGGCGCACGAAGGTGGAGCCCGGGTCCATCCGCACCATGCTGACCTGCGCGTTGCGGCCCCAGATCAGTCGCGCATGGGCGATGCTGCGTGGATGGTCGAGTCCTTCGGTGGGATCCGTGAGCGGGGTCCACTGGATCTCGTTGAGGTTGATGACCACGCCGGGCTGGTGCGAGGGCGAGACGCCCAGGTCGGGAAAGCCTGGCTTTGCGCCGCTGATGTCCTGCCCCACCAGCGCCAGGTGATCCAGGCGCACCGGTGAATACACCTCGAAGGTTTCCAGGCCCTGCGCACCCGCCTTCATGCTGCGCGTGCTGCCCGGCTCCAGGAAGAGGGCGGTGTCGGCAGTCAGCTCAACGGTCTTGCCATCCACTTCGACGGTGGCGGAGCCCTTGGTGACGACGATGATGAGTTCTTCGTCCAGTTTCTGTGCCGGATAGGCGGCCTGCGGTGCCATGGTCACCTGCTCGAGCAGCGCGCCGCGGCCCCAGGCCAGCCTGGCATCGACGCCAGGAGCGAGGTTCGCTGTGGGCAGGTTGGCGGCGAGCACCGGCTCGCCAGCGGCCAGCGCCAGTGGCACTTTGACTTCAGGCAGTTCGCGGGTGCGGCCGGTGACCTTGTGTTCCGCGATCACGGCCTGGTTGCGGTCTGCCCACGGCGGCGACTCGTTCTTCGAGCAGCCGGTGACGGTGAAAACGACGCCGGCCAGTGCGGCCAGGCAGATGCCCCGATGCAGGTTCTTCATTTTTGTCTGGCACCCTTGATGATGTGGATTGGAGACGGTGCGGGGGCACTGTAGAGGCCGCGCAGCTGGATCGCAAGAATGCGGGAAGCTCCTACACGCTGTGCCGTGCATGGCCGGACATGGCGCCGTCGCGTGGCGGCGAGAATCGCCTGACCCACAGCGAGGAGTCGCCATGGCAGACATGGACCACCAGCCACAGCAGCCGCTCTCCGGTTTCCGCGCCATCGAAACCGTGCGTGAGATCGTCACCGACGCCAACATCTGCCTGCTGGTTACCCGTCATGACAGCTTCCCCTTCGACGTGCGTCCCATGGCGGCGCAGGCGGTGGAGGCGGACGGCAGCATCTGGTTCCTGAGTTCCTCCGCGAGCGACAAGAACCGCGACATCGAGCGGGATCCGCGGGTGACGCTGCTGGTGCAGAACAACCGCAAGTACGAGTATCTGCAATTGTCCGGGCGCGCCACCATCCACCGTGACCGGGCGCTGATCGACAAGTACTGGACCCGCATGGCCGAGGCCTGGTTCGAAGGCAAGGATGACCCGCGCGTGACACTGCTGGCCCTGCATCCGGAGACGGGCCACTACTGGACCACGACCAATGGCAAGATAGCAGCAGGCATCAAGATGCTGCTCAGCGCGGCGGGAGCTGACGTCGATGACGGCGGAGTGCACGGCGAACTGCGGATCTGACACCAGCGTGGGCTCCCCATGGAGCTGATCCTGCGGGAACTGGGCGGACTGCCTGACCTGCCGACATTCGCGCGTTTCCTCATCCGCATGCTGGCGGCCCTGGCGCTGGGTGCCCTCATCGGCTATCAGCGCGAACGCTCGGGCAAGGCTGCAGGCCTGCGCACGCACATGCTGGTCGCAGTGGGAACCTCCCTGTTCGTGATTACCGCGCTGGAATCCGGCATGCGTGACGACGCCGTTTCCCGCGTGATCCAGGGCGTGATCACCGGCATCGGCTTCCTCGGGGCCGGATCCATCCTGAAGATCCGCGAAGACAAGGTCATCCACGGACTGACCACTGCAGCCGGCATATGGATGACCGCCGCGGCCAGCGTGGCCATCGGCCTGGGGCAGATCCTCACCGGGCTGCTTGCCGGTGTGCTGGCCTGGCTGGTGCTGGCGGTGATGAGCCGGTTCGAGCGGCGGATATTGAAGAGTGTGGCCACCAAGGACGCCACCTGACGCCTTGCCCCGCGTTCGGCCCCGCCCTACGCTGGTGCGCCAATTCTCACGGGGGGCTTCCACATGCTGAATTTCACATTGCGCGCGAGGACATTCGGACTGGGTGTCGTCGCAGCCATCTGCTGCCTGGCGATCACGCCGGCGGGTGCCTCGCAGTCGCCCGCGATCACCGCCCAGACGCTCATCGACCGCGCGCAGATCCAGGACCTGATCACCCGCTACTACAACAACTTCGGCCGCGAGGATGCAGAGAACTTCGCCGACTTCTATGCCGATGATGCCGAGCTGATCCTGGGCACG